>DASPKT010000122.1:0-3221 GCA_035627915.1 Azospirillaceae bacterium
GCGAGCGCTACAAGGCCGAGCTGATCGCGGCGATCCCCGAGGGCGAGCGCATCACCACCTACCGCCAGGGCAACTTCATCGACCTGTGCCGCGGCCCGCACATGCCGAGCACCGGCCGCATGGGCGCCTTCAAGCTGCTCAAGGTGGCCGGCGCCTACTGGCGCGGCGACAGCCGCAACCCGATGCTGCAGCGCATCTACGGCACCGCCTGGCGGACCGAGAAGGAGCTGGCCGAGCACCTGCACCAGATCGAGGAGGCGGAGAAGCGGGACCACCGCAAGCTCGGCCGGGAGATGGACCTGTTCCACCTCCAGGAGGAGGCAGCCGGCAGCGTGTTCTGGCACGCCAAGGGCTGGACGCTGTACCGCACCCTGGAGAACTACATCCGCGCCAAGCTGGCCCAGGCCGGCTACGTCGAGGTGCGCACGCCGCAGCTCTACGACAGCTCGCTGTTCCGGGCATCCGGGCACTGGGACATGTACGGCGACAACATGTTCAAGATCCGGGAGTCCGTGGACGAGCAGGGCAACGAGCGGATGCTCGGCGTGAAGCCGATGAACTGCCCGGCCCACGCCCAAATCTTCCGTCAGGGGCTGAAGAGCTACCGCGACCTGCCGCTGCGCATGGCCGAGTTCGGCTCCTGCCACCGCAACGAGCCCTCGGGCGCGCTGCACGGCATCCTGCGCGTCCGCGCCTTCACCCAGGACGACGCCCACATCTTCTGCACGCCCGAGCAGGCGGCGGACGAGGCGGCCGACTATTTCAAGCTGCAGCTGGGCGTCTACAAGGAGCTGGGCTTCGAGAAGATCGACGTGAAGCTAGCGCTGCGCCCCGACGTGCGCGCCGGCTCCGACGAGACCTGGGACATGGCGGAGAAGGCGCTGCGCGACGCGCTGAACGCCGCCGGCCTGCCCTTCGAGGAGCTGCCGAACGAGGGCGCCTTCTATGGCCCGAAGGTGGAGTTCCACCTGACCGACGCCATCGGGCGCACCTGGCAGTGCGGCACGCTGCAGTATGACGCGGTGCTGCCGGAGCGCCTGGACATCAGCTACATCGGCGCCGACAGCCAGCGGCACCGCCCGGTCATGCTCCACCGCGCCATCCTGGGCTCGCTGGAGCGCTTCATCGGCATGCTGATCGAGCACTACGCCGGCAAGTTCCCGCTGTGGCTGGCCCCGGTGCAGGCGGTCGTGGCGACCATCGTGTCGGACGCCGATGCTTACGCCGCGGACGTGGCGAAGGCGCTGGGCCGGGCCGGCATCCGGGTCGAGACCGACACCCGCAACGAGAAGATCAACCTCAAGGTCCGCGAGCACAGCCTGGCCAAGGTCCCGGTCATGCTGGTCGTGGGTGCCCGCGAGGCGGAGAACCGGACGGTCGCCATCCGGCGGCTGGGCGGGAAGGACCAGGAAGTGGTATCGCTGGACGAGGCGGTAAGGCTGCTGAAGTCTGAGGCCACCCCTCCCGCGGCACTCGACAACGACGAGCCCTCGTTTTAGAGATAGTGCAGTTGTGACAACCGGGGGCGAGCGGCCCCATCCCGCCGGGCCCGTCCCGGCCGCGCCGCCGCCCCCTCTATCGACGGAGATTGTTCCATAGCCAGGCCCATCCAGGAATCGGCCCCGACGCGCGACGGGCCCCGTATCAACCGGGAGATCAACGCCCGGTCCGTCCGGCTCATCAACGCCAACGGCGACATGGTCGGCGTGGTCGGCATCCGCGACGCCCTCATGGCGGCGGAAGAGGCCGGCCTCGACCTGGTCGAGGTGTCGCCGAACGCGGAGCCGCCGGTCTGCAAGATCCTCGACTACGGCAAGTTCAAGTACGAGGCCCAGAAGAAGGCCGCCGAGGCGCGCAAGAAGCAGAAGATCATCGAGGTCAAGGAGATCAAGCTCCGGCCGAACATCGATGACAACGACTACGACGTGAAGATGCGCGCCGCCCGGCGGTTCCTCGAGGAAGGCGACAAGGTGAAGGTCACCATGCGCTTCCGCGGCCGCGAGATGGCCCACCAGGACCTCGGCATGAACGTCCTTGTGCGCGTCCGCGACCAGCTCGACGAGCTGGCCAAGGTCGAGCAGATGCCGAAGCTCGAGGGCAAGCAGATGATCATGGTGCTGGCGCCCAAGTGAGGCGCCGGCCACCAGGCAGGTAAGGAAAAGGGCGCCATCCCCAGGGGTGGCGCCCTTTCCGCGTCATGGGCCCGGGCGGGCTCGGCTCAGCGCACCCGGGTCACCGCACCCGGGTCAGCGCACCTGGGGCTGGCCCGCCGGGGCCTGGTCCGCCACCGGCCCGGCCGGCACGCTTGGCCTCGGCTGGCGCGCCCCGCCGCCGGCGTTGGGCAGCAGGTTGCGCATCTTCAGCAGGTTGTTGAAGACCTGGACCCAGAAGGGCGTGCCCAGCCCCAGCAGGATGCCGGTCACGAAGACGCCGGCGAACCAGCGCAGGAACCCCGCCCCGTCGTTGGCGACGACGAAGCCCAGCGTCTCCAGGAACGGGAAGTGCGACAGCAGTCCCGGCGCCGGGGGCGCGGGCTGGACCGCCGCCAGCACCATGGGCTTCGATGCGGGCGGCGTCCCGGGCTGGGTGGCAGGCGGGGTTGCGGGCTGGGTCGCGGGCTTGGCGGGCGCCTTGGCGGCCAGGCGCCGGCGGAGGTCCATGCAGCGCAGGTCGGTGGAGCCTTCGTAGCAGTTCGGGTAGAGGGTCCAGCCGATGTTGAAGGTCTCCGTCATGGTGGTCGCCAGCAGCAATGTGGAGCGGGCGGTCGCCGCCGCCTCGTCGAACGCCTCCTGCGCCGTCTCCGCGGCCTCCACCACCTCCTCCAGCTCGTCCCGGACCTCCGGCGGGACGAGGCCGGAGCCCTGGATCGCCCGGGCCGCGTCCACCACGCGCTGCTGCGCCTCCTGCACCTTGCGCTCCGCCTCGCCCGTGCCGGCCTCGGGCATGCGGGACAGGTCGCCCTCCAGGATGCGGGCCTGCAGCCCCAGCACCCGGACCCGCGCCGCGGGGTCGGAAAGGTAGCCGTTCAGCAGGCTGAAGCTGTCGATGTTCAGCAGGAAGGCACCCAGGAACCCCAGCCAGATCGTCCAGGTGCGGCTGCGGCGGGCGAAGGCCTCCGACTCCGCGCGGCCGTAGACGGCGAAGCTCTGCTTCATCTGCGCGAACTTGCGGTCGGCCTTGGCCTCGTCGCCGTCGGCATGGACGCGCCTGATCCAGGCGCC
>DASPKT010000123.1:0-17917 GCA_035627915.1 Azospirillaceae bacterium
GCCTTTCCGGAACCGCGCTTTTCGGAGCCGGCCTTTTCGGAGTCCTGGCCGCCGCCGTGCGTGCCGCCGATCTCGGCGCCCTGGCCCTTCTCCGCCGCCTCCTTCTGGTCCTTCCCGGTCCAGCCGCCCTGCTGGCCGTCCTTCCGCTGCTCCGCCATCTCAAGCCCTCCCAGTTAAGGTTCGACTGCACGGGGAAACAGCCGGCGGGCGCCTAGATCGCGACTTGCGGACCCCTCCCCCTGTTGTCCCCCCATCGGAGGCGGTGGAGGGACGGGTCGTGGAGGGTTTCGCCGGGCTGGTGAACGAGGCGCTGGGGATCGGCATCGACAACAAGGAGATGGGCGCCGGCCAGATGGCGCTCAGGGCCGCCATCGTCTACCTGGTGACGGTCGCCATCGTGCGCATGGGCAAGAAGCGCTTCATGGGCAAGGCCACGGCCTTCGACGTCATCCTCGGCATCATGCTGGGGTCTGTCGTCAGCCGCGCCATCACCGGCAACGCGCCCTTCCTGCCGACGCTGGCCGCCGCCGCCGTGCTGCTGGCGATGCACTGGCTGATGTCGGGCATCGCCCTCAGGGCGCACTGGTTCGGCGCCACGGTGAAGGGTCACGCCTACCCGTTGGTGAAGGACGGCACCGTGGACTGGAAGACCATGCGCCACGCCCACCTGACCCGCCACGACCTGGAGGAGGACCTGCGCCGCAAGGGGCTGACCGACCTCTCCCAGGTGGCGGAGGCCTGGCTGGAGCGCAACGGCGACATCAGCATCGTGAAGGCGAAGCCGCCGCCCGAGGTGATCGACGTCGAGGTGCGCGACGGGGTCCAGACCGTCCGCATCCGGCTGGGCTGAGCCGGCTGGGCCGAGAGGGAGGGCCGAGAGGGAGGGCCACAACCATGGGACACGTCGTTCTGCTGGGCGACAGCATCTTCGACAACGCCGCCTACGTGGCCGGCGCGCCCGACGTGGTGCGCCAGGTCCGCGCCGCCCTGCCCGCCGGCTGGACCGCCACGCTGGCGGCGGTGGACGGGGCGGTGACGTCGGGCGTGGCCTCGCAGCTGGCGCGGGTGCCGGACGGCGCCACCCACCTGGTGGTCAGCGTCGGCGGCAACGACGCGTTGCGCCAGTCCCACCTGCTGGAGGCGCCCGCCCGCTCCATGGCGGAGGCGGTGGCGCGGCTGGCGGAGGTGCGGGAGGGCTTCGCGGCGGAGTACCGCGCCATGCTGGACCGGGTGGCGGCGCTGCGGCTGCCGACCGCGGTCTGCACCATCTACGACGCGCGCTTCCCCGATCCCCGCTACCAGCGGCTGGTGGTGACCGCGCTGACCCTGTTCAACGACGCCATCACCCGGGAGGCGTTCGGCCGCGGCATCGACCTGCTGGACCTGCGCCTGATCTGCGACCGGGCGGACGACTACGCCAACCCCATCGAGCCCTCCGAGGCGGGCGGCGCCAAGATCGCCGCCGCGATCGCGGCGCTGGTGCAGGACCGGGGCCAGGGTTCGCGCGTGCTGGCGCGCTGACGGAAACCCGGGGCGCCGCAAGGGCGTTTCTCCCTGAACGGGCTGACCGGGAGGCGGCGGCATGGGGGTCGCGCGACGCGCTTGGGCGGTGCTGGCCGACGCCGGCACGGGCTGGTTCAACGACGGCGCCATGAGCATGGCGGCGTCGATCGCCTTCTACACGACCTTCTCGCTGGCCCCCATCATGATCCTGGTGACCGCCGTCGCCGGGCTGGTGCTGGGCCAGGAGGCGGCGCACGGGGCGCTGGCCGACCAGATCCGCGGCCTCGTCGGCGGGGAGGCGGCGGAGGCCGTGCAGGCCGTCGTCGCCAGCGCCCGCGACAAGGAGACGGGCACCGCCGCCGGCATCATCGGCATCGTCACCATCCTCATCGGCGCCACGACGGTGTTCGCCGAGCTGCAGGCCTCCCTCGACCGCGTCTGGAAGGCGGAGCCGCCGCCGGAATCGACCCTGACCTGGCTGGTGAAGGCGCGGCTGAAGGGGCTGGCGCTGGTGGGGGCGATCGGCTTCCTGCTGATCGTCTCGCTGACGGTCAGCGCGGCGCTGGCGGCCATCACCGACTGGCTGGGCTCCTTCCTGCCCGACCTGGCGGCCCTGCTGTGGCTGACCAACGCGCTGACCGCGCTGGCGGTGTTCACGCTGCTGTTCGCGCTCGTCTTCCGGGTCCTGCCGGACACCCGCATCCCCTGGCGCGACCTGTGGTTCGGGGCGGGGGTGACGGCGCTGCTGTTCATCCTGGGCAAGGTGCTGATCGGGATCTACCTCGGCACCGCCGGCGTCGCCTCGGCCTACGGGGCGGCGGGGTCGTTCGTGCTGGTGCTGATGTGGGTCTACTACTCCGCCTCCATCTTCCTGCTGGGGGCGGAGATCACCCGCGCCTACTCCGAGCGTGAGGGCAGCCGCGCCGCCTCCCGCCGCCGTTCACGGGCCCCTCACGACGGTGTGAACGCCGTCCGGGCCTGATGCCTATGGCCTCCGGGCCCCGGCGCCCCCAGATTAGCGGCAGACGAAACCCGCTATCCGAGGGCACGATGATGACCAAGCGGCAATTCCTGGGCGGCCTCGCCGGGCTGATGGGCACCGCGGCCGCGACCGGCGCCCGCGCGGCGGAGGGCGGCACCTTCCGCATCGCCAAGACCGATGCCGAGTGGAGGAAGCTGCTGACGCCGGCGCAGTACGACGTGCTGCGCGGCCACGGGACCGAGCGCGCGGGCACCAGCCCGCTCAACAACGAGCACCGCACCGGCACTTTCCACTGCGCCGGCTGCGACAACGCGCTGTTCGCCTCCTCCGACAAGTTCGACAGCGGCACCGGCTGGCCCAGCTTCACCCGGCCGCTGCCGGACGCGGTCGGCACGTCGGAGGACCGCAAGTTCTTCATGGTCCGCACCGAGGTGCACTGCGCCGACTGCGGCGGGCACCTGGGCCACGTGTTCGAGGACGGGCCGCCGCCGACCGGCCTGCGCTACTGCATGAACGGCGTCGCCATGACCTTCAAGCCGGCCTGAGGAAGTACGATGTCGATGCGATCCCTGTTTGCCGCCGCGCTTCTCCTGATGGCGGCGGGCGGCGCCGCGCACGCGGCCGAGACGCGCACGGCGGTCTTCGCCGGCGGCTGCTTCTGGTGCGTGGAGTCCGACTTCGACAAGGTGCCGGGCGTGGTGGAGACGGTCTCCGGCTACACCGGCGGCCGCACCGCCAACCCCACCTACGAGGAGGTCTCCTACAAGGACACCGGCCACCGCGAGGCGGTGCGCGTGACCTACGACCCGGCGCGCGTCAGCTACGCCCAGCTGGTGGAGTATTTCTGGCGCACCATCGACCCGGTGGACGCCGGCGGCCAGTTCTGCGACCGCGGCCACAGCTACACCACCGCCATCTACGCCGCCGATCCCGAGCAGAAGCGCATCGCGGAGGAGAGCCGGCGGGCGCTCGACGCCTCCGGCCGCCTCGGCAAGCCGGTCGTGACCGAGATCGCCGACGCCCAGCCCTTCTACCCGGCCGAGGCCTACCACCAGGACTACAAGGAGCGGAACGGGCTGAAGTACCGCTACTACCGCTACGGCTGCGGCCGCGACGCCCGGCTGGAGGCGCTGTGGGGCCAGGACGCGCTCAAGCTGCCGGCGGCGGGGAGCTGATCCCCGCCCGCTTGCGCCCCTCGTCCAGGCGGCGCATGACCGGCGTCACCGTCGTCCCGTGCAGGACGATGGAGACCAGCGCCACGAAGCCGACCGCGGCCCAGATTTGCGCCCCGACCTCGACGGGCCAGGGCGCGTGGTTCAGCGCGTAGGCGACGTAGTAGAAGGACCCCAGCCCGCGGATGCCGAAGAAGCCGATGGTCAGCGTCTCCGACGCCGGCCGTCCGCTTCCCAGGAACCCCAGCCACACCGCGGCGGGCCGCACCAGGAAGATGAACAGCAGGCCGGCCGCCGCCGCCTCCCAGGTCAGCGGGTCCAGCAGCCCCTCCGCGACGGCGCCGCCGAACAGCACCAGGATCACCATCATCAGCAGCCGCTCCGCCTCCTCCGCGAAGCCGTGCAGCTTCTCGTGGTAGCGGTCGTCGCGCTCGGAGCGGCGGAAAGCCAGCGCCGCCAGGAACACGGCCAGGAAGCCGTAGCCGTGCGCCATCTCCGTCAGCCCGTAGGACAGGAAGGTCAGGGCAAGCGCCAGGAACCCGTCGCCGGTGCGCGACAGCCGGGCGCGGTTCGGCAGGTGGAAGGTCAGGTAGGCCAGCACCCGCCCCACGGTCCAGCCCACCACCGTCCCGGCGGCGATCTTCCAGGCCACGTCCACCGCCGCCCAGTGGCCCAGCCAGGCGCCGGGCGCCGCCTCCTCGGCCATGCCGACGTGCAGGGCGAGCGCCACCGCCAGGTTCACGAAGGGGAAGGCCAGCCCGTCGTTCAGCCCCGCCTCCGAGGTCAGGCTGAAGCGCACCTCGTCCTCCTCCCCCGATCCCGGCGGGCCGACCTGCACGTCGGCGGCCAGCACCGGATCGGTCGGCGCCAGCGAGGCGCCCAGCAGCACCGCCGCCGCCAGCCCCAGCCCCATCAGGGTCCAGCCGAGGAAGGCCAGCGCCAGGATGCAGAGCGGCATGGCGACGCCCAGCAGCCGCCAGGTCAGCTGCCAGCGCCCCCAGCCCAGCAGCCGGTCCAGCTTCAGCCCGCAGCCCGCCAGCGAGACGATGACCACCAGCTCGGTCATGCGCTCGGTCAGCTCGGGGTAGCGCAGCGGGTGCGGCTCCTCCCCGGCGCTGCCGAAGCGGAACAGCAGGTAGCCGATGCCGACGCAGACGATCGGCAGCGACAGCGGCATCTCCTTCAGCAGCATGGGCAGCCACGCCACCAGCAGGATCAGCGCGCCGAAGCCGGTGAGGACCGCAATGTAGGGATCGATCTCCACCCGCCCGCACTCCTCCGGCCCGGCCCGACTGGCGAACAGGCGGCGGGTGCGGATTGATCCCTCTGGATCGCGGAATGGCCGGCGGCCATGCTGGTCCCAGCCGCGCGGTCCCGCGCGGCGACCGGAAGGGAGCGTATCCATGCCTGACTGGTTGGAGCGCCGCGCGCTCCAGGCCGCCGTGGCCGTGGCCTGCCTCGTCCCGCTGTCGGCGGGGCTGGCCGGCGTGCTGGAGGGCCCTGGCATGATCCCGGGCATGGAGGGATGGCCGGCCGACATGGGCAGCCACTTCCGCTACCTCTCCGGCCTCCTGCTCGGCCTGGGCCTGGTGTTCCTGTCGGCGGTGCCGGACATCGGGCGCCGGACCGCCCGCTTCCAGGCGGCCGGCGCGGTCGTCGTGACAGGCGGCCTCGCCCGGGCGGGGGCGGCGCTGTCGGAGGGCCTGCCGGGCTGGCCGCACGCAGCGGCGCTCGTGATGGAACTCGGCGTGGTGCCGGCGCTGATGCTCTGGCAGCGGCGGGTGGCGCGGCGCGCGGCATAGGCGGCGGTGCCGGCGCCGTCCAGTCGGCCGGGACCGTCGCATTCCGCTGCGCTCCATGCGACCTTCGTCCAGGCTGCGTCCAGGCCATACCGGGCTCGGCATCCCACGCTCCTCATGAAGCGTGGTGCCGGCGCACCCTGCCTTACGACGCCCGCCGGACCTCCCCCTCCAGCAACCCGGTGCACTCCATGATCTCCACCAGGCCCTTGCCCTTCAGCTGGACCTGCCCCATCGAGCGGCCGGCGCAGAGGCCCTCGACGGCGGCCCAGGCGCGGGCGCTGGTGGCGACGGTGCCGGGGCGGGCGGCGGTCTGGATGCGGGCGGCGGTGTTGACGGTGTCGCCCCAGACGTCGAACAGGTACTGCCGCTTGCCCACCACGCCGGCGACGACGGGCCCGACCTCCACCCCGACGCGGAGGTCCCAGCCCGGCGCCTGCGCCTTCACCGTGCGGATCATGTCGAGCCCGCAGCGCAGCGCCGGGAGCAGCGGGTTCTCCGCCGGCGCCAGCAGCCCGCAGGTGGCGAGGAAGGCGTCGCCGATGGTCTTGATCTTCTCCAGCCCGTGCCGCTCCGCCAGCTCGTCCAGCGCCTCCACCATCTCGCGCAGGTGGGCGACCACCTCCTCCGCCCCGTGGCGCTCGCAGTAGGGGGTGAAGCCGACCACGTCGCAGAACAGCACCGCCACCGTCTCGTGCCGGCGCGGCTGCACCGCCCCGGTGGCCTTCAGCTCCGCCACCACGTTGCCGGGGAAGATGGCGGAGAGGAGCTGGTTCGCCCGCTGCTCCGCCGCCTTCAGCTTGGCGAGGAAGCTGACCTCCTGGTTGCGCATGCGCTTCATCTCCAGGCAGGCGTCCACCCGGGCGCGCAGCAGGGCCGGCTCGAAGGGCTTGGGCAGGAAGTCCTGGGCGCCCAGCTCGATGCAGGTGACGATGTGGGAGATGTCGTCCAGCGCCGAGACGACGATGACGGGGACCGAGCGCAGCCCCGGGTCCTGCTTCATGTGGCCCAGCACCTGGAAGCCGTTCATGCCGGGCATGTGGATGTCCAGCAGGACCAGGTCGAAGCACTGGCACGCCATGATCTCCAGCGCCGCCTCGCCCGAGTCCACCGTCTCCACCGCGTGGCCCAGCTCGCGCAGGCGGCGGGACAGCAGGTCGCGGTTCCACTGGTTGTCGTCCACGACCAGGATCATGCCGCCCAGCGTGCCGACGCGCGCCGACGCCGGCGGAGCCGGGATCTCCAGCACGGACTCCAGCCCCGCCGCCCCGCGCCGGGCGACGGTGCCGCGCTCCAGCGTCTCCGCGGTCAGGATGCCGGCCACCAGGTCCACCAGCTCGCGCGCGGCGTCCACGATGATGGTGAGGTCGGCGGCGAGCGCCGCGTTGCCGTCGGCCTCCGCGTCCTCGCGGATGATCTCGCCGTAGCCGATGACCTGGTTCAGCCGGTTGCGGAACTCGTGCCGGTAGGCCGACAGGCGCGCCGGGTCGCGCGCCGCCACCACCTGGTCCAGGCGCTTGTCGGTCAAATCCACCATGTCGCGGGCCGCCCCCACGACGCGGCGCAGGTCGTCGGCCTGGGTCCCGTCCAGCGCGCCGGCATGCTCCAGCAGGATGTCGCCGTAGCCGACGATGCGCGAGAGCGGCGTGCGCAGCTCGTGGCGGAGTTCGTTCAGCAGCCCGCTCATGACGGCAGCCCGCCCAGCAGCCGCTCGATCTTGGAGAGCAGGCGCGGCAGTTCCACAGGCTTGGTGTCGTAGTCGTCGCAGCCCGCCTCCAGCGCCTTCTCCCGGTCGGTGGACATGGCGTGCGCGGTCAGCGCGATGACGGGGATGGCGCCGGTCTCCGGCGCCTGCTTGATGCGCCGCGTCGCCTCCCAGCCGTCCATGACCGGCAGGCTCATGTCCATCAGGATCAGGTCGGGCGCCCGCTCGGCCGCCAGGCGCACGCCCTCCAGCCCGTCGATGGCGAACACCACCTCGAAGCCCTTGCGCACCAGGCGCCTTCCCAGCATGTCGCGGTTGATGTCGTTGTCCTCGACCAACAGGATCGTCGGCACGCCTCAGCCCTCCCGGTGTCCTTCCGCCGCGCCGGCGACGGCCTCGCGGATGGCGCCCAGCAGGGCCGTGCCCTCCTCCGCGCCCTTCGCCAGCACCCTTTCAACAGTCCGGTCCAGCTGGCGCCGCTCCCCCTCCGAGAGGTCCTTGGCGGTAACCACGATGACGGGCAGGCCGCGCCAGCGCTCGTCGGAGCGGACCGCGGTCAGGAACTCGAACCCGTCCATCACGGGCATGCAGAGGTCGAGCAGGACCAGGTCCGGCCGGCCCGTCTCCAGCGCCGCCAGCGCCGCCGCCCCGTCCGGGGCCTCCGCCACGCTCCAGCCGTCGGCCTCCAGCGCGCGCCGGGTCAGCGCGCGGAAGCCGGCGTCGTCGTCCACCAGCAGGGCGCGCCCGGCCCGCCCGCCGGCCGGGCAGTGGCGCCTGAGCGCCCGCATCAGCGCCGCCCGGTCCACCGGCTTGGTCAGGTAGTCCGCCGCCCCCAGCGCCAGCCCCTTGGGCTGCTCGTCCATGATGGTCAGCATGACGACGGGGATGTCGGCCACGTCGGGATCGGCCTTGAGGGAGGCCAGCACGCTCCAGCCGTCGGGCTGGGGCATCTTCACGTCCAGCGTGATGACCGCCGGCCGCCGCTCCCGCGCCAGCCGGAGGCCGTCCAGCCCGTTGGAGGCCCACAGAACCTCGTACCCCTCGCGCCCCAGCAGCCGCGCCATGATGGCGCGCACCGCCGGGTCGTCGTCGATGACCAGGACCAGCCTGCGCGAGGTCGCCGCGGCGGGGCCCTTGTCCGCCTCCGGCTGCGGCGCCGGCTCCGGCCGGGGGACCAGGGGCAGCAGGATGGTGAAGGTGGAGCCCCGGCCGACCTCGCTCTCCACCTGGATGTCGCCGCCCATCATGCGGCAGAGCCGGCGGCTGATGGCGAGGCCGAGGCCGGTGCCGCCGTATTTCTTGGTGGTGGAGCTGTCGGCCTGGTTGAAGCTCTCGAACAGGCGCGCGGCCTGGTCGGGCGAGATGCCGATGCCGGTGTCGGTCACGTCGAAGCGCACCGCCGGCACCCCCTCGAACGGCTCCAGCCGCACGTCGAGGCGCACCAGGCCGGAATGGGTGAACTTGAAGGCGTTGCCCAGCAGGTTCAGCAGTGCCTGCTTCACCCGCATGCCGTCGGTGTGCAGCGTCGAAACCTCAGGCGCGACGTGG
This sequence comes from Azospirillaceae bacterium, assembly GCA_035627915.1. Lineage (GTDB taxonomy): Bacteria > Pseudomonadota > Alphaproteobacteria > Azospirillales > Azospirillaceae > DASPKT01. The sequence goes on from DASPKT010000123.1 coordinate 8,710, forward strand.
ACCTCGAACCGGTTGCCGTTGCGCTCGGCCAGCGGCGCCATGGTGACGGCCACCTCCTCCACCAGCGGGCGCACCTCCAGCGTCTCCCAGCAGAGGTCCAGCTTGCCCGCCTCGATCTTGGAGAGGTCGAGCACGTCGTTGATGAGCGACAGCAGGTGCCGGCCGGCGGTGACGATCTTGCGCAGATCGTCGGCCGCGGCCTCGTTCCCGTCGGCCTCGGCGTCCTCCAGCAGCATCTCGCTGTAGCCGATGATGGCGTTCAGCGGCGTGCGCAGCTCGTGGCTCATGTTGGCGAGGAACTGGCTCTTGGTCCGGTTCGCCGCCTCCGCCTCCAGCTTGGCGTCCATCAGCTCGAACTGGCGCTGCTTCAGCTCGGTGATGTCGGTGTAGACGCCGACGATGCCGCCGTCGTTGGTCGGGCGCTCCGCGATGCGGACCCAGCCGCCGTCGGCGTAGTGCTGCTCGAACAGCGTGTCGGCGGCGCGGTGCTGGCGGATGCGGTCGGCCAGCCACTCCTCGGGGTCCTTGCCGCCGTAGTCGTTGATGCCCCGCCGGGCCAGCTCCACGATCACGTCGCTGAAGCGGGCGCCCGGCACGACCAGGTCGGCGATGCCGGGGTAGAGCGCGCGGAAGCGGCTGTTGGCCAGCACGATCCGGTCGTCCGGATCGTAGAGGATGAAGCCCTCGCCGATGCTCTCGATGGCGGTCTCCACCATGCGCTTCTGGCGCTCGGTCTCCGCCGCCAGCCGCTCGCGCTCCGCCACGCCCTCCTTGAAGAGGGACAGCGTGCGCGCCATCGAGCCGATCTCGTCCCGGGTCACCGGCGGGATGGGTGCGGTCATGTCCCCCCGGGTGATGCGCCGCATCGCCTCCACCAGGTCGCGCAGCGGCTGGACGATGGAGCGCAGCACCAGGTAGGCCAGCAGCAGGCCCGACAGGACCGCGGCGGCGGCAAGCGCCATGGCGATCCGGCCGGCCTGCGCGGTGTCGTCCAGCGTCTCGTCGCGCGAGCGCTCGGCCTGCGCGCGCAGCCGGCCCACCAGCGCGTCCAGCCGCTGGTCCACCAGGGCGGCATGGCCTCTGGCCTGGGCCAGCAGCGTGTTGCCGATGACGCGCCGGTCGTCGGTGTAGGCGTCCACCGCCTGCAGCGCGATGCGGTGGAACTCCGCCGTCTCCTCCCGGATCACCCGCACCGCCTCGGGGTCGTAGCCGGCCAGCGTCTCCAGGTGGCGGTCGAGGTCGCGGCGCGCCGACTCGGCGTTGCGCTCCGACTGGGTGAGCAGGCTGACCGCCAGGTCGGCCAGCCAGTACTTGGTGTCGCCGTATGCGCGGGAGGCGGCGTTGGCGCTCTCCAGCAGGCCGAACAGCTCGGTCGCCGCCACCACCCGGGCGGACCCGGCGGAGAGCTGGCGCAGCAGGTAGAGGTTGGTCGCCCCCAGCATCGCCAGCAGGACGACGGCCAGCATCACCACGCGCTGGCGGATCGACAGGCCGAAGACCGGCGCGCGGCGCGCCGGGGCCGCGTCCGCCGCCGTCCAGCCCGCCGCGTCCAGCCCGCCGCTCATCTCAGTCGAACAGGGTGATGCTGATGACGGCGCCCAGGTCGCCGGCGGCACCCCCCTCCTTCTCGTAGCCGGTGATGTCCACCTCGCCCGCCGGGGCCCCGTGGCAGGACAGGCAGGACGGCGTGTAGTACTCCGGCACCAGCATGCGGAAGGCCGGCCGGCCCTCCACCTTGGCGTTGGCTGAGATGGGCTTTCCCCGCTCCCACTGCGGCGAGGAGAAGCGGGTGGCGATGATCTCGCTCTCCCAGGCGTCGGGGCGGGCCTTGCGGTTGCGCACCAGGCGCGGCGGCGCCGTCACCTTGATGGCGGCGTCGTCCACGCGCGCGTCGAACTCCTCGGTCACCATGCGGGCGAAGACGGCGGGGATGAAGGCCTTGAAGCCGACGCCGATCTGGTCGATCAGGTCGCGGTGGCGGTCCACCACGGCGCGGATGCTGTCCATCTCCGCCCGGATCAGCCGGCCGTGGCGGCTCTGCGGGTCGAGCGCCAGCGGGTCCACCCCGGTCGTCTTGCGGTAGGCCGCGACCGCCTCCGCCACCACACGGTCGCCGGTCAGTCCCTTGTCCCCGCGCTTGGGGTCGTTGATGAGCTCCTGGTGGTTGGAGACGACGCTGCGGGCGGCGCGCAGCATTTCCGCCAGGCTGGCGGCGATGGCGGCCGGGTCCTCCTGTCGCGCCAGGCCGGGAACCGGCAGCGCGGCAAGCAAAGCCAGGAAAAGCGCCAGTACAAGCGCCCGCACGCCCGCCCGCCGACCGGCTCCCCCGCGGCCCGGGAGCGGCGGTCGGGTCCGGCGATACTGCGGCTGGACTTCTGGCATCGGCGAATCCCGGGTGACTGGAAGGCAGCAAGCCTACGCCCCGGCTCCCCCGCGGGTCCAAAAGGCAAACAGGGTAGTGCGCCTATCGAAGGGGCGTCGGCTCCCCGACCGATAGGGGCGCCCCGTTCCCCCAAGGCCGTGCTTGCCCGCCGGGACGCATCCGCGCTTTGCTGGGACCGGCGCGAATGGAAAGGAACCGGCATGACCGACGACACGGCTGAGGACTACGGCCGCAGCTACCTGCTGCCGGTGCGGGACGAGGAGTTCCTGCTGGGCGACAGCATGCGCGGGGTGCGCTTCATGCTGGAATACGCGAAGGCGGAGGAGAAGCTGCGCGCCTGGGGCGTGCGCTCCACCATCGTCGTCTTCGGCAGCGCCCGCGTCCCTTCGCCCGAGCAGGCCGAGGCCCGGCGCGCCGCCGCCCGCACGCCGGAGGAGCGCGCGGCCGCCGAGGCCTACGCCGCCCGCACCCGCTGGTACGAGGAGGCGCGTGCGTTCGGCCGCATGGTCTCGACCGAGGGCGGCGCGCTCACCCCCGCCGCGGACGGGATGCGCGACAACGTGATCTGCTCCGGCGGCGGGCCCGGCATCATGGAGGCCGCCAACCGCGGCGCCCACGACGTCGGCGCGCCCAGCGTCGGGCTCAACATCACCCTGCCGCACGAGCAGGGGCCGAACCCCTACAGCACGCCGGAACTGACCTTCAACTTCCATTACTTCCACATGCGGAAGTTCCACCTGGCCCAGCGCGCCAACGCGCTGGCCGTCTTCCCCGGCGGCTTCGGCACGCTGGACGAGCTGTTCGAGATCCTGAACCTCCGCTCCACCAACAAGGCCTCGCCGCTCCCCATCGTGCTGGTGGACCGGGCCTTCTGGAGCGGGGTGGTGGACTTCCAGGCGCTGGTGGACGCGGGCATGGTCAGCCCCGGCGACCTCGGCCATTTCGAGATCGTCGACACCGCCCGCGAGGCCTGGGACGCCATCCGCCGCCGCGGCCTGCGCCGCGACCCGCCCCTGGCGCCGGAATCGGCGAAGAAGTGACGGGGGGCACCGCTGCCCTTCCGCCACTGCCGCGGGCGCGGGGAGAGGTTGCACCACTGCCGCCTCTTTTGCGTGACCCGGCGGAGGCGGGCCGTCCCGCTTCCCCTTTTGTTCGTCACCCCCGCGGAGGCGGGGGTCCAGGCATTCGGCCCGCTATCCGGCCGGGACAGGGGTGCCAGCGGTACCGTGGGCGCCCTTCAGCCCCGCGGCATAGCACGCTGAATGCCTGGATTCCCGCCTCCGCGGAAATGACGGGAAGAGGGTTTATGGGCATGCCGGAAGCCGTGTTGCGGCCACAACCGCGAAACGCCTCGCACCCCTCACCGCGACAGCAGGTACGCCACCACGGCCACCGCCGCCAGGAGTGCCAGCGCCAGCCAGGGGATGCGCACCGGGATGGCCGGTTCGCCGCCCGTGCGGGCCGGGGCGCCGGTGGCCGGGCGGGCGCCTTCCGAGACGTCGCCGCCGAAGGAGACCGGCCGGACCGTCACCGGCTGATCCTCGCGGCCGGGGAAGGGCAGCACCACGGCATCGGCGCGCCCCTCCTCCTCCGGCGCGGTGCGGGGGCGGCGCAGGAGGGCGTCCTCCACCTCCACGGTGACGCCGGTCGCCTCGATACGCTCCAGCACGCGGGCGAGTTCGCCGACGCCCATCTCGTCCACCGGCAGTTCCGCCTGCACCTGGTCGAGGCCGAGCTGCCCGCCCTGGCGCAGCCCCAGCTCCACCAGCCGCCCGATCGCCTGCTCCATCGCCGCCCCGCTCACGGCACGGGCGCCGCGGCGCCGTCGCCGCCGTCCGCCCGGCGGGCGCCGCCGCCGTAGCGGCGGTCCAGGGCCGCGCGGATGGCGGCCGCGGTGCGCTTGCCGAAGCCCGGCAGGGCGGCGATGTCGGCCGCCTCGGCCCGGAACACGGCCCCGACCGAGCCGAATTGCGACAGCAGCAGCCGGGCGCGCCGCGCGCCGACGCCGGGCAGCCCGCCGACGATGAACTCCGCCGCCCTGTCCGGGTCCTCCGGCTTGCAGACGCGCGGCGCCACCTCGCCCGAGCCGTCGGTCTGCAGGTGGCGGGCGGTGGCGACCAGCAGCGCCGCGGTCTGGTCCTTGTCCTCCGTCTGCACCAGCGAGGTGCCGCGCAGCACCGCCAGCCGCCCCAGCGCGCCGGCCAGGGCGTTGCGGCTGATCCCGACCTCGGTCGCGAAGGGATCGCCCTCCACCAGCCAGAGCACCTTGCCGTAGGTCTCGGCGAGGCGGGCGGCCTGGTCCGCGAAGCGGCCGTCCAGGATGCTGCGCACGAAGTCGTCCGCCGTCTTGCGCTCCGCCGCGGCGTCCGGGCCGATCACGAAATTGGCGACGGAGAGCGGCCGCACCTCCAGCTCCACCTCCCGGTGGGCGGCCAGCAGCCCGCGCATGGCGGTCGGCTCCCGGTTGTCGATGATGATGCGCACCCCGGCCATGGCCCCGCCCCTCCGAACCGTTCCCTGGTGAAACACCGGGGAAGGCCCGGGGTCGCGCGGACACCCCCTTGGTCGTACCCCGCGCCGGCGGCCGGGGGTAGGCCGGCGGCACGCGACGGGGTAAGGTGCGGCCCCTCGCGCCTTTCCTCCCGCTTGCCCCCTGCCGGTGCCCTGCCATGACCGACCCTGTCGAACGCCGCCTCGTCGAGCTGGAAAGCCGCGTCGCCCATTACGAGCGGATGGCGGAGGACCTGTCCTCCGTCGTGGTGGCCCAGGGCAAGGCCATCGACCTGCTGACGCGCCAGCTACGCCGCCTGACCGAGCGGTTCGCCGAGATGGAATCGGGCTGGTCGCCCTCCCCCCAGGACGAGAAGCCGCCGCCGCACTACTGACGGCGGCGGCTTTCCCGCGTCCGGAGGAGAGTTCGCCTCAGGGCCGCGGCGTCACCAGGTCGCCGGACGTGCCGGCGCCGCCCAGGGTGGGCCCGCCCTCCTCGGCCGAGCCGCCCTCCACCACGGTCCCGGGCTCCACGCCGCGGGTGCGGCCCGGGGGAGCGTTGGCGTCGCGGATCGCCGCCGCCGCGTCGCCCAGCCCGGTGTCGCGGATGGCGCCCACCTCGGCATGGGCGCGCTGCCAGTGCTCCTCGTGCCGGCCGTGCGGGCGCCCCTCGCTCTCCCAGATCTCGTAGGCGCGCTCGCGCACCAGCCGCTCCCGCTCCGCCTCGCCGGTGGCGATGCCCAGCGCCGCCAGGATCGTCTCCGCCACGAGCTGGGAGGATTGCGGGTTCTGCCCGGTGATCAGGTGCCCGTCGCGCACCGCGAAGGGCTGCCAGTCCGGCCCCTTCTGGAAGTCCGCGCCCAGCTCGCGCAGCCGGTCCTCCAGCAGGAACGGAACCGTGTCGGCGAGGCCGACGGCGTGCTCCTCGCCGTTGGTGAAGGCGCTGACCCGCCTGCCCTCCACGACCGGCCGGCCGTCGCCCCGCACCGCCCGCACCAGCCCGGCCGGGCCGTGGCAGACGGCGGCGACGATGCGCCCGTCGTCGATGTAGGAGCCGACCAGCAGCGCCAGCGTGTCGCTTGCTGGCAGGTCCCACATGGTGCCGTGGCCGCCGGGCAGGAACAGCGCGTCGAACGGCTCCCCCGCCACCTCGTCCAGCGGGCGCGAGGCGCGGGCGGCCTCCAGCGCCTCCCCGTCGCGCAGGAAGCGGCGCACCGCCTCCGGCACGTCCTGGGCGCCGTCCTGGCCGCCGTCCGGCATGCTGCGGGGGTCGAACGGGATCGGCCCGCCCCGGACGGAGGCCAGCGTCACCGACACGCCCCCGTCGCGCAGCACGTAGTAGGGCACGGCCAGCTCCTCCAGCCAGACGCCCGTGGGATGCCCGGCGCCGCCCATCTCCCCGTTGCCCATTTCACCGTGAGAGGTGGCGACGATCAGTACCTTCTTCTCCGCCATGCGGTTCCCCTTTCCCGTATGGTCATGCCTGCTTGTCGGTCGAGCCGCCGGCCGCGGCGCGGTCGGCGCCCAGGCCGCCGGTCCCGTTGCCGCCGGTGCCGCCGATCTTGGCGTCCTGGCTGGAGCCGCGGGCGTCGGTGACGCTGTCGCCCGGCGCCGGGCCGTGGCGCGTGCCGGCCTCCCGGAACTCCTTGTCCGCCTGCTCCATCTCCGACTGCGAGATGCGCGGCCGGTTGAGGCTGGCCTCGTCCGAGGCGCCGTGGGTACCGTCGGTGTTCCGGTCCAGGTCGACCTTGCCCTCGTTCTCCTTGGCCATCGGCCAGTCCTCCCCTGTCGCACGATCCCGCCCCAACAGGCGCGGGACGGGACAGTCGCGGCGGGCGGGGCCGCGCGGGCGGAGGGGATGGCGCCCGATCGTTCGGGCGCCCCGGGGGAAGGATGCCGCGGCTCAGGCGCCGGCGGCGGCCGGCGGGCGCGGCATGGCGAGGAGCGACGCCAGGGACAGGCGGGGGCGCGCCAGGTCGGCCAGCGTGTACTGGTCCAGCACGGCCAGGAAGGCGCGCAGCGCCTCGCCCAGCGCCGTCTTCAGCACGCAGGCGGGGGCCAGCTTGCAGCCGCGGGGGCCCGCGTCGGCGGCGAAGCACTCCACGATGCACATGTCCTGCTCGGTGTAGCGGACCACGTCGCCGATGCGGATCAGCTCCGCCGGCCGGCCCAGCCGCAGCCCGCCGCCGCGGCCGCGGATCGACTCCACGTAGCCGCCCTGCGCCAGGTCCTGCACCACCTTCATCAGGTGGTTGCGGGAGATGCCGTAGGCGTCGGAGATCTCCGCGATGGTCGAGAGCCCCTCCTCCTTGAGCGCGAGGAAGGTCAGGGTCCGCAGGGCGTAGTCCGTATAGGTCGACAGCTTCATCTGGCGGTCCCCGAAAGCGGCATCAGGCCGGTCTGTATAGGCGGCGCGCCGGGCAGGCGCAACGGTGCCCGCCGCCTCATGCCACCCTCGGCACCGCACCCGGCGGCCCCGGGCGGTAGAAGATGGCGAGCGACAGGCTGGCGGCGATGCGCCGCGCCTTCCCCAGGATCTCCTCCGCCGGGCCCGGCTCGAACAGGCCGGCGACGGTCGCCTCGAACAGGCCGAGCCAGCGCTCGAAGAACCCTTGCGGGAAGGACGGCAGGGCCATGTGCGCGGCCATGGGGCTGCCCTTGTAGCGGCCGGTGGTCAGCAGCACCGACGACCAGAAGGCGTACATGCGCTGCATGTGCTCCGGCCAGTGCTCGCCGATCACGCCGTCGAAGAAGGGCCCCAGCTCCGCGTCGGCGCGGACCGCCTCGTAGAAGCGGTCGACCATGGCGCGGATGGTGTCCTCGGTGATGGCTGGCTCGCCCATGGCGGGCTCCCGTCGATGAAAGATGCTCGTGTGGTGAATGTATTCCCCCGGCGGACGGCAAAGCAATATCTATTGCGCATGTTTGATCCTCTCCCGGATCATGGCCGGATCGTGGGAGGATGGTCCGGGAACCCGCCCCGCCCCCGCCGCCGTTGTGGGCGGGAAGGGTCTTCCCGGGGAAGGAGGCAGGAGCCATGTCCGATCCCGCAGCCGAGCAGCGCATCGCCGCGGCGATGAAGGCGGTGCTGCAGGCCGAGCCCGCCGGGCTGCCGGCGCTGGAGTTCTTCCGCCGCGTCCTCCGCCTCGCCCGCGTCGCCGGCACGCCGGAGGAGCTCTGTCGCCGCACCGGCTACCCGCCCGACCACGTCTTCCGCCTGGCGCCCGGCATCCGCGGCATCCGCGCGGTCTAGAGGCCGTACCGCGTCGGGCTGAGGTTCAGCGTCTCGCACACGCGGCGCGCGGCGTCGGCCTGGGCGGGCGTCAGCGCGTCGCCGCCGGCCGCCATCACCGCCTCCATCAGCGCCGCCGCCGCGCCGGCGTCGCCCTTGACCGGGTGCAGCGCCTGGAAGGCGGCCTCCTCGCCCGCCTCCTCCTTGCGCCCCAGGTGGGCCAAATGGTCGTCGAAGGCGGCGACCGGGCCGCCCGCGCGCTCCAGCCGCCGGCGCACGGCGCCGGGGTCCGCCCCGTCGGCCGCCGCCAGCAGCGCCGCCGCCGCGGCGAGTGCCGCGTCCCTCCCGCTATCGCCCATGGTCCCGTCTCCATCAGGTCACAACCGGGGGATGGAACGCGCAAGGGCCCCGGCTGTTCATGGTAGGACGCCTGAGTTCCTCATTAGGAGACCACCATGCGCAAGTCCTGGATCACCGCCGCGCTGGGCCTGCTGGCCGGCGCCTTCCTGCTGAGCGCCTGCAACACCATGGAGGGGGCCGGTCAGGACGTCTCCTCGGCCGGCAAGGCCGTGGAGCGGACCGCCGAGGGCGCGAAGTAAGTCCCAGAGGTCCCTCAGTTTCCGTGACGCCCGCCCGGCGGCCCCCCGGCCGCCGGGCGGTGCCGTCTTGGGGCGGTGGGGCCAGCGTGGGCGTGGTGCAGTTGCCAACGTCGTCATGCCCGCGGAGGCGGGCATCCAGGTATTCAGCTTGCCATGGCACCGGGATAGGTGCGCCGACGTCACCACCGCCGGCGTTCCTGTCCGGGCCGGATTGCGGGCTGAATACCTGGCCCCCCGCCTCCGCGGGGGTGACGAACAGGAAGAATGGGAAGCCACCCATGCGCCACTCGACCGGGCAGAGGAATAAATTGCCGTTCCCGGTGACCGCGCCGGGCCTGGCATCCCCCGCTCCTCAAGGCTGAGCTCGGTCAGAAGCACGCACGGCATTGCAGCCGCACCAGCATGCCTTGGGATGGCAGCGGGGGCGGTGTGCGTCCTTCGACAAGCTCAGGATGAGGAATGTATTGCTGCTCCCCGGGAGGTTGCTGCTCCCGGTGACTGCGC
>DASPKT010000124.1:0-12901 GCA_035627915.1 Azospirillaceae bacterium
ACATACCGGCGCTTCCCCGCCGACGCCTGGGACCCCGGCTTCGCCGCCCTGGCGCCGGAGGCGGTGGAGGCGCTGGCCGCGGCGGGGGTGGTGCTGGTCGGCACCGACGCGCCGTCGCTGGACCCGCAGGAAGCCAAGGAGCTGTGCGCCCACGACGCGGTGCGCCGGCACCGCATGGCGATCCTGGAGGGCCTGGTGCTGGACGGGGTGCCGGACGGCGACTACGAGCTGATCGCCCTGCCGCTGCGCCTCGCCGCCGCCGACGCGTCGCCCGTGCGCGCGGTGCTGCGCGAACTCCCCCGGACGTTGTGACTTTTCGCGTCCGCCCCGGTTGACGATGCGACCCCGCCGCCCCGGCGCGGCGGCACCGAACCGGGAGTTTGAACCATGAACAGACTGGCAATGGCGGCCCTCGCGGCCACGCTCGGGCTGGGCCTCGCGGGCTGCTCCAGCGACGACGACAGCCCGAACTTCGGCGAGCGGCTGCAGGAGCGCGGCGAGGCGCTCGCCGACGTGGGCGAGGACTGGGAGAAGGGCAACAAGCAGGTCGTCGAGGGCCGCGAGCAGATTGAGAAGGGCCGCGAGATGATGCGGGAGGGGCAGGAGCGCATCTCCCGCGGCGAGGCCCTGATCGCCGAGGGCCAGGACCGCATGCGCAGCGCCACCGCGGACTACCAGAGCCGCACCGGCACCATGGGGTATCCCCCGCCCCCGGCGACCGCCGGCAACTACTACCCGCCGGCGCCGACCTCCGCCTACCCGCCGCCCACGGCGTCGACCACGCCCTATACGCCCCAGTGACCCGACCGGATGCGGTACCGCCACCCTCTCCGGACGGGTGGCGGATACCGCTTCTTTGCAAATGGAATCATGGACTTAAGCCGCCGACCCTAACGTCTCGTTAAGGCTTGGGCCCCAGCATTCGAGCGTTCGAAGATTCGAAGGCTCGAAATCCAATGTCCAGCGACCATGTCCTGCAGCCACCCACCGGCGCTCCCCTTTCCGGCAGCGCCGACGTCGCGGAACGCGAGGGGGAGGCCCAGCTCGCCGTCATGGTGCCGGCGAGCGTCAAGCGCGCCGTGCTGCGCGCCGCGATGGAGCAGGAGACCACCATCAGGACCATCGTGCTGCGCGCGCTGAAGGCCGCCGGCGTCGTGGAGCTGCCCGAACTTGAGATGACCGACCGCCGGGCCACCGTCGCCCGCGCCCGCGGCCAGCGCCCACCGGGCGCGGAGTGACGCCCATCCGCCCCGTGCCCCGCCCCTTCATCCCCGGCCTGCGCCCGATGACCCTGCTGAACCGCTTCCTTCTCCTCGTCGTGATCGCGCTGGTCCCGGCCCTGGTGATCGAGATCTACACGCAGCTGGCACTCCGCCGCGAGCGGACGGCGGAGATCGCCGCCTCGGCCGAGCGCATCGCGCGCCTGATCGAGGACGAGCAGGCCGGCATGGTGGAGGGCGTGCGCCTGGCGCTGTCCACGCTGCGCCGGACCGATGCGGTGAGGGAGCGCGACTTCGACGCCTGCGGCCCGGTCCTGCGGGCCATGCGGCGCGACTACCCGAAGCACCTGGACATCCACGTCACCGACGGCGCCGGCGTCATCCGCTGCGCCACCGAGCCGCGCTCGGTCGGCATGGACATCTCCGCCCGGCCCCACGTCGCGGCGGCCCGCGCGGCGGGCGATTTCGCGGTGGGCGAGATGATCGTGACCCGCGTCCACGGGCGCCCCGCCCTGGGCTTCGCCATGCCCTACCTGCTGGAGGACGGCACGGTCGGCGGCTTCGTCACGGCGCTGCTGGACCTGGGCTGGCTGGACCGCTACCTCGCGGAGAAGCCGCTGCCGGCCAACGCCATGCTGCTGGTGGCCGACCGCCGCGGGGCCCTGCTGGCGGCGCGCCCGAAGCCGCCGGGCGCCGCCATGCTGCCGCAGGGGCTGCGCCCCTTCCTGCACGCGGCGCAGGGCGGGACGATCGACCTCGTCGGTGCCGACGGGGTGGAGCGGCTGTTCGCCTACTCCCCCGTCGGCGACGGGCTGGACGGGGTTTTCGTGGCGGTCGGCATCGACGTGGCCGCCGCCACCGCGCCGGCCGCGCGGGCGGCCTGGCTGACCATCGCCGCCATTGGCATCATCCTGGCCCTGACCCTTGCCGCCGCCGCGCTGATGGGCCGGCGCTTCGTGCACGAGCCGATCGAGCGCCTGCTGGACGCCGCCCGCCGCTGGCGCGAGGGGGACCTGGAGGCGCGCGTGCCCGCCACCGGCCGCCGCGGGGAGCTGGAGGCGCTGGGCGCCGCCTTCAACGAGATGGCCGCCGCCCTCCAGGACCGCGCCCGGCTAAGCGAGGAGGCGCACCGGGCGGAGGCCAAGATGGCGTCCGTGCTGGAGAGCATCACCGACAGCCTGTTCGAGGTGGACGCGACCTGGCGCGTGACTTTCGTGAACGAGAACGGCCGCGCGCTCCTGGCCGACGGGCGCGACGTGCAGGGCCTGGTGCTGTGGGAGGTTTTCCCCGGCGGCAGCGGCGCGGATTTCTGGAACCAACTGCAGCGGGTGATGCTGGAGCGGGCGCCGGCCGGGTTCGAGGCCCACTATCCCCCGCACGGCCGCTGGTACGCGGTCCGGGCCTACCCCGCCCGCGACGGCGGCGTGGCGGTCTATGTCCGCGACGTCAGCGGCCGGGTCCAGGCGCTGCACGCGCTGCGCGCCAGTGAGGCGCGGCTGAAGGCCATCGTCGACACCGCGGTGGACGCCATCGTCGTGATCGACGAGGCCGGCACCATCCTGTCGGCCAACCACGCGGCGGAGCGCATCTTCGGCCATCCGGCGGCCGATCTGCAGGGGCGCAACGTGCGCATGCTGATGCCGCAGCCGGACCAGGGCGCCCACGACGGCTACCTCTCCCGCTACATGCGCACGGGCGAGCGGCGCATCATCGGCGTCGGGCGGGAGGTGCACGGGCTGCGCCGGGACGGCTCCACCTTCCCGCTCGACCTCTCCATCGCGGAGTGGTCGGCCGGCGGCCAGCGCTACTTCACCGGCATCATGCGCGACATTTCCGCCCGCCGCGCCGCCGAGGCGGAGCTGCAGGGGCGCACCGCGCGGCTGAAGCTGCTGGCCGACCTCGCCGGCGCCATGCTGACGGCGGAGACCCAGGACGAGGTGCTGCGCCGGCTGCTGGACCTGGCGCCGGCCGACCTCGGGCTCGACATGTGCGTCGCCTTCTCCGCCGACGGCGGGACGCTGGCGCTGACCTTCGCCGAGGGCATCCCGGACGAGATGCGCGGCATGCTGGCCCGCGTCCCGCTCGAGGACGAGAGCTGCATGTGCGCCCGCACCGCGCGCGAGCGCAAGCCGGTCGTCCTGGCCGGCATCCGCACCTCCGAGACCCCGGCGCACCGGATCGTGCGCGCGCTGGGGCTGGGCACCTACGCGGGCTTCCCGCTGTTCGACGGCACCGGCACGCTGATCGGCGTGATCGCCTTCGGCTCCTGCCGCCGCGACGCCTTCGCGGCGGAGGACCTGGACCTTCTGGTGACCGTCGCCAACCACGTCGCCGCCGTAGCCGAGCGGCTGCGCGCCGACGCCGCGCTGAAGGAGAGCGAGGAGCGGCTGCTGCTGGCGCTGGAGAGCGGCAACGCCGGCACCTTCGACTGGGACGTCCGCGCCGACCGCATGGCCTGGTCGGCGGAGTACATGGCCCTGGTCGGCATGGAGCAGGGCCACGGCCCCTCCGGCCTCGATACCTGGATCGGCTCCATCCTGCCCGAGGACCGCGGGCGCGCCGCGGCCGCCATCCGCGAGGCGTTGGACGCGCGCCGTCCGGAGTTCCGCATGGAGTACCGGGTCATGCACCCGGCGCTGGGCATCCGCTGGCTGGCCGCGGTGGGGCGGCTGAAGCTGGGCGAGGACGGCGCACCGCTGCGCCTGACCGGCCTCAACATCGACGTGACCGACGCCAAGTCCGCCGAGGCGGCGCTGGAGGCCGCCAGGGACGAGGCGGAGCAGGCCAACCTCTCCAAGTCCAAGTTCATGGCCGCCGCCAGCCACGACCTCCGCCAGCCGCTGCAGTCCATGTTCCTGCTGGCGGCCGCCCTGGAGCGTCATCTGGCGCCGGAGGGGCGCGAGGTGATGGTGCACCTGGAGCGCGGGCTGGACGCGCTGAAGCAGCTGATGGACAGCCTCATGGACGTCTCCAAGCTGGATGCCGGCGCCGTCACCGCGGAGCCGGTGGAGTTCGAGCTGGCCGACGTGATGGACCAGATCGACAGCACCTTCGGCCCGGTCGCCGCCGGCAAGGGTCTGGACTGGCGCATCGACCGCGCGGCGGGCCTGCGCGTCCACTCCGACCCGGCGCTGCTGGCCCGCATGCTGCGCAACATCGTGGAGAACGCGGTCCGATACACCGAGGCCGGCGGCGTCCGCGTGGCCTGCCGGGTCGAGGGCGGGCGGGCGCGCATCACCGTGGCCGACACCGGCGTCGGCATCCCGCCCGACCATCTCGGGCGGATCTGGGAGGAGTTCCACCAGGTGGGCAACGAGGAGCGGGACCGGAACCAGGGGCTGGGCCTCGGCCTCGCCATCGTGCAGCGCCTCTCCAGCGTGCTGGGCCACCCGGTCGAGGTCAGTTCCACCCCGGGCCGGGGATCGGTGTTCCACATCGACCTGCCGGCCGTCGCCGGTTCCCGCGCCGGGGCGGGGGCCGCCGCGGGCGCCGCGCCGCGGCATGACGCGGCGGGACGCCTGGCGCTGCTCATCGACGACGACGCCATCGTCCTGCTGGGGCTGCAGGCGATGTTCCGGGACTGGGGCTACGAGGTGCTGGCCGCCGCCTCCGGCGACCAGGCGCTGCAGCGCGTCGCCCGCGCCGGCCGCCTGCCCGACGTGGTCGTGTCGGACTACCGGCTGCGCCAGGGCGAGGTCGGCACCGACGCGGTGCGCCGGCTGCGCGCCGAGCTGGGCGTGGAGCTGCCCGCCATCCTGCTGACCGGCGAGACCGGACCGGACTGCCAGCAGGAGGCGGACGCGCTCGGCATGGCGGTCGTGCACAAGCCGGTCACGCCGCGCCAGCTGGCGGCGGCGCTGCGCGCCTGCGCGGAACCGCCCGCCGCCCTCGCCTGCTAGGCCGTCGCGTGCCGGGCCGTCGCCTGCCGGGGCCTCAGAGCGTCGCGGAGGGGTTCCGGTAGACGGTGGCCCGGCCCCGCCGGACGCCGCCCTGCCCCTCGAACGCCTCCGCCGCCTCCCCGGCGCGCGTCCCGCCGGCCTCGTAGCCGGTGAGGCGCCGGGGATCGACGTTGCCGCCCGACATGCCGCCCGTCCGCCTGCGGCTGCCGCCGTCCTGGAAGGCCTGCGCCGCCTCGCGGGCGGAGAGGCCGGCGGGGTCGTAGCCGACCAGGCGCTGCGGGTCGACCGGCCCGCGCATGCGCCGGCGGATGCGGCCGTAGCCGTCGGGGTTGGCGGCGGTGCCGCTGATCACCATCCAGGCGACGCCCATGGCGATGAGGGCGACCGGCAGCGGGTTGCGGGCGATGGAGCGGGCCGCCAGGTCGACGATCGCCTGGCCGCGCTCGCTCTCCTTCAGGAAGGTGCTGGCATAGTCGACGACGCGGCCGGGGGACAGCTTGTCCTCCAGGGCGTTGACCGTCCGCGTCATCTCCATGCGCGTCCGCTCGATCTCGCGCTCGATCTCCTCGGGGGTCTTCCGGGCCATGGGATCAGCTCCTCGCTTCGGTGTTGCCGACGATCTGCGCGTCGTCCTTCAGGGTCTCCACGGTGCGCGTGGGCATGGGGTCCAGCTGCTGCAGCCGCTTCTTGCCGCGCATCAGCATCATCACGCCGACGCCGACGGCCACCACGCCCACCAGCAGGGCCGCCAGCCAGTTGGGCATCACCTGCGCCAGCGCCACGGCGGCGGCGGCCATCAGGAAGACGAGGCCGCAGAAGGCGACCGCGCCGCCGGCGCCGATGGAGGCGCCGCCCTTGGCCGCGTCGGCGGCCTTTTCCGTCATCTCGGCCTTGGCGAGCGCGATCTCCTGGCGGACCAGCTCCCCGGACTGCGCCGCCAGCGTCGACACCAGCGACGGGATCGAGGCTTGCGAAGTATCGGACATCCGTCGTCTCCACCCATCTTGCGGACCGGGCGTCCGGGTGCGGCCGCCCGCCGGCGCCGCCGCCCGGGATCGTCCGGAAGGCGCGCAGGACTGCTCGGCCCGTTCAACCCCCATCCCAAAGGATGGTTCCCCTTTTGGGGCCGGCGGGTGATGCGGAGGAGACGAGGACGGCAGAACGCCCGCGGAAGGGGGCTTCCGCGGGCGTCGGGTGCAGAACGACCGGCAGGGGGATCAGCAGATGCCGGCGGGCACCGCGTGGCCGAAGGCGACCGGGTTGGAGATGGCGGGCGGGCGCACCGGCCGCGGCGGGGCCAGCGCCGCCTCGATCTCGCCCGCGGTGGGGTTGACGCCCAGCGCCGGCTCGTCCGGCAGCCCGCACTCGGCCGCACCGCCGACCCAGACGATGCGGACGCCGCGGCGGCGCAGCTCGCCGGTCAGCTCGCGCCCCAGGTGCTGCGCGCCGACCTCGCTCTCCAGCACGGCCCCGCCGAAGCGGAGGTCGCGCGCCAGGCGGATCGCCGTCTCCGGCCCGTAGGCTATGGCTTTCGCGCGATGCCCGGCGCGGCTGAGCTGCCCCGCCGTCGACAGGGCGGCCAAAGCGTCGGCCCTCACCAGCAGAACGTCCATCCTTCCCTCCGATACCCCGTCTGAAAGCGGCACCCAATATCCGCCATCACCCGCCGGAACGGGGTTCGGCTTATCGGCAGGGATGCGTCTTGCCTTCGGCCGAATGGGCATAGGAGGCCCGGTCGGGACCGGCTCTGCGGGGGTACCGCCCGGCCCGGCACGGCTATCCCGCCAAGCCGGAGGCGACTATCCCACCAAGCCGGAGGCGGCTATCCCGCCAGGTGCTCCGCCGGGATGAGGACGCGCAGGCGGAGCCCCGTCTCGCGCCAGTCCGCCTCGACCGTGCCGGAGAGCTGGTAGCGCACGCTCTGCTCCAGCACGGTGCTGCCGAAGCCCTTGCGGCGCGGCGGCTCGACCGGCGGGCCGCCCTCCTCCGACCAGGACAGCGCCAGCGCGCCCTCCTCCAGCGTCCAGGTGAGCGCGACGCGCCCGTTCCCCGTGGACAGGGCGCCGTGCTTGACGGCGTTGGTGGAAAGTTCGTGCAGCATCAGCGCCGCCGGCTGCACCGCGGCCGCCGCCAGCATCACGCCGGGCCCCTCCGCCGTGGCCCGGATGCCGAAGGGCGCCAGTTCCGCCGCGGCCAGCTCGTGCAGCGGCGCCCCGCTCCAGCCGGTGCCGGCCAGGATCGTGTGCGCCCGGGCCAGCGCCGAGATGCGGCCCTCCAGCGTCCGGCGGTAGGCGCCGACCTCCTCCGCCGGGGTCAGGCGCAGGACCGCCTGCATGACCGCCAGCAGGTTCTTCGCCCGGTGGTCCAGTTCCGCCATCAGCAGGCGCTGGCGGTCGGCGGCCATGCGCTTCTCCGTGATGTCGAAGTTGATGCCGGCGACGCGGCGCACCACGCCGTCCGGCCCGGCGACGCCGGCGCCGCGGCTGGCCAGCCAGCGCACGCCCCCGCCCGGCGGCAGGACCCGGAACTCGATATCGAAGGGCACCTGTCGCTCCAGCGCCGCCCGCACCGCCTCCATCGCGGCCGCGCGGTCCTCCTCGTGCAGCATGGCGATGAAGGTGTCGGCGTCCACCGGCGTCGCGGGGTCCATCCCCATGAGCCGGTAGAGGCTGTCCGACCAGCGCACGGCGCCGGTCTCCAGGTCCCAGTCCCAGTTGCCGATGCGCCCCGCGTCCTGGGCCAGGCGCAGCCGGTCCTCGCTCTCGGCCAGCGCCGCGGCCCGCACCCTGGCCTCCGTCACGTCGCGCGAGGTGCCGATGACCCGCACCGGCCGCCCGTCGGCGTCGAACAGGACCTGGGCCGCCGCCTGCAGCCAGCGCACGGTGCCGTCGGGGGCGACGGTGCGGTGCTCGCAGCCGAAGCGGCCCTTCTCCTGCCCCTCCAGCGCGCGGGAGTACCCTTCCATCAGCAGGGAACGGTCGTCGGGATGCACGCCGGCCATGAAGCGGTCGAAGTCGACCTCGGCGTCCGCGGGCAGGCCGTAGAAGGACTTCAGCCGGTCCGACCAGGCCAGCCGGCCCGACGGTATCTCGTACTCCCAGAGCCCCAGCCCCGCCGCCTCCACCGCCAGGCGCAGCTTCTCCCCCGCCAGCGGCTCGGCGCCGAGCGCGTCGGTCAGGCCGGTGCCGGGCGTTTCCCCGGCGGGCATTTCCTTAGCGGGCGGTTCCATGTCGGGCGGCACGTCCATCCCCGGCGACCTGCGCGGCGCATGCTCCCGCCGGCGGGACGCCGGCGGCCGGGTCCACTATAGACGCCTGCCCCTTTTGGGCCAGTCCCTTTGCGCTAGCGCCGCGGCGGCGACAGCAGGTCGGCCGTCAGCGCCGTGGCCGCCCCCCAGACGACGTGCGCGGCCAGCATCAGCCCGACGCGGCGGGCCGGGTGGCGGGTGGCTGGGGGCAGCAGCCCCACCGCCGGTATCCAGCCCAGGTAGCTGCCGGCCCAGACCGCCAGGCCGTAGCCGACGCCGGACAGCGGCCCGCCGCCCACATGCGCCCGCCAGGCGGCGTAGCCGGTGCCGGCGAAGGCGCCGTAGCCGAAATGGGCCGCCATCGTCTCGCCCGTGCGCAGGGCCGGGTGGCGGGGCCAGGGCAGGCCGGCGGCGCGGGTCGCGCGGCGGGTCAGCGGGCGCGGCGGCAGCGGCCAGGCCAGCCGGTCCGGCAGGTCACGGTGCATCGCCACCATCGCCGCCGTCATCGGCGCGGTGGCGACGAAGCCGCCCGCCGCCCCCGCCATCCAGTCGGGCATCCCGCCCATGGCTTGCCTCCCCTCCGCCGTCCCCGCAGGGGAAACCCGCCCGGGGCGCCCATGTTGCGCGACGCCGGACGGCCGCCGCTGTTGTCCCGGTCCCCCATCGAGGAGACCCGGTCCCATGGACGAGAACAGGCCCGACAGGAACAAGCTCGACAAATCCGGCACCCGCACCCAGCACCCGGACACCCCGCCCGTCGTGGTGCCGGACGACGATCTGCGGCGCAAGCAGCAGGGCATGCAGGGCAGCGGCACCGGCAGCGGTTCCGGCACGCCGGTGGAGCGCACGCCGGCGGAGAACCCCAAGGAGGCCGCCACCCGGCGGGGCCAGGCAGCCGGCCAATCGGGCGGCGACATGCCGGCCGGGCCGGGCGGCGTCGCCTCCGGCCACCAGCCCGGCGGCACGACGCCGGCGGCCGGGCGCCGCGGCGGCATGGGCAGCCTGGGCGACGGCGGCGGCAGCACCGGCCCGGGCGGCGGCGGCGGCAATGCCGGGCCCGGCAGGTCGGGCGCCTGACCGAAGGCGCCCGGGCCGGTCGCGGTTGGGCCGGTCGCGGTTAGGGAGGAGCCGTCAGTCCTCCGCCGGCTCCTCCCGCTCGCGGCTGGGGTTCACGTTCTCGCGGCGCTGCGCCCTCTCGCGCTCGCCGGGGCGGTCGTCCATGTCGGCCTGGCTGACCATGCCGACGTCGCCCTGGTTCAGCACGGCGCTGGGCGAGGGCTGCGCGGCGCCGGCGGCCGGGGTCGCCGGCGTGTCGGGTATCTCGGGCTGGCCGGCCTTGTCGGGGAAGCGCGGGTCGGCGTCCTTGCGGTGGCGGGTGTTCGGGTCCGGCATGGCGTGGCTCCTGTCTCCGGTCGGGACCGCATCAACAGCCCGGCGCGGCGAAGGTCGCCCCCCGCGGCCCGCCTCAGTCGAGGAACTGCAGCTCGCCGTCCAGCAGGAACAGGCAGATGCAGTCCCCCGCCCCCGGGTCGCCCGTGGCGTGGTGGTCCGACCACGCGGCGTAGGTGGCGACGTCGCCCACCCGGTATCGGCCGTACTCGTCGGAGAAGCTTCCCTGCAGGACCAGCAGCAGCTCTTCCGCGGTGTGGCGATGGGCGGGCACGGCGGCGCCGGGGCCCATGCGCAGCAGGCAGACGGAGCTGCCGCCCTTCTCCACCGACCATTGCGACAGGGCGACGCCCTGCGCCAGCGGGTTCCAATCGGCCGTGTCGATGCGGAAGCCGCTCCAGTCCCGGAGCGGCAGCGGCACCAGCGGGTGGCCCGGCGGGGCGACCGGCACGGAAGGCGGCGGCTTCCTCACGGCGTCGGCTGCGGCAGCGGCGGGCGCGTCGCGCTCCAGGGCGTCCAGCTGGGCATCCAGCTTCGACAGCATATCGTCCAGCGAGCCCAGCAGCTCGGGGCTCGGTGCCAGCTCCTCGAACCAGTCGCCGCACTGCGCCTCGAACGCGGCCACCCGGGCGCGGCACACCGGGCAGTAGGCCAGGTGCGTTGCCACGAGCACGGCCTTCACCTCCCCCATCCGCCCGGAGGCGTAGGAGAACAGGTGGTCGTCCGCGGGATGATGGCTCGGCAGGCTCACGCCGGCGTCCTCATGGTTCGTTCCAGGCAGCGCATGGCCGCCCTGATGCGCGACTTGACGGTGCCGAGGGGCAGTCCCAGCGCCGCTGCGATCTCACTGTGCGACTTGTCCTCGTAGTACGAGAGGCGAAGTAGGTCGGATTGTTCCGGCGGCAATGATTTAAGCGCCGCGCGCACGCCGCGCTCCTCCTGCGCCAGGCTGGCGTTCTCCTCCGGGTCGGCGGCGGCGGCCGGCACCAGCGCCGGGTCGTCGGGGTCCAGTTCCGGCCGCGCCTCCCGCCGGAACCGGTCGATGGCGCGGTTGCGGGCGATGCTGAAGACCCAGGTGGCGGGGCTGGACAAAGCGGGATCGAAGCTCTCCGCCTTCAGCCAGACGGCCAGCATGACCTCCTGCGCCAGCTCCTCCCGGGCCCCGGCCGGCACGCCGAAGCGGGCTGCGAAGGCGGCGATGCGCGGGGCGAAGTGGCGGAACAGGCAGGCGAAGGCCGTCCGGTCGCGCGCCTGCGCGACCGCCGCGATCCAGTCCGCCAGTGTCCCCGCCGCCTCGGCCAATGCGCCGCTCCCGCCCCGGGGACGTTTCCCCGGCCCCCGGGATTACAACAAGTCGCGGCCGGCATCGCAACGGTGCCGGGGTCGGAAACGGGGCCATATACACCGCTGAATTGTTACAGTTTCGTGACTACACCTTAGAGCTTATGCCCGAAGATAGTGGCCCGCCGCAAATCCGGGTTCACATGCATGGCGTATCAGCAGGGCCTACCCCGTTCGAAAGGTGTGCCATGCGGTTCCTCGACAATCTCCCCATCTCCCGGAAGCTCGCGGGAGCCTTCGCCGTCCTGATCGCCCTGATGCTGGGCGTCGGCACCGTCACCTACGGGCGGCTCAGCTTCATCCAGGAGTCCTCGGGCTGGACACGCCACACCTACGAGGTGCTGGACGCCATCAACGACGTCATGGCCTCCATGGTGGACAAGGAGACCGGCGTGCGCGGCTTCGCGCTGACCGCCGACGACCGCTTCCTGGAGCCCTACAAGGCCGGCCAGTCCGCCTACACCGAGGCGTTCGCCCGCGCCAAGTCCCTGACCGCGGACAACGCGGAGCAGCAGCGCCGGCTGGCGGCGCTGGACCGCGCCGCCGACGCCTGGGTGGAGTATGCGGAGCGGCAGATCGCCGCGATGCGCCAGCCGGGCGGGGCGGAGCAGGTCCGCGAGGGGACGAAGGCCGGCGGCGGCAAGCAGCAGATGGACACCATCCGCGCCCTGGTGGGCGAGATCGCCGGGGCGGAGGAAAGCCTGCTGGCGGCGCGCCGCACGGCGCAGGACGAGGCCTTCTCCACCGCCTTCCTGACGACCTTCGCCGGCGGTGCCGCGTCGCTGCTGTTCGCGGTCGCCGCGGCGCTGGTACTGAGCCGGGGCATCGCCAGCCCCATCCTTTCCATGGCGGAGCTGATGCGCCAGCTGGCCGGCGGCGACCGCTCGGTCCAGGTGCAGGGACTGGGGCGCGGGGACGAGGTCGGCGCCATGGCCGCGGCCGTGGAGGTCTTCAAGAAGAACGCCGTCGAGGCCGACCAGCTGGCGGCGGAGCAGGCGCGGGAGCAGGAGGCCAAGCAGCGCCGCGCCCAGGCCGTGGAGACGCTCATCACGGGCTTCGACGGCAGCGTCGCCGGCATCCTGAAGACGGTCGCCAGCGCCGCGGAGCAGCTGAACGCCACCGCGGAGGGCATGAGCGCCGTCGCCGGGCAGACGCGCCACCAGGCCACCGCGACCGCGGCCGCGGCCGAGCAGACCGCCGCCAACGTCCAGACCGTGGCCGCCGCGGCGGAGGAGATGACCAGCTCCATCGCCGAAATCTCCCGCCAGGTCGCCAAGTCGGCCGAGGTCGCCGGCCATGCGGTGGCCGAGGCGGAGCGGACGAACGCCACCGTGATGATGCTGGCGGAGGCGGCGGCGCGCATCGGCACCGTGGTGCAGCTGATCCAGGACATTGCCGGCCAGACCAACCTGCTGGCGCTGAACGCCACCATCGAGGCGGCGCGCGCGGGCGAGGCCGGCAAGGGCTTTGCCGTGGTGGCCTCCGAGGTGAAGAACCTCGCGACCCAGACGGCCAAGGCCACCGACGAGATCGGCGCGCAGATCGCCCAGATCCAGGGCGCCACCCAGGAAGCCGTGGGTGCCATCCAGGGCATCCAGACGATCATCGATCAGATCTCGAGCATCTCGACCGGCATCGCCGCCGCCATGGAGGAACAGGGCGCCACCACGGGCGAAATCTCGCGCAGCGTCCAGGAAGCCGCCCGCGGCACCGGCCAGGTGACCGAGAGCATCGAGACCGTGAAGCACGGAGCCGGCGAGACGGGCGCTGCGGCCACCCAGGTCCTCGGCGCGGCCCAGGAGCTC
>DASPKT010000125.1:0-11326 GCA_035627915.1 Azospirillaceae bacterium
TCTTCCACCAGAAGTTCGGCTACGGCACCGTCAAGGGCGTCGAGAACGACAAGCTGGAGATCCATTTCGACGTCGCCGGGACCAAGAAGGTCATGGACAGCTTCGTCGTGGCCGCCGACAAGGCGGGGTGAGGGGGCGGCCGGTGCCTGCGGGTGGTGCCGGTGCGGCTGGGAGGCTGTGCGTGCTACTGACCGAGCGCAGCATGAGGCTTCCACAAGCTCAGGATGAGGGGCGTGGGATGCCAGGCACGGTGTTCACCGCCCCTGTACAGGCGGGGAGCATCACAACGATCCTCAGCCTGGAAAGCGCTGCATGAGCGGGCATTCCAGACTCTTGGCCGTCACCCCGGCGAAAGCCGGGGTCCAGGGACATCAGGCGCCGCGGCGCACGGCCCCTGGATTCCGGCGTTCGCCGGAATGACGGATGATGAACGGGAATGGGGCTAACCGGCCCCTCAGCTCCCCGCCTTCGCCGGCGGCTTGGGACAGCGCTTCGCGACCGCCCAGGGCGCTTCCTTCCGCGCCTCCAGCGCCGCCTCGCGCGTGTCCTCCAGCGCCGGCAGCAGGTCGAGGCCGGTGCGGGCCTCCAGCTCGTCGATGGTGACGCTGTAGCCGCCCAGCACCGTGCGGGCGTCGCGGCCCTCCAGCTTGACCGGCGCGTTGGGCAGGACGACGGCGACCGCCTCGCCCCGGGCGGGGTCGTAGGCGACCTTCCAGAAGGCGTCGGGGACGGCGACGCGGCCGTTCAGGCGCCGCGGCTCGGCCGTGTCGAAGACGGGTCCGGTCAGCACCACGACGGTGCCGCGCTCGCACGCCCAGTCCCGCACCATCGCCTCCAGCCGGGCCCAGATGCCCCGGTTCATGCCGGGCCCCACCTGCGGCGCCATGTTGGAGAGGTAGAAGCTCTGCCGCATCGCCTCGCCGCTGAACTTCATGTCGGCGGCAGGCGCCATGTGGCCGCGGTCGAAGCCGCTGCCGGCATAGTCGGCCAGCGTGGCGCGGGCGTCCTCCGGCAGCTCCGGGTCGGCGGCGAAGTCGCCGGACTCCTCCCGGTCGGCCGTGCCCTGCAGCCGGTCCGGGGTCAGCCGCTGCGCCACCCACGCCGGCACCCGCAGCGCGGTGTCGTGCGCCAGAACGTAGCCCTGGCGGCAGAGCCGCACGTGCGGCGCCCCGGCGCGCGACAGCGGCGCCCCCACCTCCGCCAGCATGGGGTCGCAGGCGTCGGCGGCGAGGGCCGGCGGGCACAGCAGGGCGGCGAGGCAGGCGAGGGCGGCGGCGCTCATGGCCTGAGCCGACCATGGCCGGATGGCAAAGGCGGGCCGGACCCGTGGCGTTCCCAGGGCGGACGCGGCGGGGGATGCTGGGGCTGGGGGCATGGGCGCGCCTCGGGTATTGGGCGCCCCTTATTCTTTATATCGGGGAGTGTTCTGCAACAATAAAGAAAGGCATACAAGCGGATGGGATTGTAGCGGCGGGCGGGATTTCTTTCCTGTATGGAGAGCGACGGCGTGTAACGGGGCAGGATAGGACAACTGTCCGCTGATGTACTTGGGGCGGTTGTGGGGCGGGGCAGCCGCCGGAAAGTTCAACCTGGAGAGCGTTGCGCGGCGGAAGGTCTGAACTCCCTTCTCCGTCACCCCCGCGTTTGCGAAGCTGGCGCGAAGCGCCTAGGCGGGGGTCCAGGCATTCAGCCTGCTACCCGGGGCGGAGAAGGGCGCCTACCGCAACGTCAGCGCCCGTCCGTCAGGCGCCATAGCACGCTGAATACCTGGATGCCCGCCTAGGCGCTTCGCGCCAGCTTCGCAAACGCGGGCATGACGATGGGGGTGGGGCTGGGCATGACGATGGGGTGGAGCCGGGCATGACGGTGGAGTGGAAGGGGGGCGCAACGCCTACGCCCCGCCCGCCGCCCCACAGAAACAATGGGGTTACAAAATCGGCGGATCGGGGCTTCCCGGGCTGGGCTATAACGCTGCTCTGGGATGCGGCCCAGCACGGAGGAACCGGGGCGGGCCGCCAGGGAGACGAAAGGGATTTCCATGTCGAAGACGTCAGTGCTGACCCGGCGGCTGGCCGGGGCCGCCGCCATCGCGCTTCTGGCCGGGCTGGCGCCCGTCGCCACGTCCTATGCCGCCGACGCGCCCGCCAAGCAGGCCGCCGCCAAGGTGGACGAGCGCTATGTCTGGGACATGACCGACATGTACAGGACGCCGGCGGACTGGGACGCCGCGCGCAAGGAGGTCGTGGCGGCCCTGCCGCAGCTGGCGGCGCTGAAGGGCACGCTCGGCACCGACGCCAAGGCCATGCAGAAGGCGCTCGACACCATCTCCGCCGCGACGCTGAAGTTCGAGCGGGTCTATGTCTACGCCGCCAGCATCGCCGACACCGACACCCGCGTCGCCGAAGCGCAGGAGCGGGAGAACCTGGTGCGCGCGCTGGCGGGCGAGTTCGGCTCCGCCACCGCCTGGCTGTCGCCGGAGGTGCAGGCGCTGGGCGCCGAGAAGGTCGAGGCCTTCATCAAGGCCGAGCCCGGCCTCGCCAAGCACGCCTTCTCGCTGCGCGACATCCTGCGCAACAAGCCGCATACGCTGTCCGCCGACACCGAGGCGGCGCTGGCCGCGGTGGCGCCGGTCCTGGGCGCCTCCAGCAACGCCTACAACCTGCTGTCCAACTCCGACATCGACTGGCCGACGATCAAGCTGAAGGACAACACCGAGGCCAAGATCAGCCAGACCGGCTACCAGAAGTACCGCGAGCACCCCGACCGCGAGATCCGCAAACAGGTCTTCGACGCCTTCTGGACCAAGTACGGCCAGTACACCAACACCATGGGCATGACGCTGGGCACCCGCGTCCAGTCCGGCGTGATCCAGGCCAAGCTGCGCAACTACCCCTCCGCCGTCGCGGCGTCGCTGGCCGACAACAACATCCCCGAGCAGGTCTACCGCTCGCTGGTGGCGGAGGCGAACAACGGGCTGCCGACGCTGCACCGCTACTTCAAGCTGCGGCAGCGCATGCTGGGCCTGCCCGACATGCACTATTACGACATCTACCCGCCGATGGTCGGCATCGACCGCGACTTCGGGGTCGAGGAGGCGAAGAAGCTGACGCTGGCCGCGGTGAAGCCGCTGGGCGACGAGTACCAGAAGGAAATCAAGAAGGGCCTCGACGGCCGCTGGATGCACGTCTACCCGGCGGAGGGCAAGCAGTCCGGCGCCTACCAGAACGGCGTCTACGGCGTGCACCCCTACGTCTTCCTGAACTACCAGGACAATTACGACGCGGTCTCCACCTTCGCGCACGAGTGGGGCCACGCCCTGCACACGGTCCTGGCCGACAAGAACAACCCGTACGAGACGGCGGGCTACTCGCTGTTCCTGGCCGAGATCGCGTCCACCGCGAACGAGTTCCTGCTGGCCGACCACATGCTGGCGAACGCCAAGACCAAGCAGGAGAAGCTCTACTTCCTGGGCCACCAGTTGGAGAGCATGCGCGCGACCTTCTTCCGCCAGACCATGTTCGCCGAGTTCGAGCTGGCGACGCACGACGCGGTGGAGCGGGGCGAGGCGCTGAGCGGCAAGCGCATGACGCAGATCTACGGCGACCTGCTGAAGCGCTACCACGGCCACGACAAGGGCGTGCTGAACATCGACGACAAGTACACGGTGGAGTGGGCGTTCATCCCGCACTTCTACCGGCCCTTCTACGTCTACCAGTACGCCACCTCGATGGCCGCCTCGGCCTACTTCACCGAGCAGATCCAGAAGGGCTACGCGAAGGGCAAGGCCGAGGGCGACAAGGCCCGCGACACCTACCTCGCGGTGCTGAAGGCCGGCGGCTCCGACTATCCCTACGAGGTCCTGAAGAAGGCCGGGCTCGACATGGCCTCGCCGGCGCCCTACCAGGCGCTGGTGCGGCGCATGGACGGCATCATGGACCAGATGGAACAGCTGCTGAACGAGAAGGGGTGAGGCGCGCCCCCGGCCGTTGTCCCTTCGGGCGAAAGCGGTTATTGAAAGGCGGCCCGGGGCATCGCTCCGGGCCGTTTTCTTTGGCGAGCGGGCGGTGGGGAGTTTCATGAGCGGGATGTGGCGCGTGGCGCTGACGGTGCCGGAGGCCTACGTGGCGCCCTTCGCCGAGGTCGTCGAGGACCATGTCGACGCCGTCTCCACCTTCGAGCTCGAGGAGGGCGGCAACTGGCTGATCGAGGGCACCAGCCACGGCGAGCCCGACCAGTCCCGCCTGGCCGCCCGGGTGGCCGTGCTGGCCGCCGCCTGCGGCCTGCCCGACCCGGTGCTGGAGGTGGAGCCGCTGGCGCCCATCGACTGGGTCACCCAGACCTACCTCAGCTTCCCGCCGATCCGCGCCGGCCGCTTCTTCGTCCACGGCAGCCACCACAAGCGCCCGGTCCCGGCCGGCTGCGTCGGGCTGCTGATCGAGGCCGCCATGGCCTTCGGCTCGGGCGAGCACGCCACCACCCAGGGCTGCCTGCGGGCGCTCTCCGACCTGCACAAGCGGCTGCCGCTGGCGAACGCGCTCGACATGGGCTGCGGCTCCGGCATCCTCGCCTTCGCCATCGCCAAGATGTGGAAGGTGCCGGTCGCCGCCGTCGACATCGACGCGCTGTCGGTGGAGATCGCGGCGGAGAACGCGCAGCTGAACCGGGTGAGCGGGCTGGTCAGCTGCCGCCACGGCAACGGCTACGAGACGCCCATCGTGCGCGAGCGCGGGCCCTACGACCTCATCGTCGCCAACATCCTGGCCCGCCCGCTGGCCCGCATGGCCCCCGACCTGCGCCGCCACCTGAAGCCGGGCGGCATCTGCGTTCTGTCCGGCCTGCTGGTCCGCCAGGAGAAGCTGGTCGTCGCCGCCCACCGCGCCCAGGGGCTGAAGCTGCTGCGCCGCTACCGCATCGGCGAGTGGAACACGCTTGTCATGCAGGGCTGACGCCCGCCTCGGCCCTGCCGATCTCAAAGAACAGGC
The DNA here is from genome assembly GCA_035627915.1 of Azospirillaceae bacterium. GTDB lineage: Bacteria > Pseudomonadota > Alphaproteobacteria > Azospirillales > Azospirillaceae > DASPKT01. The sequence goes on from DASPKT010000125.1 coordinate 4,983, forward strand.
AGGGCTCGTCACGGCCGCGGCTAGGGGCGTGGACCATGCGCTCGCCCGTCGGCCGCATGCCGATCCGCCGCAGCACCGCCAGCGAGGCCGCGTTGTCGACCTGCGCGCCGGCCTCGATGCGGTCGAGGGCGAGGTGCAGGAACGCGGCCCCCAGGACGGCGCGCGCGGCCTCGGTCGTGTAGCCCCGGCCCTGGTGCGGCTCGCCCATCCAGTAGCCGAGCGCGCCGAGCCCCGCCGGCTCGTCCATCGCCCTGACGCTGATCCAGCCCATCAGCGCCGCGCCCTCGTCCCCGGCGGGGAAGATGCCGTAATGCACCGCGCGCCGCCGCTCCGACGCCACCCGGGCGCGCCGGATGAACTCGCCCGCCGTCTCCAGGCTCATGGGCGAGGGCCAGCTGGCGACGCGGGCGCTGACGCCCGGGGTCATCAGGGCCGAGACGGCGGGGGCGTCGTCCGGCCGGACGCAGCGCAGCAGCAGCCGCGCCGTCCGCACCGGCGGGATCGGGTCGTCCCCGCCATCCCCGGGCTCCGCGGTCAATGCGTCCCGCCCTCCAGGTAGGCGGCGCGCACCTCGGGGTTGGCCAGCAGCTCCCTGCCGGAGCCCTGCAGCACCACCTGCCCCTGCGCCAGCACATAGGCCCGGTGGGCCAGCTTCAGCGCGTGGAAGGCGTTCTGCTCGACCAGCAGGATGGTCATGCCGCGGGTGCGGTTCAGCTCGGCGATGACCTGGAAGATCTGCCGGATGATGAGGGGCGCCAGGCCCAGCGAGGGCTCGTCCAGCAGCAGCAGGCGGGGCCGGCTCATCAGGGCGCGGCAGATCGCCAGCATCTGCTGCTCGCCGCCCGACAGCGTGCCGGCGCGCTGCGCCTGCCGCTTCTCCAGGATGGGGAACAGGCGGAAGCTGTAGGCGAGGTCCTCGTCGAAATGGGCGGGGTCGCCCAGCGTGGCGCCCAGCTGCAGGTTCTCCAGCACCGTCATGCGCGGGAAGATGCGCCGCCCCTCCGGCACCTGGGCGATGCCCAGGCGCGCGATCTCGTGCGGCTCCAGCCCGACGAGGTCGCGGCCCTCGTAGACGATGCGGCCGGAGGCCGCCCGCGGCTTGCCGCAGATGGTCATCAGCAGGGTCGACTTGCCGGCGCCGTTGGCGCCGATCAGGGTGACGATCTCGCCCTGGTCCACGGTCACGTCGACGCCGCGCAGCGCCTCGATCGGGCCGTAGTTGGTGCGGACGGCGGAAAGGGTCAGCATGCTCACGGCCGGGCCTCCCCGCCGTTCCCCAGGTCCTGCGCGACCACGGCCGGCATCTCCTCCTCCTCGGGCTCGCCCAGGTAGGCCTTGATGACGCGCTCGTCGCTGCGGATCTCCTCGGGCGTGCCCTCGGCGATCTTGCGGCCGTACTCGACCACGTGGATGCGGTCGGAGATGCCCATGACCAGGCTCATGTCGTGCTCGATCAGGAGGATGCCGGTGCCGTACTCGGCCCGGATGGACAGCAGCAGGTCGCCCAGCGCCTGGGTCTCCCGCGGGTTCAGGCCGGCGGCCGGCTCGTCCAGGCAGAGCAGCAGCGGGTCGGTGCTCATGGCCCGCGCGATCTCCACCCGGCGCTGCATGCCGTAGGAGAGGTTGCCCGCCTCCTCGTCGGCGACGTGCAGCAGGTCCAGCCGCTCCAGCCAGGTGCGGGCCTTCTCCACCGCCTGCCCCTCGGCGTCGCGCCAGCCCTTCAGCCCGACCAGCCCGGCCAGGGAGAAGAAGCTTTTCCGCATCAGCCCGACATGCTGGGCCACCATCAGGTTCTCCAGCACGGTCATGCTGGGGAAGAGGCGGATGTTCTGGAAGGTGCGCACCACGCCGTGGCGGGCCACCTGGTAGCCGGGCAGGCGCTGCAGCTCCACCTCGCCGCGGGTCGGGTGGCGCAGCAGCAGCCGGCCCGCCGTCGGCTTGTAGAAGCCGGTCAGGCAGTTGAAGACGGTCGTCTTGCCGGCGCCGTTGGGGCCGATGACCGCGGTGATGCGGCCCCGGTCGGCGTCGATGTCCAGGCTGTCCACGGCGACCAGGCCGCCGAAGCGCATGGTGAGGCCGGTGACCTGGAGCAGGGGGGCTTGCGCGGCGGTCATCACGCGGCCTCCTTCTTCTTCGCGGCGCGGGGGACCAGGCGGATGGTGGCCTCGCGGCCGGACAGCAGCCCGCCGGGGCGCCAGACCATGATGAGGATCATCGCGGCGCCGAACACCAGCATGCGGTAGTCGGAGAAGTCGCGCGCGAACTCCGGCAGCAGCACGATGAAGGAGGCGGCGATGACCACGCCGACCTGGCTGCCCATGCCGCCCAGCACGACGATGGCGACGATGATCGCCGACTCCATGAAGGTGAAGCTCTCCGGGCTGACGAAGCCCTGGCGGGTGGCGAAGAAGGCGCCGGCCAGCCCGCCCAGCAGCGCGCCGGTTGCGTAGGCCGACACCTTGCTGGCGGTCGGGTTGATGCCCAGCGACCGGCAGGCGATCTCGTCCTCGCGCAGCGCCTCCCAGGCGCGGCCCACCGGCAGGCGGCGCAGGCGCCACACCACGTAGGCGGCCAGCATGACCAGCCCCAGGATGATGAAGTAGAGGAAGATCAGCCGGTGCTCGCTGCTGTAGGTCAGCCCGAACACCTCGTGGAAGGTCCGCTCCCCCTCCGGCGCGCGGCGGTCCAGCGTCAGGCCGAAGAAGGTCGGGCGCGGGATGCCGGAGATGCCGTTGGTGCCGCCGGTCAGGCTCTGCCAGTTCAGGATGACGATGCGGGTGATCTCGCCGAAGCCCAGCGTCACGATCGCGAGGTAGTCGCCGCGCAGCCGCAGGATGGGCAGCGACAGCATCACCCCGAACAGCGCCGCCACCAGCCCCGCCAGCGGCAGGCACACCCAGAAGCCCAGGCCCAGCGCGGTGGACAGGATGGCGTAGGTGTAGGCGCCGATGGCGTAGAAGGCGACGTAGCCCAGGTCCAGCAGGCCGGCCAGGCCCACCGTCACGTTCAGCCCGATGCCCAGCATGATGTAGATGAGGACCGTGGTGCCGAGGTCCAGCACGTAGCGGTCCGACAGCGGCGTCAGCGGCAGCAGCACGGCGAAGGCGATGCCGGCGAGCACCAGGCCGCGGCCGAGCTTCCGGCCCGTCTCCTCGGGGATGTCGATCAGCGGGCCGGCGGCGCGGCGGCGCGCCAGCGCGTCCGTCGCGAAGCCCAGCGCCAGCCGCCCGGCGAAGACGATGGCGGCGATGACCGGCAGCCAGGCCCAGCGGGTGGCGAGGCTGAGGCCCTGGTCGGTGCTGGTGGTGTAGAGCCCGACGAAGGGGACGCTGAGGAACAGCGCCAGCAGGGCGGCGAGGGCGCCGTCCTTGGCGCGGTGGGCGAGGGTTGTGCTCATCGCCTCACACCTTCTCGATGTCGGGCCGGCCGAGCAGCCCCGTCGGGCGCAGCACCAGCACGATGATGAGGATGGAGAAGGCCGCCACGTCCTTGTAGGCGCTGGAGACGTAGCCGGCGAACAGCGCCTCGATCAGGCCGATCAGCAGCCCGCCCAGCATGGCGCCCGGCAGCGAGCCGATGCCCCCCAGCACCGCCGCCGTGAACGCCTTCATGCCGGCGAGGAAGCCGATGTAGAAGTCGATGACGCCGTAATAGAGCGTCACCATCACCCCCGCCACGGCCGCCAGCGCCGCCCCCATGACGAAGGTCAGGCTGATCGTGCGGTCGACGTTGATGCCGAGCAGGCCGGCCATGGTCCGGTCCTGCTCGCACGCCCGCTGGGCGCGGCCGAGCGACGTGCGGTTGATGAGCAGGGTGAAGCCCGCCATCAGCCCCACCGTCAGCACGATGATGAAGGCCTGGATGTAGGTCAGCGCCAGGGTGAACCCCTCGCCCTGCCACAGGGTGAAGCTGCCGGTCAGCACCGGCTGCAGCGGCTTGGCGCGGGCGCCCTGGGTCAGCATCACGAAGTTCTGCAGCAGGATCGACATGCCGATGGCGGAGATCAGCGGCGCCAGCTTCGGCGCGTTGCGCAGCGGCCGGTAGGCCACCCGCTCCACCGTCCAGCCGAAGGCGGCGGTGAACAGGATGGAGGCGGCCAGCACCAGCAGGATCGCCAGCGGGACCCACGTGATCCCCAGCCCGATCAGGAGCGTGAAGGACGTCACCGCCACGAAGGCGCCGATCATGTAGATCTCGCCGTGGGCGAAGTTGATCATCCGGATGATGCCGTAGACCATCGTGTAGCCGATGGCGATGAGCCCATAGATGGCGCCCAGCGTGACGCCATTGATGAGATGCTGGAGGAAGGTCCCCAGATCGACGAGTGCTCCCATCGCTCCCTTGTGTCCGCGAGGGCCGCCGGATCGCGCGGCCGGTGAAACGCCCGTTGGCCGGGCTTTTCGGATGGCCGACCCTAGCGAATGGCCCGCCCCGCCGCAAGGAGCGCCCGTCGGCCGGCAGGGGACGCAAGATTGTGGCGCGGCAGGGGCGGCCCCGGGACCGGCCGTTGCGGGGACGGGGCTTCGCGCGAACGCTTCCGCCGCCCGGGTCGCGGAATGGCCCGACTCGCGCCCGGATGGCCGCCGCCGGTGCCGGGCGGCCATGCCGGAACGCGCCTTTGGCGGCGTTGCCAGGGCGGGACCAAGCTGCTAGGTTCCCGGCCGCCCATCCATCAGTCAAGTGTCAGAAGAGCCATGAAGGTCAACGCCAACACCATGCGCCCCGGCCACGTTATGGAGCATAACGGGAAGCTGTGGGTGGTCACGAAGACGCAGATCGTGCAGCCCGGCAAGGGCGGCGCCTTCATCCAGATCGAGATGAAGGACGTGCGCACCGGCACCAAGACGATCGAGCGCTTCCGCACCCAGGAGAGCGTCGAGCGCGCCCGCCTGGACGAGCATGAGATGACCTTCCTCTTCTCCGAAGGCGACAGCTTCACCTTCATGGACAAGGAGAGCTACGAGCAGGTCTCCATCTCCGGCGAGATCATCGGCGATGCCAAGGTCTTCCTGCAGGACGGCATGGAAGTCACGGTGCAGAGCTTCGAGGGCGCGCCCCTGTCGGTGGAGCTGCCGCAGACCGTCACCCTGCTCATCACCGAGTCCGACCCGGTCGTGAAGGGCCAGACGGCCTCCTCCTCCTACAAGCCGGCCATGCTGGAGAACGGCGTGCGCATCCTGGTCCCGCCGCACATCGAGGCCGGGACCCGCGTGGTGGTGAACACCGCCGACGGCACCTACATGGAGCGCGCCAAGGACTGAGGCTCCGCCTCTTCCCACGGCCCGACGCTTCCCGCGGCCGCCCTATGGCGCTTGATGCCATAGGGCGGCCGTGTCATTTTGGGGCGGATGAAGGCGGTACTGATCATCCGGCAGCGCTTGAACTACACGGACGGCGCCATCCTGGACATCAAGGTCTGGGAAGTGCCGGCCCCGGTGCCGCCGAGCGGGCACAGGTTCAAGTACAGCCTGTTCTATGGCCGGGCCGGCGAACGGATCGTCGGCTACGACAACGAGCGGGGCAAGGGCGACCACCGGCACCTGGGGCCGGACGAGCTGCCCTACCGCTTCGTTGACCTCGATACGTTGCTGGACGACTTCGGGCACGACGTGAAGCGGGCGAGGGGCGAGGCATGACGGACCACAACGAAATCCATGTCGGGGAGTCCACGGACGACGCCGTCGCCCGCGTGCGCGACCTCTGGCGCCGGGCCGAGGCGGGGGAGGCCGTGCGGGCGCGCCACGTCTCCTTCGAGAGCTGGGAGGCCCTGACCCGCGTGATCACCCCCCGGCGCCTCGACCTGCTCAAGCACCTTCGGCGCAACCCTGCCGTCAGCATCGCGGCACTGGCGCGGAGTCTCGGCCGGGATTACAAGCGGGTCCATGAGGATGTGGACATCCTCGTCCAGGCCGGGCTGGTGGACCGCGACGAGAGCGGGCTGCACACCGACTACGACGAGATCCGCACCACCATCGCGCTCTAGGGCTCCGTGCCCGGCGGGCGCGGGGGTTCTTTGAATACGGTTCAGAGGGATTGAGGACATGGCCGCCCGTTCGGCAAACATCAACGTCATGGCCCGCGCCGCCGAGAAGGCCGGGCGCGCCCTGGTCCGCGACTTCGGCGAGGTCGAGCAGCTGCAGGTCTCCCGCAAGGGCCCGGCCGACTTCGTCTCCGCCGCCGACCGCAAGGCCGAGGCCATCGTGCGGCAGGAGCTGCAGAAGGCCCGGCCGGACTTCGGCTTCCTGATGGAGGAGGGCGGCGCCATCGCCGGCGCCGACAAGAGCCACCGCTGGATCGTCGATCCCCTGGACGGCACCACCAACTTCCTGCACGGCCTGCCGCAC
>DASPKT010000126.1:0-4676 GCA_035627915.1 Azospirillaceae bacterium
CAGACCCTGGCCGACGCGCTGAAGCTGATGGCCGACCACCAGATCTCGGGCATCCCCGTAGTCGAGAGCGGCACGGGCCGGCTCGCCGGCATCCTGACCAACCGCGACGTCCGCTTCGCCACCAACATGCGCCAGCCCGTCTCCGAGCTGATGACGAAGGAGAACCTCGTCACCGTGCGCGAGGGCGTGGACAAGGAGGAGGCCAAGCGCCTGCTGCACCAGAACCGGATCGAGAAGCTGCTGGTGGTGGACGACGCCTACCGCTGCATCGGCCTGGTCACGGTGAAGGACATCGAGAAGGCGCAGCTGCACCCGCGCGCCTGCAAGGACGCCCAGGGCCGCCTGCGCGTCGCCGCCGCCACCGGCACCGGCCCGGACGGGCTGGAGCGTGCGGAGGCGCTGTTCGACGCGGGCGTGGACGTGCTGGTCGTCGACACCGCGCACGGCCACAGCCGCAAGGTGATGGACCAGGTCGCGGCGGCGCGGAAGCTTTCCAACTACTCCCAGATCATCGCCGGCAACGTCGCCACGGGCGATGCCGCCCGCGCGCTCATCGACGCCGGCGCCGACGCGGTGAAGGTCGGCATCGGCCCCGGCTCCATCTGCACCACCCGCATCGTCGCCGGCGTCGGCGTGCCGCAGCTGACGGCGGTGCTGGACGTGGTCGACGTCGCTTCCGCCCAGGGCATCCCCGTCATCGCCGACGGCGGCATCAAGTATTCCGGCGACCTCGCCAAGGCCATCGCCGCCGGCGCCAGCTGCGCCATGCTGGGCGGCCTGTTCGCCGGCACCGACGAGAGCCCGGGCGAGGTGATCCTCTACCAGGGCCGCAGCTACAAGAGCTACCGGGGCATGGGCTCGGTCGGCGCCATGGCGCGCGGCTCGGCCGACCGCTACTTCCAGGCGGAGGTCACCAACACGCTGAAGCTGGTGCCGGAGGGCGTGGAGGGCCGGGTGCCCTACAAGGGCCCGGTCGGCGGCGTCATCCACCAGCTGGTCGGCGGCCTGCGCGCGGCCATGGGCTACACCGGCAACGCCACCATCGCCGAGATGCAGAAGAACTGCAGCTTCGTGCGCATCACCAACGCCGGCCTGCGCGAGAGCCACGTCCACGACATCACCATCACCAACGAGGCGCCGAACTACCGCCCGGGGATGTGAGGGCTACTGGCGGACGGGAAGCGACGGGTCCGGTGGGGCGCCGTCGCATTGCGCCTGGCGGCTCCATGCGACCTACCGGCGGGCTTCGACAGGCGCAGCCGTTCTGACGTTTCTCTTTTCGTCACCCCCGCGGAGGCGGGGGGCCAGGCATTCAGCCCGAAATCTGGCCGGGACAGGGGCGCCAACGGCGCCGTGGGCGCCCCTGTGCTCTACGCCGTAGCACGCTGAATACCTGGATGCCCGCCTCCGCGGGCATGACGGTGGAGTGGGGGGCTATGTGGTGCCATGCCGCCGGCTCCCGCCGCGCCACACCCTCCCGCCCGCACCGTCTCCGGGAGCAGCGCAACGCCCCTCAGCCTGAGCCTGTCGAAGGCCGCACCCCGCCGCCGCTGCCCTCAAGGGACGTCCCCGCCCGCCCTCAGTTCCCCGGGCCGGCCGGGACGATCTCCGCGGCCAGGGTGTGGCGGTCGAGGCGGGGGGCGAGGGCCAGGCCCTTGCGGACGGCCCAGCGGCCCTGGACCAGGAACAGCGGCACGATCGCCACCTCGCGGTCGACCAGCCGGGCGATCTCGCGCAGCAGCCCTTCGCGCTCATTGTCGTCCAGCGTGGCATGCGCGCGGTCCAGCAGCACGTCCAGCTCCGGGATGGCGATGGCCTGGGGGTTGGACAGGCCGCGGCCGCGCGCCGGGTCGGGCGTGGCGAGCAGGGGCACCACCTGGTTCAGCAGTTCCCCCGTGATGGAGATGCGGCCGCCGAAGATCAGGCCGAACTCCCGCGCCGCTTGGCGGTCGTAGAACTCCTGCGAGGAATAGGTGGCGACCTCCGCCCGGATGCCGACGGTGCCGAGGAAGAAGGCCAGCACCTCCATCACCCGCCGGTTCACCTCCGCCCCCGCCATCACCACCCCGAACCCGTTGGGGTAGCCGGCCTCCGCCAGAAGCGCGCGGGCGCCGTCGCGGTCGTAGGAGGGGATGGCGATGGTCGGGTCGTAGCCGGGCAGGCCGGCCGGCAGCAGCTGCGCCGTCGCCTCGCCGAAGCCGCGGTGGACGCGCTTCACCAGCTCGGCCCGCCCGATGGCCATGGAGACGGCGCGGCGCACCCGCACGTCCTGGAACGGGTTGCGGCCGTCGGTGCCCGTCACGCCGGGCGGCACCCGGTCGCTCGACCAGTCCATCTGCAGGAAGCTGACGGCGGTGGAGGGGCCGGCGACGATCTCGATCCCGTGGCGCGAGGTCAGCGCGTCCAGCGTCGCCGGGTCCAGGTTGGAGATGAGGTCCAGCTCCCCCATCATCATGGCGCGGGTGCGGGCGGCGCCGTCCAGGATCAGGCGGAACTCCACGTCGCTCCAGGCCGGGCGGCGGCCCCAGTAGCCGTCGTACCGGGAGAGCCGCGCGGCGCGCCCGGGCTCGTAGCCGGCGACGCGGTACGGGCCGGTTCCCACCGCCAGCCTGCCGTCGTCGAACGCCTCGCGCCCCGGCCAGTCGGCGCCGGCGCAGCCCTTGGGGTCGAAGCGCCCGTCGAACCCCTCCGGCGCCGGGACGACGACGATGTTGCTGAGCGCGTGCGGGATCAGCGGATCCGGCTCGCGCGTGCGCACCACGACGGTCATCGCGTCGCGCGCCTCCACCGCGGTCACCCCGGCCAGGTTCTCCTGGAAGGTGGTCGGGCTGCCCTCGATCCGGCCGACGCGGCAATAGCTGTAGAGCACGTCGCGGGCGGAGAAGGTGCGGCCGTCGTGGAAGCGGACGCCGGGGCGCAGGCGGAACACCCAGCTGCGCGGGTCCTCCGTGCGCCAGTCCACCGCCAGCCGCGCCACCGGCCGCAGCATGGCGTCGCGGGCCACCAGCGGCTCGAACACGTGGTGCGCCAGCTCATTGTTCTGGGCGAGGTTGTGGAAATGCGGGTCGAGCGTGTTGGCCAGCGCATGGACGCCGACGCGCAGGCTGTCCGCCAGGGCGGGGCCGCAAGCCAGGACCGGGGCCAGCGCCATCCAGACGGCAAAGCCCAACCCCCGCATGCGTCTCCCCCGGATGGAATGTCCCCCGCGCGGATCATGCCACAGTTTCGGCCTGGCGCATCAGCTTTACCTGACCCCCGCCCGCGCGGGCTTCCGGCACGGGCGCATCCCGCCTAGTATGCGGCGCTTCCGCGGCCCCCGGGGCCGCAGCCCTGCATGATCGATACCGAGGACCTTTACGCCATGACCCCCAGCGCCCGCCTGCAGGCGGCCATCGAGCTGCTGGCCGAGATCGAGGCCACGCCGCGCCCGGCCGACGCGGTCGCCAGCGCCTTCTTCCGCAACCGCCGCTTCATCGGGGCCAAGGACCGCACCGCCGTCGCCGAGCGCGTCTACACGATCCTGCGCCGCTGGGCGCGGCTGGGCTGGTGGCTGGACCGGGTGGGCCACGGCCGCGACGCCCGCGCCTTGGTCATCGCCGACGAGATCCTGTCGGGCAGGGCGGTGTCCACCATCCTGGGCCTGTTCGACGGCGGCCGCTTCGCCCCGGCGCCGCTGACGCCCGAGGAACTGAAGCTCGCCCGCACGCTGGAGACCCACACGCTGGAGCACCCGCACCAGCCCGACGCGGTGCGGGTGGAGGTGCCGGACTGGGCGGCGGAGGCGCTGCGCTCGGCGCTGGGCGACCGTTTCGTTGCCGAAATGGAGGCGATGCTGGGCACCGCCCCGCTGGACCTCAGGGTGAATCCCATCCGCGGCACGCGCGAGCAGGCGCTGGCGTCGCTGCGCAAGGCCGGGGTGGAGGCGGAGCCGACGCGGCTGTCGCCGCTGGGCATCCGGGTGCGCAACCGCTTCCCCGTCGCCCAGCTGGACATCTTCAAGAATGGACTGGTGGAGATCCAGGACGAGGGGTCGCAGCTGGTGGCGCTGGTGGCGGACGCCCGGCCGGGGCACCAGGTCGTGGACTTCTGCGCCGGCGCCGGCGGCAAGACGCTGGCCATCGCCGCCATGATGGCGAACAAGGGCCGGGTGCTGGCCTGCGACGTGCTGGAGGGGCGGCTGAAGCGGGCGCAGGAGCGGTTCCGCCGCGCAGGCCTGCACAACATCGAGACGCGCGGCCTGAAGAGCGAGCGCGATCCTTGGGTGAAGCGGCACAAGGGACGCTTCGACCGGGTGGTGGTGGACGCCCCCTGCACCGGCACCGGCACCTGGCGCCGCAACCCCGACAGCCGCTGGCGCACGCTGGGGCCGGGCCTGACGGAGCTGCTGCCGCTGCAGGCCTCCATCCTGGACAGCGCCTCGCGCCTGACGCGGCCGGGCGGGCGGCTGGTCTACGCCACCTGCTCCATGCTGCCGGAGGAGAACGAGCGGCAGGTGGAGGCCTTCCTGGCGGCGCATCCGGACTTCCGCCTTGTGCCCCTGGCCGAGGCCTGGCCGGAAGGGCAGGGGCGCCCGCCGGAGGACGAGCCGATGCTGCGCCTCACCCCCGGCCGGCACGACACCGACGGCTTCTTCGCCGCCGTCATGGAGCGGGCGCCGGCGGCCGCTTCCGCCGGCG
>DASPKT010000127.1:0-4566 GCA_035627915.1 Azospirillaceae bacterium
CACAGCCTCACAGCCGCACCGGGGCGCTGCGGGACGGCAGCGGGGATGGGGTGCGGCCTTCGACAGGCTCAGGCTGAGGGATCTCCAGCTGCTCCCTTGGTTCCCGCTGGGCTTGGCATCCACCCTTCCTCATGCTGAGCCTGTCGAAGCCTCATCCTGAGCTTGTCAAAGGACGGACCACCCCACAGCCGCACCCACCCCGCACGCCCCGCGCATGCCCCGCATGACGACAGGCGCCTAGGTCCGCGCCCGCCGCGGGCCTAGAGTGGCGGCCATGCATGCGCCCGTCCCTCCCCGCGCCGACATCCGCTTCGGCGAGTTCGTCACCCTGATCGCCCTGCTGATGGCGGTGCCGGCCCTCGGCATCGACATCATGCTGCCGGTACTGCCGGACATCGCGTCCGCCTACGCCGTCGCCTCGGCCAACGACCGGCAGCTGGTGGTGACCGCCTACATGCTGGGCTTCGCCGCCGGCCAGCCCTTCTACGGGCCGATGTCCGACCGGTTCGGGCGCAAGCCGATGATGACGCTGGGGCTGCTGGTCTTCGCGGCCGGCGCCGCCGGCGCCCTTGTCGCACCCGACTACACCATGCTGCTGGCGGCCCGCGTGCTGCAGGGGCTGGGGGCGGCGGCGATGCGGGTCATCACCGTCACCGTGGTGCGCGACCGCTTCGCCGGGCGCGAGATGGCGCGGGTCATGTCCTTCATCATCCTGGTCTTCATCCTGGTGCCGATGCTGGCGCCCTCGCTGGGCGGGCTGATCGCGCACCAGGGCGGCTGGCCCTGGATCTTCGGCTTCCTGCTGCTGTCCTCGGCGGCGTCGCTGACCTGGATGCTGACGCGCCTGCCGGAGACGCTGCGCCCGGAGGACCGGCTGCCGCTGGAGGCCTCCGCCATCGCCGGCGCCGTCACCACCGTCGCCACCACGCGCGAGGCGCTGGGCTACACGGTGGCGGGCGGCTTCATGTTCGGCGGGATCATGAGCTATGTCGGCAGCTCCCAGCAGATCTTCGTCGACACCTACGGGCTGGGCGAGCTGTTCCCCGTCGTCTTCGGCGGGCTGGCCGGCGTCATGGCGCTGGCCTCGCTGACCAACGCGGCGCTGGTCGGCCGGCTCGGCATGCGGCGCGTGTCGCACGGGGCGCTGCTGCTGTTCCTGGCCGCCTGCGGCGTCATGGGGGCGATGGGCTTCCCGGCGCAGCCGCCGCTGTGGGCGCTGCTGTCCTTCCTGGCGGTGGCCTTCTACTGCACCGGCCTCACCATGCCGAACTTCAACTCCATCGCCATGCAGCCGGTCGGCCACATCGCCGGCACCGCCTCCTCCTTCATGGGGTTCTACTCCACCGCGGCCGGGGCGCTGGGCGGCTGGGCGATCGGGCAGGCCTTCGACGGCACGGTGCGGCCGCTGTTCCTGGGCTACACGGCGCTGGGCCTGCTGACCCTGCTGACGATCCTGGTGACGGAGCGCTGGCGCCTGATGCAGCCGCACGAGCAGCCGAAGGCCTAACCCTCCATCTCGCGCAGCGCCGTGCCGGTCCAGACATAGTAGCGGGTCCGCGCCCTGTCCTTGGGGTCGGCCACGAACAGGCGGCTGTCGCGGCGGAACTCCGCGGTGGGGCCGGTGCGCGGGCCCCAGACGACGCGGCCGTCGCGGGCGTCGACGAAGGCCCATTGCCGGCAGCCCTGGCCGCAGGCCCAGCTCGCCACCGCCAGGTGCCCGGCGAAGGCGGGCCCCTTCGCCGCCCCCTCGCGCAGCCGCGTGCGGTACTCGCGCGCCCGGGGATGGCTGTCCAGGTCGGGGGCGGCCGCCTCCGGCGCCACCAGCTCGTAGGGCGGGAAATGGTCGAAGCGCGGCACCGCCAGCACCACCCGCCGCTCCGGCCCGCGCGGGGCCGGCGGCCGGTCCGGCAGGGACGGCGCGCAGGCGGCGAGCGCCAGCAGCGACAGCAGCAGCGGCAGGACCGGGCGGACTCGCATCGTCTGGGGGCTCCGTCAGGGCGGTACCGGAGGACAACGCCGCAGCCGACCCGGCGGCTCAGCTCCGGTCATATGTCGCGCCTGGGTTTTGCTTGCGCGCGGGCAAACAACGCATGGGCAACCCACTGACGGGATTCGGGTCCGGCACCGCCAATCCGGTGCAGAAATCGCTTGCGCGATCCCTTTGCGGGGTATGAGGCTAGGCTTTGGGTCTACTCCGTTCGTATGCGTCGGGGACAGTGCCCGGCACCCGCGGGGAAGGCGGGCGCCAGGGCCGAGGGGGAGGGGTTCTATGCGGGACTTGGCGAGGCGCGGCGCGCGGTCGTGCGGCGGATTGTTCTGTGCCGCGGCCGCCCTGGCGCTGGCCGGGCAGGCGGCGGCGCAGGACGCCGCCGGCGGGATCGAGGAGATCGTCGTCACCGGCTCCCGCATCGCCCGCAGCGACGCCACCAACCCCAGCCCCATCACCGTGGTCGACGCCGACGCGCTGCGCCTGTCCGGCTCGGCCGGGCTGGACGAGGTGCTGCGCCGCCTGCCGGTGGCGGCGGGCGCCATGACCGGCCCCGCCACCAACACCGGCGGCCGCGGCACCACCACGGTCAACCTGCGCGGCCTGGGGGCCGGGCGCACGCTGGTCCTGGTGGACGGCCGCCGCACGGTGGCGACCGACAACCTCGGCACGACGGTCGCGGTCGACCTCAACACCATCCCCACCGCCATGGTGGAGCGGATCGAGGTGCTGCGCGACGGCGCCTCCGCGGTCTACGGCTCCGACGCCGTCGGCGGCGTCGTCAACGTGATCCTGAAGAAGGACTTCGACGGCATCGCCGCCGACGCCCGCATGGGCGTGTCGGGCGAGAGCGACGGCGCCCAGCGCGACGCCAACGTGCTGTTCGGCCTGCAGGGCGAGCGGGCCGGCGTGGTGCTGGGCCTCTCATACGTGGACCGCGACGGGGTGCTGCAGGAGGCCCGCCGCTTCGCCGCCTGCCAGAAGGGCGAGCTGGGCAGCGCCGCCGCCGGCTGGCGCATCGTCTGCCAGGGCTCCGGCAACGTGCCGGAGGGCACCAGCAACTCCGTGCCCGGCTCGGTCAACCAGATCTTCACCGGCAACGGCCAGTTCCGTCCCTACCGCGATCCCGACGACAGCTACAACTTCGCGCCCTTCGGCTATGTCTCCACCCCGCAGGAGCGGCATTCCGTCTCCGGCCGGGCGCACTACGACCTGGCGCCCGACGTGACCGCCTTCGTGCAGGCGATGTTCACGCACCGCGACAGCCAGCAGCAGCTGGCGCCGGGCCCGCTGATGAACGTCGCCGTGCCGATCGCCAACCCCTTCATCCCGGAGGGATTCCGCACGCTGGCCCTGCAGGCCTCGCCGACCCGCACCACGATCAACCTGAACCGCCGCCTGGGCGAGACGGGGCCGCGCGTCTACGACCAGGACGCGGAGTCCTACAACCTGGTGGGCGGGCTGGAGGGCAAGCTCGACCTCGGCGGCAACGCCTGGCGGTGGGAGGGTTACTACCAGTTCGGCCGCAGCACGGTGGACGAGACCATCACCAACCAGGTCCGCTTCGACCGGCTGAACGAGGCGCTGAACGTCACCCGCAACGCCGCCGGCCAGCTCGCCTGCGCCGGCACGCCGGCCGCCGGCTGCGTGCCGATCAACCTGTTCGGGCCGAACACCGCCAGCCCCGAGGCGGTGGCCTTCGTCACCTATCTCGACCAGTCCCGCCGGGTGGTGGAGCAGCAGCAGGCCGCGGTGAACCTGTCGGGCGACGTGGCGGAGCTGCCGGCCGGGGGCCTGGGCATGGCGCTGGGGGCGGAGTGGCGGCGCGACTTCGGCTACGACCAGCCGGACCCGATCACCGCCACGGGCCAGACCTCGGGCGTCAATCGCGGCGCCACCCGCGGCGACTACGCCGCGGTGGAGGCCTATGCCGAGGCCAGCGTGCCGCTGCTGCGCGACGTGCCGGGCGCGCACTTCGCCGGGGTCAGCGCGGCGGTGCGCTGGAGCGACTACGACAACATCTCCGGCAGCTTCACCAGCTACAAGCTGGGCGGCGAGTGGGCGCCGGTGGAGGATTTGCGGCTGCGCGGCGTCTGGTCGCGCGCCTTCCGCGCCCCCAACATCCGCGAGCTCTACGCCGGCCCGGCCGACGCGGTGCCGGTCGCGAGCGACCCGTGCAGCAACTACGCCATCAACCCGGACCCCAACGTGCGCGCCAACTGCGCCGCCGAGGGGGTGCCCGCGGCCTACCGCCAGCCCGGCCCGCAGATCCGCACCCGCCAGGGCGGCAACGCCGGCCTGACGGAGGAGCGGGCGGACACCTGGACGCTGGGCGGCGTGCTGACCCCCCGCTTCGTGGAGGGGCTGACGGTCACGGCCGACTACTACCATGTCGAGATCGACGACGTGATCGGCGCCGTCCCCACCCAGATCAAGCTGCGCGACTGCTACGCCAGCGCGGGTCGCTCCAACCCCTACTGCGCCGACATCACCCGCCAGGCGGACTTCAGCCCCGTGGTGACGGCGCTGAACGCCAACATCACCAAGCTGGAGACGTCGGGCGTCGACCTGGCGCTGAC
>DASPKT010000128.1:0-4574 GCA_035627915.1 Azospirillaceae bacterium
TCCCCAGGAATCCCGCGGGGCCCCGCTTCCATGAATCTAGTTAGAACCTGGAACAGGTAAGGGACGCTGTTCGCTTGGGCAAAAACAGGGGTCGGCGGAGCGCATCCATCCTTACACCCCGGGGGAGCGCTCAGCAGGCACCGGCCCGCGGAATCGCGCCGAATCGGAATGCGGATAGGCGCTCCCCTCATCCTTACCGCCTGGGGGCGGACGCTTCCGGGGGCGGTCCCAACCTTACTTCCCGGGGGCACCGGCCGGCGAAGCCAGGGCAGCCATGGACGGCTCAGATAAGGATGCCCGTGCCCCGGGAAGTAAGGATCACGACTCGGGTGGCGCCGGCGGCGACTCGGGGCGGAATCGAAGCCCCCGGGAGGTAAGGAAAGGCCCTCCGCCAGGCTGCCGAGGCGCGCCGGAGCGCCCCCGGGAGGTAAGGTTGGGGCGCCGTTGCCGCGGCCCCGGGCGCGGCGTCCGGGGCGCTCCCCCGCGGCGTAAGGATGGGGCGGGGTGGCTCCCCCGGGAGGTAAGGACGGGCACGCCCCCCGGACGTAAGGATCGGCGGCAGGGAACGCCGTGGACGCCCCCGGGAGGTAAGGATCGCGGCCGCGCCGGCGCATCCTTACCTGGCCCCGGTCCGGGCGGCGCGGGGCTGTCCGGGGGCCTACTGGTAGGCGTTGGTGATGCGGTCGAAGGTGCCGTCGACCTGAAGGGCGCCGAGCGCCCGGTTCAGCCGCGCCATCAGCTCGTCCGGCGTGCCGCGGTTGCAGGCGAGCCCCAGGTCGGAGGAGGGCAGCCGGTACACGGGCCGCGCCGACACCCCGGCCCGGCGGGCGTGCCACGGCCCGGTGCGGATGCCCGAGGCGACGACGTCCACCTCGCCCCGGGACAGCATGGCGAACTGCTCCTCCAGCGGGGCGGCGACGACCTTGAAGCCGTGCTCCTTCAGGAAGCGCTCCACCGGCCCGCCGGCCTGCACGCCGATGGGGCGCGCGCGCAGCTCCGCCAGGGTGGCGACCCGCACGTCCGACTCCGCCCTGACGAAGAACCCGTAGCCGCCCTGCGCCAGCGGCGTCACCCACTTGAACAGGGGCAGCCGCTCCGGCAGCAGGTTGGCGGCGAACAGGCAGGTCCCGGGCTCGGCGGTCGCCGCCGCCATCGCCTCGCTCCAGGGCTTCATCTCGATGGTGTAGGCGATGCCGGCCTCCTGCATGAGGAGGGGCACCAGCTCCCCGGCGATGCCGGTCAGCCGGCCCGTCTTCGGGTCGGTGTAGTTGAAGGGCGGGTTCTCCTCCGTCAGCAGGCGGAGCGACGGCCTTTCCCCCGCGGGCTGCGCCGGCCCGGCCTGCCCCTGGGCGGCGGCCCCGGCCGGCTGGAGAAGAAGGGCGCAGGCGGCGGCTGCGGCCAGGACGCGGAAGGTCCGGTACGGATTCATCTCTGTCGACGGTGTCCCCTGGGCGTTCCCCCGCGCCGTCCCCATCATCCTCCAACCGCCCGCGCCGTTCCAGGGCAATCCGCGGTTTGCTGACGCACGGCCCGCACGGTCCCATGCATCCCTGCAACGGCCTAGGAACATCGTCTGGCTGGACGGGCGGCGGAGCGCCGTGGCCTGATCCCGGCGTGATGCGGACAGGCGGGGGCGGGAGCGTCGGGTCGTTGTTCAGGGTCCTGGGGCGCGCCGCCCTTCTCCTGTGCGCACTGCTTGCGCCGCACGCCGCCGCCGCGGCCGGGCCGCCGGCCCTGGAGGCCGTCGTGACCCAGGGCATGCCCTGGTACATCGACGCCGCCGCCGACCCGCCGGGCCTGCATGTCGAGCTACTGCGCGAGGCGGCGCGGGAGGCGGGCCTTCCCCTGCACCTGCAGCCCTCCCCTTACGTCCGGGTGCGCAGCAGCCTGCTCGCCGGCACCGCCGACGTCGCCATCTGCATGCGGGACGCCGAGCTGGACCGGCGCGCCGTCCTGGTGGCGGAGGTGCTGACGACCAACACCGTGCTGGCGACGCTGGACCCGGCGGCGCCCGCGACGCTCGACGGCTATGCGGGCCGCCCGGTCGGCACGGTGCGCGGCACGCCCTACGGCGCGCTGCTGGACGCCCGGCCCGGCATCGACAAGGTGGAGGCGACGAACCTCGCCCAGGCGCTCACCATGCTGGCCGGCGGGCGCATCGACGCGCTGGTGGGGGCGGAGCCGGCGATCCGCTTCAACCAGGAGGTCCGCAGCCGCGGCGCCTCCGTGCTGACCCACGTGGTGGGGACCCAGGCCTGGGCGCTGTACGTGCGGGCCGGGCTGCCGGCGGAGCGGGTGGAGGCGCTGCGCGCCGCCGCCGCGCGCATGGCGGCGGACGGCCGGGCGGACGCGCTGCTGGCGCGCTACCTCGGCTCCACCCCGCGCTCCTGAAGCAGCCGCTCCGCCAGCCGCCACAGATCCGGCGCCTCGAAGTCCGCCACGGCGATGCGGGCGCCCGCCGCCAGCAGGCCGGCGGGATCGTGGGTGGTGGCGATGCCGACGGTCGGGATGCCGGCCGCCCGCGCGGCGGTGAGGCCGGGCACGGAATCCTCGAAGGCGAGAGAGTCCTCCGCCCGGGCGCCCAGCCGCTCCAGCCCCGTCAGGTAGGGCAGCGGGTCGGGCTTGGAGCGCGGCAGCTCGTCCCCCAGGACCAGCGCGTGGAAGC
Organism: Azospirillaceae bacterium; assembly: GCA_035627915.1. Taxonomy (GTDB): domain Bacteria; phylum Pseudomonadota; class Alphaproteobacteria; order Azospirillales; family Azospirillaceae; genus DASPKT01. The sequence goes on from DASPKT010000128.1 coordinate 2,666, forward strand.
GCCCCTCCAGCCGCAGCGCGGCCAGGATGTGGTCGACGTTGGCGCGCGGCGCGTTGGTCACCAGCGCCAGCCCCAGCCCGGCATCGTCGGCCCAGTCCAGCAGCCGGCCCAGGCCGGGCAGCGGCGCCAGCCGGTCGGCCATGCCGCGGAACAGCGCCTCCTTCCGGTCGGCCAGCCTTGCGTTCTCCGCCTCGCCGTTCCCGGGGAACAGCGTCGCGAACAGGTCGCGGTTCGACCGGCCGGAGGCGAGGCGCCGGTAGCCCTCCTCGTCGATGTCGCGGCCATGCTCCCGCAGCAGGGCGCGCAGGGCGTGGAAATGCATCGCGTCGGTGTTGCAGAGCGTACCGTCGAGGTCGAAGAGCAGGGCGGGAGGCATGGGGCGGGCGGTCCGGGATTGGCGGAACCCGGTAGGTAGGGATGCCGGCCGGGCGGCGCCAGTGCCATTCCGGCAGGCGTGCCCCGCCCGCGGCGGGGCCCCCTCAGCGCCCCGTGGCGGTCGCGGGCTGCGCCTGTTCGGCCTCGGCGCGGGCGTCGGCCAGGGCGCGGCGCAGGGCCTCGGCCTTGTAGGGCTTGTTCAGCAGCACGCCGCCGGAGCGGGCGACCTCGCGCAGGCAGTCGGGGTCGGTGTCGCCGGTGACCACCACGGCGGCGGGTGACGTGCCGGCGAGGCGGCGGATCTCGCGCAGCAGGGCGGCGCCGTTCAGCCTGCCGGGCAGCCGGTAATCGGTCACCAGCAAAGCCGGCAGGCCATGCGCGCGGACATGCTCAAGCGCCGCGTCGCCGGACGGCGCGCGCTCCACCCGGTGGCCCCAGTCCTCCAGCATCATCTGCAGCCCGATGGCCTGGATGGCGTCGTCCTCCACCACCAGCACGCGGGCGGCGGGGCCGGCGTCGGCGCCGGCGGGTGCCGCCCCGGGCTGGGCCGGCTCGGCCACCGCGGGGACGGAGATGGAGAAGCAGGAGCCGCGGCCGGGGCGGGAGCGGACCTCCACCGGATGGTCCAGCAGGCGGGCCATGCGGTCCACGACCGACAGGCCCAGGCCCAGCCCGCGGCTGCGGTCGCGCTCCGGGTTCCCCAGCTGGTGGAAGTCCTCGAAGATGGCGCGGACCTGCCCCTCGGGGATGCCGATGCCGGTGTCCCAGACCTCGATGCGCCAGCGGTCGCCGCGGCGCCGGCAGCCCACCAGGATGCCGCCCCGCTCGGTGTAGCGGACGGCGTTGGCGACCAGGTTGCGCAGCATGCGCTTCAGCAGGATCGGGTCGGTCATGACGGCGCCGCGGCAGGCCGCCACCCGCAGCCGCAGCCCCTTCTCCGCCGCCAGCGCCGCGAACTGCGAGGCCTCGGCGGCGACCACCTCCTCCAGCGCCACCGGCTGCGGCTTCGGCGTAACCTGCCCCGCCTCCAGGGTGGAGACGTCCAGCAGCGCGTTCAGCAGCTCCTCCCCCGCCTCCATCGCCTCGCCCAGCCGGGCCAGCGCGTCGGCGCGGCGCTCGGGCGGCGGGTCGCCGGTCAGCAGGTGGTGGAACAGCCGCATCGACTGGAAGGGCTGGCGCAGGTCGTGGCTGGCGGCGGCCAGGAACTTGGTCTTGGCGGCGTTGGCGCGCTCTGCCTGCCGGCGCGCCGCCTCGGCCTCCGCCCCCGCCTGCTCGGCCAGCGCCCGGGCGCGCTCGGCGGCGGCGGCGTTGGCGCGCTGCGCCTCCACCTCGGCGCGCGCGCGGGCGCGCAGCTCGGCGTCGGCCTCGCTCAGCCGGTCCAGCATGACGTTGAAGGCGGCGGCGAGCCGTCCCGCCTCGTCCCGCCCGGCCACCCGGGCGCGGCTGTCCACCAGGCCCTTGCGGATCACCGTGCCGGCCAGCGCCTCCAGCTCCCGCAGCGAGCGCGTGAGGTAGCGCCCGATGGCGTAGGACA
>DASPKT010000129.1:0-6893 GCA_035627915.1 Azospirillaceae bacterium
TCGCGTTCCACACGTCGACACGGTGGAAATGCGCCAGGTAGTCCTGCGTCATCGCCTCGGAGAATCCATGATGCGTCAGCAGGACGGGCGGCCCCTCCGTCAGGAAGATCTGGACCACGCCGCTGCGGGCGCCGAGCGCCCCGGCGATCCGCTGCGGCAAGGCCGTCAGGGCCGCCTCATCGAGCAAGGCGTCGTAGATCCGCCCCAGAAGATGCGCGGTCGCCATGGCCCCCTCCCGTGCCGCCTCGCCCGGATTTTTTAGGAAAAACGCGGCCGGGCGCGAGGGTTAAACTGCGCCCCTCCTCTCTTGATCCGCGTGTGGGTACCCCCAAGGCAGGGTCCAACCCCGGGTGGGGGCCGGCCGGATCCGCGCGTCCGGCCGGGCCGCCTCGAGCCCCGGACAGCATCCCGCGGCGGGCCGCTTGCAATCATATGTTTTTATTACGACCCATTTACGGCGACGGCGCGCGCCTCTCCGGGAAATAAGCATAGTTTTACGGGAAAGCGCGGCGCCCGCCACAAGCTCTCCTTTTTCGTGGGTAGACAAGGGCCGGCTTCCAAAAGCAGTCTCGAATTCGGGGCACACGATGCCAAGAGACGCTGGTGTTCTTCGAGGGACAGTCCAGCCCTCTCTCGGTTCCGAGCCACTGGAATCTGGTAACGAGCAAGACCGCCGGCGCCGCAGGCCGGAAAAGGGGGAACCATGTCCAGTCGTACCTGGCTGGCCTTGACGCTGGCGGCCGGCCTTGGCGCCGCCCGGGGGGCCGAGGCCGCGGAGTTGGTGTATCTGCCGACCAACCCCTCGTTTGGCGGAAACCCCTTTAATGCCGGGCACCTCCTGGGCATCGCCGGTGCCAACGACCGCTTCCGGGATCCGCAGATCGCCATCGACAAGGCGGAGCGCGAGGCCCGCGAACGATCGGGGGCCGAGTTCGAGCGGATCATCCGCAGCAGCCTGCTGAGCCAGATCTCCAGCCGCATCGCGGAACAGATCTATGGCGAAACCGCGCGGGAGGCCGGGTCCTTCCAGATCGGCAACACCACCGTCGATTTCCGGCGGGACGGCGGCCAGACCGTGGTGAACATCATCGACGTCCTGACCGGCGGGACGACGACGATCTCGATCCCGACACCCGGCTTCTGAACCGTCCGCCCGGCCTGTCCTGGCGCATTCCCCGACCCCTGGCAAGGCGTCCTCAGATGGCAATCCGTCGATTGCTGCCGGCGGCAGCGTGTGCCCTCGCCCTGGCGGCCTGTACAACCGGCCCGCACCGGCATGCCGGCTGGCGGGAGGCGGAGCCGGAGGTCCGCACCGCGGCGGTGGACGAGCTGCTGGCGCTGCCGCCGCCCGAGCGGCCGCTGGCGGTGGCCGTCTACAGCTTCCTGGACCTGACCGGCCAGAACAAGCCCAGCGAGGCGTTTCCCGAGTACAGCCGCGCCGTGACGCAAGGGGCGAACTCGGTGCTGATCACGGCCTTGCAGCGGGCCGGCAACAACAGCTGGTTCACGGTCGTCGACCGCGGCGGGCTGCAGGCGCTGCTGCAGGAACGCCAGATCATCCGCCAGATGCGCGAGACCTACGGCGGCGATCCCACCCTGCCCCCGCTCACCTATGCGGGGGTCATCCTGGACGGCGGTATCATCGGCTACGACAGCAACACCGTCACCGGCGGCGCCGGCGCCCGCTTCCTGGGCATCGGCGGGGATGTGCAGTACCGGCGCGATAGCGTGACCGTCTATCTGCGGGCCATCTCGGTGCAGAGCGGCAAGGTCCTCACATCCATCAGCACCACCAAGACGATCGCCTCGGTCGCCGGGCGCGCCGGCACCTTCCGCTACGTGGATTTCAAGGAACTGCTGGAGATCGAGGCCGGCGTCACCACCAACGAGCCGGTGACGCTGGCGGTCCGGGAAGCGATCGAGAAGGCCGTCCTGACGCTGATCCTGGAGGGCGTCCTCGGCAACCACTGGCGCTTTCAGGACCGTGCCGCCGAGCGCACCCACCTGGAGGCGTACCTGTCCCGGCGCGACGGCACCTTCGATGCCCGCCGCCTGCGCGCCGACGCCCCCGGCGCCCAACCCCGGGCGGCCCCGGGCAACGGGGTGACGCTGCCGCCGCCGGCCGGCGTGACCCCCCGGCCCGGTGCCGCCGGTGCGACGCCGCTGGAGCCGGGGCCGCACCCCGCCGCCCCGCCCCAGGGGCAGCCGGGACCAACCTACGTGCTGCCCGGCCCGGGCGGCCGCAGCCCCATTCCCGGCGTCCTCCCTCCCCAGGGCGCCCCGGCCGGCGCCGCGCCAGGCACCCCGTCCACCAGCCCCGGCCCCAACGAATAAAAGGAAACAAGAATTCGCAATCCCCTGCCACGCCGCCCTCTCGACCAAAGCACTTGACCCAGCGCGACACAACAGTGCCCGCTGGAAACCAGTTATTGTGGTCTTTTTGTCTTTGTGCGAATCGCGGTGATATTAATGCTACTCCGTTTTTGTTCTTGTCATGAGATCATGAAGTACTGAACCTAAAGAAACTGGCGGCATGATGATTTGATCTTGCCCCAGCGACAATCACCAGAAAGACACGGGAGTGCCATCATGAAGAAGATGCTGCTGGCATCGGCCGCCACGATCAGCCTGATGCTCGCCGGACCCGCCTTCGCCGGCTCCGGCAACGACGCCTACCTGACCCAGTCCGGCACCGGCCACGTCAACACGCAGAACCAGTACGGCAGCGACGCCACCTCGACCGTCACCCAGAGCGGGACCTCGAACCAGGCCGAGCATGAGCAGCGGGCCAGCAACAACACGGGCAGCACAACCCAGGAGGGCAGCGGGAACCAGGCTTACATCCAGCAGCTCGACACGAGCAGCAACAACACCGCGACCCAGGCTCAACGCGGCACCGACGGCTTCGCGCTGATCCGCCAGCACAACGGCGGCGGCGGCAACACCGCCACGCAGACGCAGCACGGCGGCAGCGTGGACAATGAGGCCTACATCGTCCAGGCCGGCGTCGGCAACGGGGCGAGCCAGGATCAGTATGGGGACCGCTCGACTGCGCGGATCACCCAGAGCGGCGACAGCAATAACTCCAGCCAGGCGCAGTCCGGCTCCTGGCACGTCGCGGAGGCGACCCTCACCGGCAACAACAACACGACCAGCCAGACGCAGAGCGGCGGGGACAGCAACAACTCGACCGTGACCGTCACCGGCAGCGGCAATACCGTGACGCATCTCCAGTCGGGCGGCACCGTCATGAAGGCGGCCAGCACCGTGGTGTCGGGCAGCAGCAACCAGCAGGTCATCACGCAGTCCGACGGCAACAACATCGAGACGGCACAGACGATCACCGGCGACCGCAACAGGCAGTACGCGGTGCAGAGCGGCAACAACGGCAACCGGATCAGCCAGGCCGCCACCGGCAACGACAATCTGCAGTCCGCAACCCAGTCGGGTGGCGGCAACACGCTGCTGCAGACCATCAGCGGCACCAACAACGTGCAGGTCGCCACCCAGACGGGGACCGGCCACAGCAGCACCCAAACCGTGCACTAGCGGCGTCGAACGGGCACCCGTGGGGCAGGCTGTGCCGACCCGCCCCACGGGGCGTCCGCTTGTAGGAGGCGAACCATGCGGGGGAGGCGGACCATGCGGGGGAGGCGGACCATGCGGGGATGCCAGGCCATACTGCTGCTGATCGGCATCCCGCTGATCGCGTCCCCGCTCCTGGCCCAGGCCCAGATTGAGCAGGCGGGCGGCGGACGCCAGGACATCCGCCAGGCCGGACGCGGCCACGACGCCCGCCAGCTCCAGGCCGGCGGCGGCGACCAGGGGATCGTGCAGGACGGCTCGGGCCACCACGCCGTCCAGTCTTCCACAGCCGCCGCCGCCCGCATCGTGCAGAGCGGCCGGGGCCACAGCGCCCGGCAGCGCCTCTCGGGCGGCACCGCGCGCATCATCCAGTCGGGCGCCGACAACAGCGCCGCGCAGGACCAGTCGGGCGCGAGCGCCGCCGAGATCCGGCAACAGGGCAGCGGCAACCGGGCGGTGCAGCGCCAGACGGGCGGGGGAAATTATGCCATGACCATCCAGACCGGATCCGCCAACCTCGGCCACGTCACCCAAGCCGGCGGCGGCAACGTCTCCCTGCTCACCCAGAACGGGTCTGGTAACCGGGCCGAGATCCTGCAGCAGGGGGGCGGCAACCGGTCCGAGGCGCTGCAGAGCGGCCACGACAACAGCCTCCTGGCCATCCAGTCGGGTGGGGCGGCCGTCACCCTCCGCCAGGTGGGCAACGCCAACAGCATCGACAGCCGTCTGCTGCCCGGCGCGCCCGGCGGCATGACCGTCTCGCAGACCGGCAGCGGCCTCGCCCTGTCCGTCGTGCAGAAGCCCGGGCGCTGACCGATGCACCGGTTTATGACCCTGGCCAGTCTGGTCGCCGGCGCATCCGCGGCCCCGGCGGCCGGCGCCTGCGACGCGGCGGTTTCAGGCACCCGGTCGACCCTCCAGCAGCAGGGGATCCCCGGCCTGTCGGCAGTCGCCCAGGACACGGCCTTCTGTGCCCGGGTCGCCCTGCAGCCGGGCTCCGGCGGGCAGGCGGCCCGGGGAATCCGCCTGTCGGGCGGGGTGGCCGCCCTGCTCCGCCGCGCCGGCATCGCCCTGGACCCGCAGCACGCGGTGTCCACCGCCCTGCACCACCCGCCGGAGGTCTGGCCGCCCGGTCAGGGGCCGGCGGTACTGTCGGTGCTCCTTGCCCTGCCCCTGGCACAGAGGCCGGATCGGGTGCTGAGCGTCGCGCAGGAGATGCGGTCGCCGGCCGGCGCACAGGCCTGGTCCCTCTTCGCCGATCCGGCGTCCCGGGGCACAACACTGCAGGGGCGCCAGTATGCCGTGCGGGTGTCATACGGTTGCATCCTTCTGCAGGAGGATGCCTTCACGGTCAAAGCCGTCCTGCCGGTTGCGCGGTCCCACAGGTGCGGCGGCTAGGTCCGAGGACTTGGCCACACGCCGCAGGACGGCGCCCCGCCCTTGTGTGGATCAGCGTTGGGATTGGACACCGATCGGTGCGCCGCCATCGGTCCAGACCCTTTGCTGCCTGTCGGTTCCTCTGGCCCTCCAGAGGGGTTCCGGGAGGGCGCCGATCGACACCCGGCGCCCAGCGGCAGGCGGATTCCCTGCCCCGCCATACGGATCACGGCGCAGCCTATGGCATAGATGGTCATTCCGTAAGGCGGAGCCGGTCATGGCCCTCCCCGGCCAATCCGTCCGCACCCGGCCCGAACCTGGAGCCCTGCTGCAACGCATCGCCGGCATGCTCCGGCAGGGTCGGGCCGCCAGGGGAAGCGCTGCTCGACGCCGTGGCCGAGGGGCCTATCGGCCCCTTCCGCAGCGAGGCGGCTGCGATCTCTTTCCTCGTCGGGCGACGGGTGGCTGAGCGGCGGCCCGAGGCCGTCTGGCTCTTCGGCAGCGGGGCCCGGGGTGACGCCCGGCCAGGCAGCGACCTTGGCCGCATGGTCGTGCTCCCGGAGGCGGTGCCGGAGGACCGCTATGCCCACCATGTCGTCGCGGCTCCCGCCGTTGGCTGCGGCCTCGGTGTCGACGTGGTGCCGGACGCGCTGTCGCGGGTCGAGGAGGGCCGCCTGCAGCCGGGTGAGATCGCCCCGACCGTCGCGGCTGAGGGCTGCCTGCTCTACCAAGCACCCGCCAAGCGACGGGCCCGCCCGGGAGCGTCGTGCGCGCCGCAGACACGGGCTTCATGGCGCTTGCCAGCCGCCCTATCGCAGCGGCGACGGCCCTGCGTGCCCTGCTTGGACCTTCGTCCTGATGCTGTCGACAGAGCAAAGCGCTCCGACGGGCACAGCCGTAGGTCCCCAGCCTCCGCCGACGTCGCCTTTGCTCAAGTCCAGCGTCCTCCGTCGCCCTATCCGATCTTTCCCCTGTCTTTGGGGCGCACGGTCAGCCACCGCTGACTGGTTCCCGCCCGGTCACGGATCCGGCTCCGGTCACCCGTCACCCACCGTCCACCGGGCCAGGGCCATCGGGACGCCCGCCACGGCGGTGCCCGGGGTGTCCGTCCCGCCGGCTTGGTCCCGGCCTGGACAGGCCGCTTGGCGCGGGGAGGCCGGGGACACCCCGCCCTCCCCCGCGACATCAGGCTGCGCCGAGGGCAGGGCCGCAGTGTCTACAGGCCAAGGATGGCCCGCAGCCACTGCACCCCGGCCCCGCTCGCCCTGCTGCCGCCCCCCTTCCACCCCGGAATCCTGCTTCCAGGCAGGCGCGGCGCGGCCGCGCGCTGCACTTCCCTATTCTTGGCAAGAAGGAACCAGGATCATGACCAAGCCGCTGTCCACGGTGCCCACGGTCGAGATCGAGACCGTGTCCGTTCCCTTGAACAGGCTGAAGCCCTCGCCCGAGAACGTGCGCCGCACCGGCGCTTCCCTCGGCATCCCCGAGCTGGCGGCCAGCATCCAGGCGCATGGGCTCCTCCAGCCGCCCGTGGTGGAGCCGGAGCTGGACGACCGGGGCCAGCCCACCGGCTATTTCCTGGTGGATGCCGGCGAGCGGCGCCGGCAGGCGCTCAAGCTGCTGGTGCGCCAGAAGCGCATGCCGCGCCACGCCCGCATCCTCTGCACCCTGAAGCGCCTGGGCAGCGGCCGGGAGGTGAGCCTGGCGGAGAACGTGGTGCGGGTGCCCATGCACCCGGCCGACCAAGTGGAGGCCTTCGCCCGGCTCCACACATCCGAGGGGCTGGGCGTGGACGACATCGCCGCCCGCTTCGGCCTCACCCCCGCCGTGGTGCGCCAGCGCCTCAGGCTGGCGGCCCTGGCGCCCGCGCTGCTGGCCCTCTACCGCACCGATGAGATCACCACCGAACAGGCCCAGGCGCTGGCGCTGAC
>DASPKT010000130.1:0-11207 GCA_035627915.1 Azospirillaceae bacterium
TGCTGCTGCCCGGCAACGTCGAGGCGGTGGTGGGCTTCCAGTCCTTCCGCGCCATGGTCGAGGGGTTCACCGGGCCGCTGTCGCCGACGGCGCTCGCCTCGCAGATCTACGGGCTCTACGCCGGCCTGGTATATTTCACCCCGATCCTGGGCGGCATGGTCGCCGACCGCTGGATCGGCCAGCGCGCCGCCGTGGTGGCGGGCGCGCTGCTGATGTGCGTCGGCCACGCCGCCATGGCCTTCGACGAGAGCTTCCTGCTGGCGCTGGCCCTGCTGATCGCCGGCTCCGGCCTGCTGAAGGGCAACATCTCCGCCCAGGTGGGCGCCCTCTACCCGCGCGACGAGGAGGGGATGCGCAGCCGCGGCTTCACCATCTTCAGCCTGGCGATCAACGTCGGCGCCGTGGCCGGCCCGCTGCTCTGCGGCTATCTGGGGCAGGTCTACGGCTGGCACTACGGCTTCACCGCCGCGGCGCTGTTCATGGGCGTCGGCCTCGCCGTCTATCTCAGCGGCTACCGCCACCTGCCGGCGCGGGTGGAGCGCGGACGCGGCCAGGCGGCGAAGCTGGGCGGTGCGGAATGGCGCGCCGTCGCCGTGCTGCTGCTGGTCATGGCGGCGACCTGCTTCCAGTCGGTCGTCTACATGCAGGGGCTGAACGTCGCGCTGCTGTGGACCGAGCGGATGATCGACCTCGAGGTGGCGGGCTTCTCCATCCCGGTGCCGTGGTTCTCTTCCCTCGACCCCGCCGCCAGCGTGCTGTGCGTGCCCGTGCTGTTCTGGATCTGGCGCCGGCAGGCGGTCGGCGGGCGCGACCCCAGCGACCTCTCCAAGATCGCCACCGGTGCCGCCATCTGCGTGGTCACCAACCTGGCGCTGGTCGCGGCCACCGTCCTGGCCGGCGACGGCAAGGCGAACGTGGGCTGGGCGCTGTTCTACTTCATCGGCCAGGGCGTCTCCTTCGTCTACTACTGGCCGACCCTGCTGGCCCTGGTGTCGCGCTGCGCGCCCGCGGCGGTGAACGGCACCATGATGGGCATCACCTACATGACGCTGTTCATCGCCAACATCATCGCCGGTTCCATCGGCACGCGGTTCGAGACGATGGACGGCGCCGCCTTCTGGATGCTGCACGCCGCCATCGCCGCGGCGGGCGCGGTGTCGGCCCTGGTGCTGGCGCGCCTGCTGCCGCGGGAGCTGTCCCCGGCCCGCTGACGCCTCGGGGGAGGGCGGGGCGGGCTCAGGCCCGTCCCAGCGCCGCCGCCAGCCGCGCCAGCGCCGCCTCGTCCGGGGGCAGCCCGAAGCGCAGCCGGGACGGTTCGGCGGCGAAGGTGCGCACCAGGATGCCGGCCCCGGCCAGCGCCCGCACGATGCCGGCGGCGTCATCCGCCGGCGCCTCCGCCAGCCGGAACAGCGGCGTGCCGCCCAGCACGCGCAGGCCCGCGCCGGACAGCACGCCGTCCAGCCGGGCGGCGGCCGCTGCCAGCCTCTCACTCGTCGCCGCCTGCCAGGCGCGGTCGGCATAGGCGGCCGCCCCCGCCGCCAGCGCCGGGCCGGGCACCGCCCAGGGACCCAGCGCGCGGCGCAAGACGGCGGCCACTTCGGGGGCGGCGAGCGCGAAGCCCAACCGCAGCCCGGCCAGCCCGTAGAACTTCCCGAACGACCGCAGCACGACCAGCCCCGGCGCACCGGCGGCGTGCGCCACGCTGCCGACGGGCAGGGCGTCGGCGAAGGCCTCGTCCACCACCAGCCAGCCGCCGCGCGCCGCCTGCGCCGCCGCCGCGTCCAGCACCGCCGCCGGCGCCAAGGCGCGGCCGTCCGGGTTGTTGGGGTTGACCAGCACGGCGACGGCGGCACCCGCGGCGACGGCCGCCTCCAGGTCCGGCACATCCGCCACCCGGTGCCCGGCCAGCCGCCAGCAGGCGGCATGCTCCCCGTAGGTCGGGCCGACGACCGCGACCGTGCCCGGCGGCACCAGCCGGGGCAGCAGCTGGATCAGCGCCTGGGTCCCCGGCGCCGCCGCGACAAACGCCGGGCCGGGCGCGCCCACGGCTTCGGCGGCGCGGGCGCGGAAGGCGAGGTCCAGGCCGGCCTCCGGCAGCCGGGTCCACAGCTCCGACGGCAGGGGCGGCAGCGGCCACGGCCAGGGGTTGATCCCGGTGCTGAGGTCGATCCAGGGCAGGGGTGCCGCGGGGAAGGCCGCACGGGCGCGGACCAGGGCGCCGCCATGCGGTTCCTCCGCGGGCAGCCCGGTTGTGCTAAGCATCAGCGCCATGGCCGTTCCCTTCCTCCATGCGGGCCCGCTCGCCCTCGCCCTCGGCGCCGAGGCGGCGCTGGGCTACCCGGACGCCCTCTACCGCGCGGTCCGCCACCCCGTGGTCTGGATCGGCGCGCTGATCGCGCTGCTGGACCGCGCGCTGAACCGTGAGGCGCACGGCCCCGGCCTGCGGCGGGCGCTGGGGGTGCTGGCGCTGGCGGTGCTGCTGGGCGTGACCCTGGCGGCGACGCTGCCGCTGGCGCTCTGGCTGCGCGGTCTGGAGCACGGCTGGGCGGCGGAGGCGCTGCTGGCCGCCACCCTGCTGGCCCAGCGCAGCCTGGACCGCCACGTCGCCGCCGTGCGCGAGGCGCTGCGAGACAGCGTGGAGGCCGGGCGGCGGGCGGTGTCGCACATCGTCGGCCGCGACCCCGCGGCGCTGGACGAGGCCGGCGTCGCCCGGGCGGCGGTGGAGAGCCTGGCGGAGAACTATTCCGACGGGGTGGTGGCGCCCGCCTTCTGGCTGCTGGTGGGCGGCCTGCCCGGCATTGCGCTCTACAAGGCGGTCAACACCGCCGACAGCATGATCGGCCACCGCACCCCGCGGCACGAGGCCTTCGGCTGGGCGGCGGCGCGGCTGGACGATCTGGTGAACCTGCCGGGCTCGCGGCTGGCGGCGGGGCTGCTGGCGCTGGCCGCCCTGCTGCTGCCCGGCGCCTCGGCCCGCGGCGCCGTCGCCGCCGTCGCGTCCGACGCGCGCCGCCACCGCTCCCCCAACGCCGGCTGGCCGGAGGCGGCGACGGCCGGGGCGCTGGGGCTGCGCCTCGCGGGGCCGCGGACCTATGGCGGGGTCGTCGTGGACGACCATTGGATGGGGCGGGGCCGGGCGGAGCTCGGCCCCGACGACATCGGCCGGGCGCTCGCCCTGGTGCGCACGGCGGAGGCGCTGATGCTGGCGGGGGCCGCCGCCCTGGCGCTGGCCTAGCGGCCTCACCGGCGCACCAGCCGCAGCCCGGCCCGCCGCTCCCACCCGGCCCGCTCCAGTTCGGGGCGGCCGTCGGCCTCCGCCGGATAGCCGAGGCACAGGTAGCCGACGAAGCGCCAGTCCGGCGGCACGTCCAGGATGGCCGCCACGCGCGCGGGGTCCAGGATGGACACCCAGCCGAGGCCGATCCCTTCCGCCCGGGCCGCCAGCCACAGCGTGTGGATGGCGGTGACCGCGGAATACTCCGCCGCCTCCGGCATGGTGCGCCGGCCGAGGCCGCCGCCCTGCGTGGTGCCGCGGTCTGCGAAGACGGCGAGGTGGCACGGCGCCTCCTCCAGCCCGGCCAGCTTCAGGCGCGCGTACAGCCCGGCGCGGTCCTCCGGCTGGGCGGCCAGGGCCGCTTGGTTGCAGGCGGCGAAGTCCGCGCGCACCTGCCGTCGGCGCTCCGCGTCCTCCACCAGCACGAAGCGCCAGGGCTCCGACAGGCCGACCGAGGGGGCGAGCGCCGCCAGCGACAAGAGCCGCTCCAGCGCGCCGCCGGGCAGCGGGTCGGTGCGGAAGCGCCGCACGTCGCGCCGCCACGCCAGCAGGTCGGCGAAGCGGTCGCGGAAATCCGCGTCGAACTCGGGCGGCGCGTCGCCGGGCGGCCGGGCTGGGATGCACTCATCCATGGGACGCCGCCAGCAGCCCGTCCACGTCCAGGTGCGCCTCCACCGCGTCGGCCACGGCGTCCAATGCCGCTTCCACCCGCACCCGGTGGTCGGTCCTGCCACCTGTCGCGCCGATCCAGGCGAGCAGGGCCGCGCGCGCGGCTCCGCCCCCGAACAGCCCGTGCAGGTAGGTCCCGCGCACCCGCCCGTCGGGGGAGGCGGCGCCGTCGGGGCCTCCCTCCAGCACGGCGAAGGGCCGCGCGTCGGCGTCCGGGCCGCCGGTGCGGCCCATGTGGATCTCGTAGCCCTCCACCGGGGCGCCCCGCAGCGGGGCGCCGCCGGCCAGCGCGCCGCGGGTGCGGCGCAGCTGCTTCGGGCCGGCCAGCACCGTCTCCACGTCCAAGAGGCCCAGACCCGGCGCTTCGCCGGGCGGCCCCTCGATCCCGCCGGGATCGGCGACGCGGCGGCCCAGCATCTGGTAGCCGCCGCACAGGCCTAGCACCCGCCCGCCGCGCCGGACATGGGCCAGCAGGTCGACGTCCCACCCCTCCGCGCGCAGGAAGGCGAGGTCGGCCAGGGTCGCCTTGGTGCCGGGCAGCAGCACCAGCGCAGCACCGGCGGGCAGCGGCCGGCCCGGCGGCACCATCTCCACCCGCAGCGCCGGCTCGTGCCGCAGCGGGTCCAGGTCGTCGAAGTTGGCGATGCGGGGCAGCAGCGGCACCGCGACGGTCAGCCGCCCGCCCGCCGCCCCGTCCGCCCCGTGTCCCGCCGGCCGGTCCAGCGACGCCGCGTCCTCCGCCGGCAATGCCGCCGCCGCGGGCAGATGCGGCAGCACCCCGAAGCCGCGCCAGCCGGTGCGTTCCACGATGGCGGCCAGCCCATCCGTGAACAGCGCGGGATCACCCCGGAAGCGGTTGATCAGGAACCCGCACACCATGGCGCGGTCCTCCGGCTCCAGCACCGCGTGCGTGCCGACCAGGGACGCGATGACCCCGCCGCGGTCGATGTCGGCGACCAGCACGACCGGCACGCCGGCGGCCCGGGCGAAGCCCATGTTGGCGATGTCGTTGCGGCGCAGGTTGACCTCGGCCGGGCTGCCGGCGCCCTCCACCAGCACGATGTCGGCCTCCGCCCGCAGCCGGCCGAAGCTTTCCAGCACCGCCGCCATCAGCCGGGGCTTCCAGCCCTGGTACTCCAGCGCCCGCGCGGTGCCGGCGACGCGGCCCCGGACCACGACCTGGGCGCCGACGTCCGTCTGCGGCTTCAGCAGCACCGGGTTCATGTCGACCGTCGGCTCCACCCCGCAGGCCAGCGCCTGGAGCGCCTGGGCGCGGCCGATCTCGCCCCCGTCGGCGGTCACGGCGGCGTTGTTCGACATGTTCTGCGGCTTGAAGGGGCGTACCCGCAGGCCGCGCCGGACCAGCGCCCGGCACAGCCCGGCCGTGACCAGGGACTTGCCCACGTCCGACCCGGTGCCCTGCAGCATCAGCGCGCGCATGGCTAGAACTCGATGCCCTTCTGCGCCTTGATGCCGGCCTGGAACGGGTGCTTCACCGCCGTCATCTCGGTCACCAGGTCCGCGGCCTCGACCAGTTCCGGCTTGGCGTTGCGGCCGGTGACCAGCACGTGCAGCCCGTCCCGCCGCGCCTCCAGCGCCGCCACCGCCTCCTCCACCGGCAGGTAGCCGTAGCGCAGCGCCACGTTCAGCTCGTCCAGCACGACCAGCCCGTAGGCCGGGTCGGCCATCATGGCGAGCGCCGTGTCCCAGGCCGCGCGGGCGGCCTTCATGTCGCGCTCCAGGTCCTGGGTGTCCCAGGTGAAGCCCTCGCCCATCACCCGGTGGTCCACCAGGTCGTAGAGGCGCTTCAGCGCCTCCTGCTCGCCGGTGGGCCAGGTGCCCTTGATGAACTGCACGAGGCCGACGCGCAGGCCGTGCCCGACCGCCCGCAGGATCAGGCCGAAGGCAGCGGTGGACTTGCCCTTGCCGTTGCCGGTGTGGACCATCAGCAGCCCCTTCTCCCGCGTCGCGCGGGCGACCTTGGCCTGCTGCACCTCCCTGCGCTTGGCCATCTTGCGGCGGTGGCGCTCGGCGTCGTCCGGCGTGATCCCGTCGGTCATGGAATTCCTCCCTTCACGATAAGCGGCAACCCCGCCACGGTCAGCACCACCCGGTCGGCGCGGGCGGCCAGGCGCTGGTGCAGGCGTCCGGCGGCGTCGCGGAAGGCCCGGGCCAGCGCGTTGTCCGGCACGATGCCGAGCCCGACCTCGTTGCCGACCAGCACGACGGGGGCGGCCGCGCGGTCCAGCGCCGCGACCAGGCCCGCCTCGGCGGCGGCGAGGTCGTGCCCGCCCAGCATCAGGTTGCTCAGCCACAGGGTCAGGCAGTCCACCAGGACGGGCCGGTTCCCGGCCGCGTCCAGCGCCGCCGCCGGGTCCAGCGGCGCCTCCACCGTGTGCCAGCCGGGCGCGCGGGCGGCGCGGTGATGCGCCACCCGCTCCGCCATCTCCGCGTCCAGCACCTGGGCGGTCGCGACATAGAGCCAGGGGCCGGGCAGGGCGGTCACCAGCGCCTCGGCATGGCGGCTCTTGCCGGAGCGGGCGCCGCCCAGGACCAGGGTCAGGCTCATTCCGCCGCCCTCGCCGCCGGGCGGTCCACCGGGTTCCAGGGCAGCACGTAGGTCTGGCCGTCCCGCCGGCCGACCTCCAGCTCGATGCCGTAGGCGCGTTCCAGGGCACGGCCGCGCAGCACCTCCTCCGGCGGGCCGTCGGCGGCGACGCGGCCGCCCTCCATCAGGCAGAGCCGGTGGCAGAAGCGCACCGCCAGCGCCAGGTCGTGCAGCACCACGGCGACCGCCATGCCGTCGGCCGCCAGCCCGGCCAGCAGCCGCATGACCAGCAGCTGGTGCCCGGGGTCGAGGCCCGACACCGGCTCGTCCGCCAGCAGCACGCGGGGGCCGCCGGCCAGCGCGCGGGCCAGCATGACGCGCGCCCGCTCGCCCCCCGACAGGGTGGTGACCACGCGCGCCGCCAGATGGTCCACGCCGCAGAGCGCCATGGCGCGCGCGACCGCGTCGCGGTCCTCCGCCCCCTCGCCGGCCAGGGCGGAGCGGTGGGGCAGGCGGCCCAGCGCCACCACCCGCTCGGCGCGCAGCGGCCAGTGCGCGGTCGCCCCCTGCTCGACATAGCCGATGGCGCGGGCGCGCGCCTCGGCCGGGACGGCGGGCAGCGGCCGGCCCTCCAGCAGGACGGTGCCGCCGGCGACCGGCGTCAGGCCGGCCATGGCGCCCAGCAGCGTCGTCTTGCCGGCCCCGTTCGGCCCGACCAGCCCCACCAGCTGCCCCGCTTGCAGGGAGAGCGTGGCGCCGTCCACCAGCGTGGCGGTCCCGGCCCGGACGGTGACCCGGTCGGCATGCAGCAGGCTCATCGCATCTCCCTCCTGAGGGTGGCCAGCAGGTGCAGGAAGAAGGGCGCCCCGATCAGGCCGGTGACGACGCCCAGGCGCAGCTCGTCATGGGTGGGCAGCAGCCGGATCAGCGTGTCCGCCGCCAGCAGCAGGCAGGCGCCGGCCAGCCCGCTCGGCAGCAGGGCGCGGCCCGGCTGGTACCCGACCAGCGGGCGCACCAAGTGCGGCACGACCAGCCCGACGAAGCCGACGGCGCCGGTCACCGACACCGCCGCCCCCACCGACAGGGCCGTGCCCAGCACCAGCGCCGCCCGCACCCGCGTCAGGCGCACCCCCAGGCTGGCTGCCGTGCGGTCGCCCAGCGCCAGCGCGTCCAGCGCGCGCGCCTGCGCCAGCAGCAGGGCGGCGCCGGCCGCGACGAAGGGGGCCGCGACCGCCAGATGGTCCATGGTGCGGTCGGTCAGCGAGCCCAGCAGCCAGAAGGCGATCTCCAGCGCCGCGTGCGGGTTCGGCGCCAGGTTCAGCGCCAGCGCCGTCAGCGAGGCCGCCAGCGACTGCACCGCCACCCCCGACAGGATCATGGCGAGCGTGCCGGGATCGCTGCCGGCCAGCACGCGCACCAGAACCACGGCGGCCAGCGCGCCGGCGATGCCGGCGGCGGGCACCGCGAGTGGCATGGTCGCGGCGACCCCGAAATAGATCGTCAGCACCGCCCCCAGCGCCGCGGCGGCGGAGGCGCCGACCAGCCCCGGCTCCGCCAGCGGGTTGCGCAGCAGCCCCTGCAGCGCCGCCCCGGCGACGCCCAGCGCGAAGCCGACCAGGGCGGCCAGCAGGGCGCGGGGCAGGCGGATCTCGCGCGCGACCAGCGCCACCGGCGTCCCGTCCCCCTGCCAGAGCCCGCGCAGCAGCGCCTCCGCCCCGACCGGCATCGGCCCGACCAGGAAGGAGAGCGCGAGCAGCCCGGCCAGCAGGGCGCCGAGGCCGGCGAAGAGGGGGAGCGGCCGCACCGTCATCGCACCGCCTCCGCCAGCACGGCAGCACCCGCCAGGCTGTCGGGGCCGGCGCAGAGCCAGTAGCGCAGCGGGAAGGGAACCTGACGGATGCCGGGTGCGGCCCGCAGCGCCGGATGCTCCAGGATCGACTGGCCGATGCCCGGGCGGTCGGGGCGGCGGCTGTCCACCACCATCACCTCCGGCGGAGAGAGCACCAGCGCCTCCAGCGGCACCTTGGCGCCCGGCCGCACGGCGTAGCGGTCGCCGACATTGTCCAGCCCGGCGCGGCGCATCACGTCGCCGACCAGGCTGCGCGTCCCCGGCACCTCGCCGCCCGGCCGGAACAGCGCCGCGGTCGGACGTGCGCCGGCCGGGCCGGCGCCGTCGAGGCCGGCGCGCAGCGCCGCCGCCAGCGCCGCCCCGCGCTCCGGCACGCCCAGCGCTGCCGCCACCGCCTCCACCTGGCCGGGCACCTCCTCCAGCCGGTTGAGCGTCTTCAGGCGCAGCACCGGCACCCCCAGCCGCTCCAGCATCTGCACGGTGGAGCCACGGGCGTAGGCGCCGGTCACGACCAGGTCGGGCCGCAGCGCCAGCACCTCCTCCGCCGAGCCGCGGTGGTGCGGCACGCCGCGGGCCAGCGGCTCGGCGGTGGAAAGGTTGGGGTCCTTGGCGAGGCGGGTGACGGCGGCGATGCGCCCCGGTTCCGCCAGGGCCAGCACGAACTGGTCGGCGCAGAGGCTGAGCGACACCACCCGCGCCGGTGCCGCGGCGGAAGGTCCGGCGAGGAGCAGGGAGAGGAGAAGGGGGAGCGCCGCCGTCCGCATCGGCTCAGAACTCCACCCGGACGCCGCCATGGGCGGACCGTCCCGGCGTGTTGTAGCCGCGGACCTCCTGGTAGTGCTCGCCGCCCAGGTTCTCCACCCGGCCGAACAGCTCCACCCCGTCCAGCACGCGGACCGACGCGCGCAGGTCGACCGCCGTGTAGCCGGGCACGACGGGGGAGGGATCGGCGGCGCGGTCGCGCTGGCGCGTCACCCGCCGCAGGTTCGCGCCGAGCAACGCGCCCGGCCGGGGCGTCCAATCGAGCGACAGGTTGGTCGTGTGCCGGGGCCGGCGCGGCAGGTCCAGGCCGGTGGCCGGGTCCCGGCTGTCCAGCCAGGTGTGGTTCGCCGCCAGCTCCAGCCCGTCCAGCGGCCGCAGGGCCACCGCCGCTTCCGCCCCGCGCGTGCGGGCCCGGGCGACGTTCACGTAGCGGCCGGTGAAGGCGATCAGGTCGCGGAAGCGGTTTCGGAACAGGCCCGCCTCCAGCACCACCCGCCCGCCCCAGAAGGATTGGGCGACGCCCAGGTCGGCCCCGCGCGACCGCTCCACGTCCAGCCCCGCATTGCCGAAGCTGGCGTCGAACAGCTGGAACAGCGTCGGCGCCTTGGCGCCGGTGCCGTAGCTGGCGCGCAGGGTGGTTCCCTCCGCCACCGCCCAGGCGGCGGTCGCCCGCCAGGTGCCGTTGCCGCCGAAGCGGCTGTTGTCGTCGTGCCGCCCGCCCAGCGTCAGGGTCAGCGCCTCGGTGGCGGCCAGGCTGTACTGGGCGAAGGCGGCGTTGGTGCCGACCGCCTCGTCGATGCCCCGGCGCAGCACGCCCGCCCGGCTGGTCGATGTCGTCTCCGCCGTCACCACCTCGCGCGACAGGCCCAGCGTCAGCGCGTCCGCCCGCCTCAGCGACAGGTCCGCCTGGTAGTCGGCGCCGCGGCGGACGCCGTCGAAGGTGGAGGCGGGGTTGGTGCCGAGCGGCTCCTCGAAGTCGCGCTCGGTGCGGCTGCCGTAGGCGGCCAGGGTCTGGCGCAGGCGCAGGCCGGGCAGGTCCAGCAGGGCGGCGGCGCGGCCGTGCAGCGTGTCCTTCTCCTGCGTCGCCGGGCCGTCGCGGGTGATGCTGGGGTCGAAGGCGGTGCGCAGGTGCTCCCGCCCGCCCGAGGCCTCCAGCCGCAGCGTCTCCGTCACCGCAAAGCCAAACCGCGCCTTGCCGTTCCACAGGTTGGTCGCGTCGCGCTCCGGCCCGGCGGCGGTGCGGGAGAAGCCGGCGGTGCGCAGATGGTCCAGGCTGACCGAATAGTCCGCGCCGCCGGCGAGGCCGCGCGCCGCCGCCGACTGGCGGAAGGTGCGGTAGGCCCCGGCCTCGGCCGCCGCCTCCAGCTCCAGCGGCGACGAGGCCCGGCGGGTCACCACGTTCACCACGCCGCCCATGGCGTCATTGCCCCAGAGCGCGCTCTGCGGCCCGCGCAGCACCTCCACCCGCTCGATCCCGGAAGCCAGCAGGGCGTTGAAGTCGAACTCGGCGTTGGCGCTGCTGGTGTCGTTCACCGGCACGCCATCGACCAACACCTTGACCTGGCCCGGCTCGGAGCCGCGCAGCCGGATCGTGGTGGTGGACCCGATGCCGCCGTTGCGCTGGAGGGAGACGCCGGGGACCCGCGCCAGGGCGTCGGCCAGCTGGGTGCGCTGCTCCGCCCGCAGCCGGTCGCCGGGGACGACGGTGACGCTGCTGCCGACCCGGCCGGCCGGCGTGGGCAGGCGGGTGGCGGTGACGACCAGCTCGGCGGCCGTCACCGCGTTCTGGGCGCCCGCGGTCTGGGCGCCCGCGGTCTGGGCATGCAGGGGAAGCGCCGGAACCAGTCCGGCGAGGATCAGGGCGCCCGTGGGACGGACGCGATGGGTGGCGCGCATGGCGGCATTGGCCCTTCGCTCGCGTTGACGATCAGAGGTCCTTGCGGACCCCCGAGCGTCATCGCGATACGGCTGGACCGTTCCATCGGGGCACCCCGCCCAATGGCCGCGCGACGCGTTGCCGACAGCAGGTATCCTGGCTCACGGGTCGCTGCGGCTGCCCGGCCTTCCCAGTTTCCCAGTGGCCATCGTCGGGCGCCGCTCGCCGC
>DASPKT010000131.1:0-3160 GCA_035627915.1 Azospirillaceae bacterium
GAAAGACGCGGCGGGGACCCAGCTGAGCCTCGGGCGTTTCCGCCCGTGCATGACACGGCCTCGCCGCCGCCGGCCTGAGGGCGTGCACGCCCTCAGGCCACGACCATCATGACGCAGTTCCAAGATGCAAGCATGAGGGACCGGGGATGCCAGGCCCGGCGGATACCAAGGGAGCAGCAAGAGGTTCCTCAGCCTGAGCCTGTCGAAGCCTCAGCCTGAGCCTGTCGAAGGCCGCACCACGCCCCCGCTGCCCACCTTCCGGAGCAGCAAAACGCCCCTCAGGCGGGAGAGCATTGCACGGTTCCGTTCCATCCGATGTCCTTGACCGTCATTCCGGCGAAAGCCGGAATCCAGGGGCCGTTCGCCGTACCGCTTGGGACTCCTGGACCCCGGCTTTCGCCGGGGTGACGGGAAAGGGATTTCATAATTCCGATGGTGCAACATCCCCAGCCTGAGCTCGGTCAGAAGCCCGCACACCGCCCCCGCTGCCGTCCGCCAACAGGCTCAATGGCACCACATCTCCCCCGGCATGTCGGAGGGGTGGCAGCACTGCATGCCGGCGGGCTGGCGGTCGCGGACCATCTTCTCCCAGTTGCGCAGCGCGGTGGCGCGCAGGTCCTCGGCCGGGGGCGGGCCGGGCGGGGCGTCGGCCGGGACGGGCGGGGGCTTGGCGGCGTCCTGCATGCGGTCCAGCGCCCGCTGGTAGTCGGCGTCGGTGCAGTCGGCCCCCTGGTAGAGCTTGCCGCAGCCGTCCTGCGCCGCGGCGGGCGCCGCCGGCATGAGCAGGGCGAGGAGGACGAGGAGGCGGCGCATCGCGTGGGCCACGGGTCAGGAGGCCGGCTGCTGGGCCGCCTTCTCCAGGCGGTAGTAGAGGCCGTTCTCGTCGTCGGCGGAGATGCGCAGCGTGCCCTTCAGCGTGACCATGTCGTAGGTGAAGGCGACCGGCTCTTCGGTGCGGACCTCCACCAGGTCGGCGGGGCCGGGCGGCGGGCAGAAGGGGCAGCTGGGCGCCAGCGCGGACAGCAGGAAGTGCTGCGACTTCTCCTTCTGCTCCAGCGGGATCATGAAGCCGCCGATGGTCAGTTCCTTGCCCTCCAGCGCCTTCACCTTGTCGCCGAACACCGCCTTGATACGCAGCTTGCCCTTCTCCATCGACTGTTCCTCGCGGACGTCGGCGATGAGGTCCCAGCCGAGCGTGGCGCGCGGGATGGCGCCGGGGGCGTTGGCCTCGCCGCCGCCGGGCTGGGTCTGCACCTGGACCTGCTGCACCTCGAAGGCGGGGACCGCCGGTGACGCCAGCACGAGCGCCGCGGCCAGGATGAGGGGAAGGCGGGACATGGTCGGTATCCTCGAGATATGCGGGCGTCAGCCGCGCGACAGCACGGACGACACGTCGGCGCGGTAGACCTGGAGGGCCGGCAGCACCGCCGCCAGCACCGAGATCCCCGCCGCCATGGCGAAAAGATAGGCCTCTTGCGGCAGGAAGAGGAGCCCCGTCATGCCGAGGTCGCCGGCCTGCGGCACCAGACGCCCGGCCAGCTCCGCCGCCGCGTGCCCGACCGCCAGGCCCAGCACCGTCCCGGCGAGGCTGACGATCAGGCTTTCGGTCAGCAGCTGCGCCACCAGCCGGCCGCGCGTGGCGCCCAGGCTGCGCATCACGGCGAGGTCGTAGCGCCGCGCCTGGGTCCCGTTGTAGAGCGCGATGAAAACGCTGAGCCCGGCCGAGCCGATCAGCAGCACCCCGAAGGCCCGCGCCGCGTCCAGCCCCACCCCCAGCAGCGACAGCAGCCGCGTCAGCTCCGTCGCGGGCGAGGCCGCCTGCAGCATGCTCTGCCCGTTCACCTCGCGCGGCAGCCGGGCGGCGGCCAGGGGCGAGCGGTAGCGGACCAGCAGCGCCGTCAACTCGCGCGGGGGGCCGGCGGGGGCGGCCTCGCCGTGCGCGGCATGCTCCTCCCCGCCGTGCCCCTCCTCGCCATGCCCCTCCTCGCCGTGGGCATGGCCGTCGCCCTCATGGTGCGCCTGCGCCGGGGCATGCTGCGCCTGCGGCGCGGGGGCATGATGGACGTCGTGGACCTGCCAGACGCTCTCCACCCGGGTCAGCACCAGCCGGTCGACCACGCCGCCGGTGGGCTCCAGCACCCCGGTCACGGTGAAGGGCCGGTCGGCATGCTCCCCGCCGGCGGGGCCGCCGCCCATGCCGTGGCTGCCGGTGAAGGTCGCCCCGACCCCCAGCCCCATCTCCCGGGCGGCCTTCGCCCCCAGCACCGCCTCCATGGGCCGCTCGTAGAGCCGGCCCGCGGCCAGCCCGGCACCGGCCTGGGCGATGTAGTCATGGGTGGTGCCGACGATGCGGAAGCCGCGGACGCTGTCGCCCATGGCGAGCGGGATGGCGGAGCGCACCAGCGGGTGGGCGGCCAGCCGCTCCGCCTCGGCCAGCGGGATGTTCCCGGTGGGCACGTCGATCTGGTAGAGCGCGGACAGGATCAGCTGCATCGGGCTGCCCTTGGCGCCGACGACCAAATCCACCCCCTGGGCGTCGCGGGCCAGCCGCCCCTCCAGCTGCGCGCCCGCCAACAGCAGGAACACGATGGTGGCGACGCCCAGCGCCAGCAGCGCCAGGTTCAGCGCGGTGTTGAGCGCCCGCTGGCGCAGGTAGGCGAGGCTGAGGGTGACGAGGTTCACGGGGCCCTCCTGCCCTGCGCCGCGAGGTCCAGCCTGTCGGCGAAGCGGTCCTTCAGGCGGCCGTCATGGGTGGCGATGACCAGCGTCGCCCCGCAGGCGGCGGCGCGCTCCATCAGCAGCTCCACCACCCGGGCGCAGTTGGCGTCGTCCAGCGCCGAGGTCGGCTCGTCCGCCAGGATCAGCCGGGGCCCGTTGACCACCGCCCGGGCGATGGCGGCGCGCTGCTGCTCGCCGTGGCTGAGCTCGTGCGGGCGGGCCGCCAGCCGGTCGCCCAGCCCCACCCCGTCCAGCGCCGCGCGCACCGCCTCCCGGTCCTGCGGCAGCCCCGCCAGCCATCGGGCGAGGCGCAAATTGTCGGCGAGGGAGAGGGCCGCCACCAGGTGCAGGGTCTGGAACACGATGCCGACGGTGCGCCCGCGGAAGACGTCGAGTGCCGGCCCCGGCAGGGCGCCGAGGTCCTGGCCGGCGACGGTCACGC
>DASPKT010000132.1:0-10470 GCA_035627915.1 Azospirillaceae bacterium
GGGTTGCGTCCTTCGACAGGCTCAGGATGAGGCTTCGACAGGCTCAGGATGAGGCTTCGACAGGCTGAGGATGAGGCTTCGACAGGCTCAGGATGAGGAGCGTTGAGATGCTCCATCGAAAAAATCCATCTGGCCTGGCGCCAACCTCCCTCAGGCTGAGCCTGTCGAAGCCCGCACCACCCCACAGCCGCACCCTGCCGCCCCCCCCCGGACCCGCCCGGCCCCGCGCGGCGTTGATCCCCGGTCGAACCGCCCGTAGGCTTCCCGCCCCATGGACACGCTCCTCCTCCTGCTGGCCCTGGTCGCCGCGGCCGTCGCCTGGCGGCGCGCCGGGCTGCTGACGGCGGAGGTGGCGCGGCTGGCCGCCCGGGTGGCGGCCCTGGAGGCCGGGCGCGCGGCATCGCCCGCGTCGGAACCGGTGCCTGCGGACCTGCCGCCCGCCGCGTCGCCCTGGCAGCCGGCGCCGGCCGAGTCCCCTGCCCCGTCGGCCGCGGTCCCGCCCCCCGTGCCGCCTGCTCCCGCCGAGGCGCCGGCGGACGCGTCGCTGGAGCGCAGCGTGGCGGGGCGGTGGCTGGTCTGGCTGGGGGCGGTCACGCTGGCGCTGGGCGGCGTGTTCCTGGCGCGCTACGCGATGGAGACGGGTCTGCTGGGGCCGGCGGTGCGGCTGTCCCTGGGGTTCCTGTTCGGCCTGGCCCTGGTCGGCGGCGGCGAGGCGCTGCGGCGGCGCCCGCTCGACCGCGGCGTCGGCCGGCTGCGGCCTGACCAGGTCCCGGCGGCGCTGGTCGCGGCCGGCCTGTCGGTCGCCTTCGCCTGCGCCTACGCGGCGCATTTCGTCCACGGGCTGGTCGGGACGACGGCCGCGTTCGCCCTGCTGGCGGGCCTCAGCGCCGCGGCGGTGGCGCTGGCGGCGCGGCACGGGGCGCCGGTCGCCCTGCTGGGCCTGGCGGGCGGCTTCGCCACCCCGGCCCTGGTGGGCTCGGAGGACCCGTCCAGCCTGGCCCTGTTCGCCTACCTGGCGCTGCTGTCGGCCGGCACGCTGGCGGTGGCGAGGCGGCTGGAGGCGGCGTGGCTGGGCTGGCCGGTGCTGCTGGGGGCGGCCTTCTGGGCGGCGATCGGCATGCTGGCCGGCGACGCGGATGCGGACGCGCCGGTCACCGGCGGCTTCCTGCTGGTCGAGGCAGCACTGTTCCTGGCGGTCGGCGCCCGCATGCATGACGGTGCCGCGGCGATGCGGGCGGCCACCGCCACGTTGGCGCTGGGGGCGGGTGCAACGATGCTGCTGCTGGCCGGGCTGCTGGTCCAGCTCCAGGGCTACGGCGCCGCGTCGCTGGCCGTGCTCGCCCTGCTGGCCGGCATGCTGGCGACGGCGGCCCGGCTGCGTCCGGACATCGAGACGCTGGCGGGGGCCGCGGCCGCAGCGGTCACGGCCGTGCTGGCCTACTGGTTCGCCCCGCCGGCCATCGGCACGATCCCGCGCGCGGTGACCGACGGCGGCACCGTCCCGCTGGCCGTCTCCGCCGCCTTCGCCCTGGCCTTCGCCGCGGGAGGGCAGGCTGCCCCGGCGATGCGCCTCGGGGGCGGCGCGCGGCGGCCCTGGCTGTGGGCGGCAGTGGCGGCCGGGCCGGCGCTGCTGGTGCTGGCGGCTGCCTTCCATTTCAGCGGGCGGCTGCTGCCGGCCTGGGCCTGGGCGGCGGCGGGGCTGGCCGTGACGGCGGCGGCCGCCGCCGCGGCCGCCACCCTTCTCCCTCGCCGCGGCGAGCCTGGGATGGAGCGCGCGCTGGACGTCCAGCTGGGCGCCGCCGCGGCCGCCGCCGCGCTGGTCCTGGCGATGCTGCTGCGCGAAGCGGCGCTGACCGCCGCCCTGTCGCTGCTGGCCCTGCCCCTGGCCTGGGCGGCGGCCCGGCAGGGCTTGCGCGGGGGCGGCTGGGTGGCGCTCGCCGTGGCGGCCCTGGTCACGGTGCGGCTGACACTGAACCCGGCGCTCGCGGACTATGCGCTGGACGGCACCTCCCCGCTGAACTGGCTTCTCTACGGCTACGGCGTGCCGGCGGCCGCGTTCTGGGCGGCGGCGCGGATGCTCCGCGGCGGCGGCCGGGAGCTGCCGGCCCGGGGGCTCGAGGCGGCGGCGCTGCTGCTGGGGCTGCTGCTGCCGACGCTGGAGATCCAGGTCATGGTGCACGGCACGCTGCGCAGTTCCCCGTTCGGGCTGCTGGAGACCAGCCTGCGCAGCGCCGTCTGGCTGGCGGCGTCCCTGGGGCTGCTGGGGATCGGGCGCCCGGGCGGGGCCGACCCGGGGCCGGTCCGGCGCCAGGCCGCCTGGTGGCTGGCCCGGCTCGCCATGGGGCAGCTCCTGCTGCTGCACCTGCTGGCGCTGAACCCGCTCTGGTCGGGGGAGGACGTCGGGGACTGGCCGGTGGCGAACCTGCTGCTGCTGGCCTACGGCCTGCCCGCCCTGCTGCTGGGCCTCTACGCCCGCGCGCTTCCCGCCGGCGCCTGGGAGCGGCGGGCGGCGGGGCCGCTGGCCCTGCTGCTGGCCTTCGCGCTGGTCTCCCTGGAGATCAGGCAGGCCTTCCACGGCGGGCTGCTGGCCGAGGGGCCCACCGGCGACGCGGAGCTCTACGCCTACTCCGCGGCCTGGCTGGCCTTCGCGCTGCTGCTGCTGGCGCTGGCGATCCGGCTGGGGCGGCCGACCCTGCGCTACGCCTCGCTGGCGGTGCTGGTGCCGGCGGTGCTGAAGGTGTTCCTGTGGGACATGGCGGACCTCACCGGGCTGCTCCGGGTGCTGTCCTTCTTCGGCCTGGGCCTCAGCCTCATCGGCATCGGCTACGTCTACCAGCGCTTCGTCTTCCCCGCCCCCGGCGCCCCGGGACAGGAGCGGGGCGCGTCTGTTAAACCGGGGGCATGATCCAGCTTACCCCCGATTTGCTGCTGAGGGCCTACGCCGCCGGCATCTTCCCCATGGCGGAGAGCGCGGACGCGGCCGAGCTTCTCTGGTTCGACCCGCAGATGCGGGGCATCCTGCCGCTGGAGGGTTTCCACGTGCCCCGCCGCCTGCGCCGCACGGTCAGGCAGGGCGCGTTCCAGGTGCGCGTCGACACCGCCTTCCGCCAGGTCATGGAGGCCTGCGGGGAGAGCACGGCGGAGCGCCCCAGCACCTGGATCAACGACGCCATCCTGGAGGCCTACTGCCGGCTGCACGCGCTGGGCTTCGCCCATTCGGTGGAGTGCTGGGACGGGCCGCGCCTGGCGGGCGGGCTCTACGGCGTCTCCCTGGGCGGCGCCTTCTTCGGGGAGAGCATGTTCTCCCGCGCCACCGATGCCAGCAAGGTGGCCCTGGTCCACCTGGTGGCGCGGCTCAGCGCGGGCGGCTACACGCTGCTGGACACGCAGTTCGTGACCACGCACCTGGCGCAGTTCGGGGCGGTGGAGATCCCGCGCGCGGAGTACCGGCGGCGCCTGGCCCTGGCGGTCTCCCGCCCGGCCGAGTTTCACTGCGGCGAGGAGGAGGAGCTGGTCAGCCGCTTCTTGCAGTCCAGCACCCAGACGTCATAGACGGGGTGCTCCAGCGCCGACAGCGCCGGGCTGGAGGCGAACATCCAGCCGCCGAACAGGCGCACCGGCCCCTCGTCCGGCTTCAGCTCCACGATTTCAAGGAACGCGGCCGATTCAGGCGTCTCGACGGGCGGCGCCTTGCGGCAGGCGCGCGCCACGACCTCGGTCCCGCCGAAGCGGACCGGCCGGCCGATCGGCGCCTCGAAGGTGGAGACGCTGGCGGTGATCTTGTCCAGTCCCTGGAGGACCGCGACCCCGTGCTCCTCGAAGGTGCGCTCGGGTGCGGCGGGCGGCATCGGCGGCAGGGTGACGCCCGGGCCAGGCGTGGGTGCGCCGGCGGCGGGCGGCGGCTCCGGCGTGGCGGGCGCCTGCGCGAACGCCGTCTGGGTCAGCGTCACGGCCAGGAGGATCGGCAGGGCGAGGTGCTTCATGGCGGGCAGCATGGACCGGGCTTGTGGCGGGATCGTGGCCGGCGCGCCCGGGCTCACTGGCCGCCCAGCAGCCCGCCGCCCTGGGCCGCACCACCCTGGGTGGCCCCGCCCTGGGCGGGCGCGGCGCCCCCCTGAGCGGCACCGGCAGCCGGCGCACCCGCCGCGGGGGCGGCGCCCTGCTGGCCGCCGCTGCCCTGGGAGAACATGAACCGGCCCAGCAGCTCCTCCAGGTTCACGGCACTCTGGGTGTACTCGATCCGGCCGCCGGGCTGGATCGTCTCCTCCTCGCCGCCGGGCTGGAGGTCCAGGTAGCGGCCGCCCAGCAGGCTCTCGCTGGCGATCACCGCCGTGGTGTCGCGCGGCAGCTTCACCGTCGGGTCGATCTCCAGCTGGATGACCGCCTGGAAGCTCTGGGTGTCGAGCGTCTGGCCGGTCACCGTGCCCACCTTGACGCCGCTGATGCGGACGTCGGAGCCGGCCTGGAGGCCGCCGGTGGAGGAGAAGCGCGCCTCGACGGGGTAGCCGCCGACCGAGCGGACGTCGGAGCTGGTGTAGGCGAAGAACAGGAAGAACCCCGCCACCACGAGGACGACGGCGCCGAGCACGGTCTCGATGACGTTCCTGCGCATGGGGTGCTGTTCCCTTCCGTTACGGGTTGTCCGGGGCGGGCTGGTCTAGGGATGAACGGGCGGGCGCGGCATCCGGCCCGGCCCCGGCCGGACGGCGCGGGGAACCGGGCCGGGGCCGGGTCAGGACGGGGTCCAGGGCTCGTAGTCGCCGGTGGCGCGGGAGCGCTGGCCGCCCTCGTACTGGTGGCCCGGCGGACGGTAGGCGCCGGCGGTGCCGGTCAGGTTGGGCTGGTGGTCCTTCAGCCACGGCTTGCGGAACGGGCTGTCGTCCGTGATCGGCTTGTCGTGGGTGTAGTGCAGCCAGCCGTGCCACTCCGGCGGCACCTTGGTCGCCTCGGGCTCGCCCCGGAAGATGACCCAGCGCCGGGTCTTCATGCCGGGCCGCGCCTTCTTCTCCTGGAAATAGGTGTTCCCCATCCGGTCGGTGCCGACCTTCTCGGCCAGGCGCCAGACGGTGAAGCGGATGTGCAGGCTCGCCATCCAGGTGACAAAGGAAATCCGGTCAGACATGGCCGCTCGTGGCAAGACGCCCTAGACGGGCAGGAATGAGGGCACCCGCGCGCGCCGATGGCGGCGGAAGCGGGCGGAATATGGCACCGGACGGGGCACACGTCCACTGCCGCGGTCATGAAAATCGGGTCAGTCCCGCCCGCTGAGGATGCGCATCGTCTCGCGCCAGGCCTTGGCGATCGAGCCGCTCTGCATGCGCAGCTCCCATCCCCCCAGCGCCACGCCGGCCGCCACCAGCGGCACCACGTAGTAGATGAAGCGGAAGGCCAGCAGCGCGCCCAGCACCCCGCCGGCGGAGCCCTGCTGCTTCAGCCCCAGCAGCAGCACCGCCTCGAACACGCCGATGCCGCCCGGCACGTGGCTGGTGATGGCGATGGCGAGGGCGGCGCAGAAGATCCCGATGAACTCCATGAAGCTCGCCCCGTGCCCTTCCGGCAGCAGCACGAAGAGCGCGGCCCCCGACAGCACGATCTCGAAGGAGGCGATGGCGATCTGCGACAGCACCAGCCCGCCCGACGGCAGCGAGAAGCTCCAGGGCCCCAGCTTCACCGGCCGGTGGGTGACGGCGGTCAGCACGGTGGCGGCGAACAGCCCGAACAGGGTCAGCCCGCCCGCCGCCTGCAGCACCCATTCCGGCAGGTTCAGCAACTGGGCGCCGGGATGCGGGCCGACGATGATGCCGAGGCCCCCGGTGAAGATCAGCCCGAGCGTGAAGGTGGTGGTGGAGAACACCACGATCTTGGCGATGTCGGCCGCCGTCAGCCCCGCCGCCGAATAGACCCGGTAGCGCACCGAGCCGCCGCTGATGACGGCGAAGCCGACGTTGTTCGACACCGCGTAGCCGGCGAAGCTGCCCAGCGCCACCGTGCTGTAGGGCATGCGCAGGCGCAGGTAGTAGAGCGCCGACACGTCGTAGAGGGTCAGCACCAGGTACCCGGCCGCCGTCAGCGCCAGCGCCTGCAGCACCTTGCCCATGGGCAGGCCGTGCAGGTAGGCCCAGACCTCGTTGTAGTCGAAGTCCTCCGCCACGTGGCGCACGGCGACGGCGCCCAGCAGCAGCAGCACGACGCCGGTGATGACGCCCGACCAGCGCTTCAGCCAGCCGCGCCAGCCCGTCGGCTGGGCAGTGGCGGGACCGGCGGCGGGACCGGCGGCGGGGCCGGGTTCGGCGTCCGAGTCGCGGCTGGTGTCGGGGACGGGATCGGGTTGCGGCATCGTCGGGTTCGGGTGAAGGAGCGCCGCACCCTGCCACCCCTCCGGCCGGGTTGCAAACCCCCTGCGGCGAGCGGTCCCTCCCCCCTCGCTGGGAATTGGGGGTGGAACGTCCGCCCCCGGACCTGTCAACCACTACAGGAGGTATACGGCCGGAAAATTTGGACAAAATCTCGTTGCTGCACGAAACCTCGTGGCCTAGGCTCCCGTTAGCCACAGCATCTAGGGGGCGGGTGCTGACGCGCCGCGTGCGCGCCACTCCACCGGCACACCACAGGAACCAAGGAAACGGGCGCCATGCGTATCGAGAGACGTTTCACGACCGAAGGCCGCGACGCGTACCACGGCATCGAGTTCCGCCGTGCGACCAGCGAGATCCGCAATCCGGACGGCTCCGTCGTGTTCCAGGCCGCCGACATCGAGGTGCCCAGCGACTGGAGCCAGGTGGCGTGCGACATCCTGGCCCAGAAGTACTTCCGCAAGGCCGGCATCCCCGCGGTCCTGAAGCCGGTGGAGGAGAACACCGTCCCCTCCTTCCTGTGGCGCAAGGTGGCGGACGAGGACGCCATCGCCAAGCTGCCCAAGGAGAAGCGCACGGTCGGCGAGACCTCGGCCCGGCAGGTGTTCGACCGGCTGGCCGGCACCTGGACCTACTGGGGCTGGAAGGGCGGCTATTTCGACGGCGAGGCGGACGCCCTCGCCTTCTTCGACGAGATGCGCGTGATGCTGTGCCGCCAGATGGCGGCGCCCAACAGCCCGCAATGGTTCAACACCGGCCTGCACTGGGCCTACGGCATCGACGGCCCGGCCCAGGGCCACTACTACGTCGACTTCAAGACCGGCAAGCTGAAGGCCTCCGACTCGGCCTATGAGCACCCGCAGCCGCACGCCTGCTTCATCCAGGGCGTCGCCGACGACCTGGTGAACGAGGGCGGCATCATGGACCTGTGGGTCCGCGAGGCGCGCCTGTTCAAGTACGGCTCCGGCACCGGCTCCAACTTCTCCCGCCTGCGCGGCGAGGGCGAGCGGCTGTCCGGCGGCGGCAAGTCGTCGGGCCTGATGAGCTTCCTGAAGATCGGCGACCGCGCCGCCGGCGCCATCAAGTCGGGCGGCACCACCCGCCGCGCCGCCAAGATGGTGACGGTCGACCTCGACCACCCCGACATCGAGGCCTATGTCGACTGGAAGGTGGTGGAGGAGCAGAAGGTCTGCGCGCTCGTCGCCGGCTCCAAGCTGGCGGACAAGCACCTGAACGCCATCATGGCCGCCGCGACCGAGGGCATGGGCGCCCACGCCGACCGCCTGGACCCCGCGAAGAACAAGGCGCTGAAGAAGGCCATCATCGCCGCCCGCAAGGCGATGATCCCGGAGAACTACATCCAGCGCGCCATCCAGTTCGCCGGCCAGGGCTTCACCCAGATGGAGTTCCGGACCTACGACACCGACTGGGATTCGGACGCCTACCTGACCGTGTCGGGCCAGAACTCCAACAACTCGGTGCGGGTGCCCAACGGCTTCATCGAGTCGGTGCTGGCGGACGGCACCTGGGACCTCATCCGCCGCACCGACGGCAAGGTCGCCAAGAGCCTGCGGGCCCGCGACCTCTGGGACAAGATCGCCCACGCCGCCTGGCAGTCGGCCGACCCGGGCGTGCAGTTCGACACCACCATCAACGAGTGGCACACCTGCCCCGAGTCGGGCCGCATCAACGCGTCGAACCCGTGCTCGGAGTACATGTTCCTCGACGACACCGCCTGCAACCTGGCCTCCCTCAACCTGATGGAGTTCCGGCGCAAGGACGGCAGCTTCGACGCGGACGCGTTCGAGCACGCCTGCCGCCTGTGGACCGTGGTGCTGGAGATCAGCGTCCTGATGGCGCAGTTCCCCAGCCGCGAGATCGCGAAGCTGTCGTACGAGTACCGCACGCTGGGCCTGGGCTTCGCCAATGTCGGCGGCCTGCTGATGGCGGCCGGCATCCCCTACGACTCCGCGGAGGCGCGGGCCATCTGCGGTGCGGTGAGCGCCATCATGACCGGCGTCGCCTACGCCACGTCCGCCGAGATGGCGGAGGAGCTGGGCACCTTCCCCGGCTACAAGAAGAACGCCGCCCACATGCTGCGGGTCATCCGCAACCACCGCCGGGCCGCCTACGGCGCCGCCTCGGGCTATGAGGGGCTGTCGGTGCCGCCGGTGCCGCTGGACGCCGAGGACTGCCCGGACCAGCGCCTGATCGCCGCCGCGCGCCGCGCCTGGGACCGCGCGCTGGAGCTGGGCGAGAAGCACGGCTACCGCAACGCCCAGGCCACCGTCGTCGCCCCCACCGGCACCATCGGGCTGGTGATGGACTGCGACACGACCGGCATCGAGCCCGACTTCGCCCTGGTGAAGTTCAAGAAGCTGGCCGGCGGCGGCTACTTCAAGATCATCAACCGCGTGGTGCCGGAGGCGCTGGCGAAGCTGGGCTACACGCCGGACCAGGTCTCCGCCATGGAGCGCTACGCGGTCGGCCACGGCACGCTGGCCGGTGCCCCCGGCGTCAACCACGAGCGCCTGAAGGCGAAGGGCTTCGGCGAGGCGGAGCTGGCCAAACTGGAGCAGGCGCTGGGCAACGCCTTCGACATCAAGTTCGCCTTCAACAAGTGGACGCTGGGCGAGGAGTTCTGCGTCCGCACGCTGGGCATCGCCCCGCACCTGCTGGACGACTTCTCCTTCGACATGCTGGCCCACCTGGGCTTTAGCAAGGCGGAGATCGAGGCGGCCAACGTCCATTGCTGCGGCGCCATGACGCTGGAGGGCGCCCCGCACCTTCGGGAAGAGCACCTGCCGGTGTTCGACTGCGCCAGCCCGTGCGGCAAGATCGGCAAGCGCTACCTGTCGGCCGAGAGCCACATCCGCATGATGGCGGCCGCGCAGCCCTTCATCTCCGGCGCCATCTCCAAGACCATCAACATGCCGAACCAGGCGACGGTCGAGGAGTGCAAGGACGCCTACATGCTGTCCTGGCGCCTGGGCCTGAAGGCCAACGCGCTCTACCGCGACGGCTCCAAGCTCAGCCAGCCGCTGAACGCCCAGGTGCTGGACGAGGACGAGGAGGATCTCGAGGACGAGTCGCTGCTGGACCGCGTCATCGAGGCGCCGGCCGCCGCCCGCGCCGCCATGGTGACCGAGCGGGTGGTGGAGAAGGTGGTGGAGAAGATCGTCCGCGCCCAGCGCGAGCGCCTGCCCCACCGCCGCAAGGGCTACACCCAGAAGGCCGTCGTCGGCGGCCACAAGGTGTACCTGCGCACCGGCGAGTACGAGGACGGCCGCATCGGCGAGATCTTCATCGACATGCACAAGGAGGGCGCCGCCTTCCGCTCGCTGATGAACAACTTCGCCATCGCGGTGTCGCTGGGCCTGCAGTACGGCGTGCCGCTGGAGGAGTATGTGGAGGCCTTCACCTTCACCCGCTTCGAGCCGTCGGGTGCGGTCCAGGGCAACGACGCCATCAAGATGGCGACCTCGATCCTGGACTACGTGTTCCGCGAGCTGGCGATCTCCTACCTCGACCGCACCGACCTGGCGCACGCCACGCCGGACGACCTGCTGCCCGACAGCATGGGCGCCGGCGAGGCCGAGGGCGAGCTGCCCGAGGTCGCCGCCCAGGTGGCGAAGGAGACGCTGGACGTGGTGGCCCGCATCACCTCCACCGGCTATGTCCGCAACCACCTGCCGAACCTGCGGGTGCTGCAGGGCGGCCAGGCCAACAAGGCGGTGCAGGGCTTCCAAACCGCCACGGCCGAGGCCCCGGCCGCCACCGGCACCCACGGCGCCCCTGCGGCCTACGCCGGCGGCGGCACCACGACGGTCGCCGTCCACGCTGAGACGGTCATGACCGGCACCGCCTACGGCGGCTCGGTCAGCTCGGGCAGCGGCACCAACGGTGCGGCGCGCTTCGAGAAGATCCGCGAGGCCCGCGCCAAGGGCTACGAGGGCGACAGCTGCCCCGAATGCGGCCACATGACCCTGGTCCGCAACGGCACCTGCCTGAAGTGCGACACCTGCGGCAGCACGACGGGGTGCAGCTGAGGGGGCGAGCGGTATAGCGGTTTGCTAAACCGTTGACGTGAAAGCGGCCCCGGGGGTGACCCCGGGGC
>DASPKT010000133.1:0-13337 GCA_035627915.1 Azospirillaceae bacterium
GCTGAAGGAGGGGTTCGCACTGCGCCGCATCGCCGCCGCGACGCTGGTGCTGTCCGGCATCGCCCTGATCGCGCTGGCCTGACCGGGAGGCCTGACCGGGGGGCCTGACCAATCCCCCGAACGGAAAACGGCGGCGCCCCCTCTCGGGAGCGCCGCCATTCCGGTTACGCAATGACCGAGGCCTGAGCTTACGCCGCGGCCTCGTCGCCCTGGCCCTTGATGCGGGACGCGAGCGCGGCCTGGAGGAACTCGTCCAGGTCGCCGTCCAGCACCGCCTGGCTCTGGCTGGTCTCCACCCCGGTGCGCAGGTCCTTCACCATCTGGTAGGGCTGCAGCACGTAGGAGCGGATCTGGTGGCCCCAGCCGATGTCGGTCTTGGTGGCCTCCAGCGCCGCCGCGGCCTCCTCGCGCTTGCGCAGCTCCATCTCGTAGATGCGGGCGCGCAGCATGTCCCACGCCTTGGAGCGGTTCTTGTGCTGGCTGCGCTCCTGCTGGCAGGCGACGACGATGCCGGTGGGCACGTGGGTCAGGCGGACGGCCGAGTCCGTCTTGTTGACGTGCTGGCCGCCGGCGCCGGACGCCCGGTAGGTGTCGACGCGCACGTCCTTCTCGTTGATCTCGACGACGATCTTGTCGTCGATGACGGGAGTCACGGAGACGCTGGAGAAGCTGGTGTGGCGCCGCGCCTGGCTGTCGAACGGGCTGATGCGCACCAGCCGGTGCACGCCCGACTCCGTCTTCAGCCAGCCATAGGCGTTGTGGCCCTTGATCTGCACCGTGGCGGACTTGATGCCGGCCTCTTCGCCCGGGCTCTCGTCCAGCAGCTCCACCTTGTAGCCGTGCTGCTCTGCCCAGCGGGTGTACATGCGCAGCAGCATGAGGGCCCAGTCCTGGGCCTCGGTGCCGCCGGCGCCGGCATTCACCTCGAGGAAGCAGTCGTTGGCGTCCGCCTCGCCGGAGAGCAGGCTCTCCAGCTCCAGCGTGCGGGCGCGGGCCTGCAGCGAGGACAGGCTCTTCTCGGCGTCGGCGACGATGTCGGCGTCGCCCTCGGCCTCGCCCATCTCGATCAGCTCGATGCTGTCGTTCAGGTCGCGCTCCAGGGCGCGGTACCCGTTGATGGCGGTTTCCAGGTGGGTCCGCTCGCGCATGATCTTCTGGGCCCGCTCGGGATCGTCCCAGAGCTTCGGGTCCTCGGAAAGCGCGGTCAGCTCGTCAAAGCGGAAGAGGGCATTCTCCCAGTCAAAGATGCCTCCTCAGCAGCGCCAAGGAC
The DNA here is from genome assembly GCA_035627915.1 of Azospirillaceae bacterium. Classification (GTDB taxonomy): domain Bacteria; phylum Pseudomonadota; class Alphaproteobacteria; order Azospirillales; family Azospirillaceae; genus DASPKT01. The sequence continues at coordinate 1,271 of DASPKT010000133.1, forward strand.
TGCCGTACAGCCTCGGCGACCGCCTCGATCTCGGCCCGCATCGCGGTCCTCCTCGTGTCCAGGGGTCAGTGTGGATCAGGAGGGTCTAGATAGCGCGTACGGGCGAAGAGATAAACCCCCCGCGGGGACGGGACCGGGCGGCGGCCCCGGAATAGCCGGAATAAGGAATGGCCCGGAACGCCGCCGCCCCTCCCCGCCCGCTCAGAAGCGGTAGCCCACGCCGATGCCCACCACCCAGGGGTCGATGTCGACCTTGGCCCGGATCGGGTTGGCGAGGCCGGCGTTCACCGTCGCCTTGGTGTCGATGAAGATCTTCTTCACGTCCAGGTTCAGCGACCAGGGCCCCTTCAGCGCCACGTCGACGCCCGCCTGCAGCGACCAGCCGAAGCCGTCGGTGTAGTCCACGTCGGCGACGCCGCCGTTGTCCACGTTGTAGAAGAAGGTGTAGTTCAGCCCGGCGCCGACATAGGGGCTGATCTGGCCCTTCGGGTTGAAGTGGTACTGCGCGCTGAGCGTCGGCGGCAGCAGCCACACCTCGCCCAGGTCGACGTTGCCGAGCGGCGTGCCCTTGGCCTTCACCTCGTGCGGGGTGGTGCCCAGGATCAGCTCGACGCCGATGTTGTCGGTCAGGAAGTAGGTGAAGTCGAGTTCGGGCACGGCGCCGATGTCGGCGTCCACCTTGCCGGCGATGCCGGCGCCGCCCAGGCTCAGCGAGCTCGACTCGTCGGGCTCGACGTACAGCACGCGGCCGCGCACCAGCAGGTCCCCCTGCGCCTTCTCGGCCATCGCCTGCGGCGTGGCGGCAAGAAGGGAAACCGCGGCGCAGGCAGCAGCCGCGAGGACCGGCGAGACTTTCATGACAGCTCTCCTTCATGGTGCGCAGGCCGAATATTTGGCAGGGCCGCGCACTCGTATCGTTCTTGATGGAGGGATATTTACGCCTGCCCTCCGGAGGGGGCGCTGACCTGGATCAACCGGGCCGTTGACCTGGATCAATTCGGAATCACCCGCGCCGGACGCTGGCTTATGTCAGACCCATTCGCGCGCAGAAGGTTATATCGGCGCCGGATGCGTCGTATCGCGCTGCATTCACCCGTACACTCCCCTTTCCGCACCTACGCGGCAGAGGGGGAGACATGGGCATGAACAGGAAGGCATTGAGGCGGGTGGGGCTGGCGGCGGCGCTGATGGGCTCGGCGGCCCTGCCGGCCGCGGCGCAGGTCGTGGCGACGGGCACGGTCAGCCAGTGCATCCCCTTCGCCGTCCCGCAGGCGGTGCCCTTCACCGAGGCGCCGAAGCTGAGCTTCTCCGTCCAGGGCTCCGCCCGGATGACGGTGACGATGGACACGGGCTCGGTCGGCGTGGCGCTCGCCAGCGGCAAGATCCCCGGCTACGCCCAGCTGAAGGCCAGCCCGGCCGCGAAGCCGGGCTACCAGTTCCTGTCCAGCAGCAAGGTCCTGTGGGTGGGCACCTGGGTCCCGGTCGTGGTGACGCTCTTCGACGGCCAGGGGCAGGAGGTCGCCACGGCCACGGTGCCGATCCTGGGGGTGGAGCAGTCGGGCGTCTGCCAGAACTACGCCAACGACGGCACCTGCCCCGACCCGAACGCGCTCCAGCCCGCCGGCAACTCCGACATCGTCTACATGGGCGTCGGCTTCGGGCGCGAGGCGGACTACCAGCCCCAGGGCACGCCGGACAAGAACGTCCTGCTGAACCTGGCGACCGTCGGCAAGACCGCGGTCACGCCGGCCACCTTCAAGCCCGGCTACATCATCGGCACGACCGGGGTGACCGTCGGGCTGACGCCGCAGAACACGCAAGGCTTCGGCTTCGTGAAGCTGCAGCCGCTCGCGCAGTACAACGACTGGCAGCCGGTCGGCATGTGCATCTCCATCAACGGGGCGGCCTGCGCCCAGGGCACGGCCCTCATCGACACCGGCATCCCGCAGAGCTACGTGACGGTGCCGTCCTCGATGACTTTCCAGACGGTCTCCGCACCGGACGCCAGCGAGCCGAGCCGCACCGTACAGGTGCTGGCGCCGGGAACAACCGTATCCGTCGCCTTCGCGGGGACGGCGGGGACGGTGGCGACCGACGCCTTCACCATCTCCGCCCCCGGCATCGCGCCGCCCCAGCCGCAGGAGCCGCTGCAGGTGATCCCCTGGATGGGCAAGGAGCAGAAGCCGACCTTCATCAACACCGGCCGCCACTTCCTCCGGCAGGTCCAGTTCCTCTACGACCCCTCCGGGGGCCATGTCGGCTTCAAGCCGCAGTCGGGCGGCTGCGGGGGCTGATCCCGGCGGCCGGTCGGGCGGGCGGGAGGCGGCGCCGGCCGCCTCCCCTTCCCCATCCCTCAGTAGACGCCGCCGGTGCCGGTGCCGAGGTTGACCGGCGGCGGCTGGTCGGGGCGCGATGCCTGGGCGGCCGGCAGCCAGGCGGAACCGGCGTCGCCGCCGTCCAGCACGCCCTCGTCGCCGCGCGGCTCGGTGCCGGGCACGAAGGCCTCCCAGATGGCGCCGCGGTCGCCGGGCTGGGCCGGGCGGCCGGTCTCCGGATCGACGCGGACGAGGCGCAGGCCCGGCGGCACGCGGAACGGCGTGGCCGGTTTGTCCTTCAGCGCCGCCTCCATGAAGTCCTTGAAGATGGGCACCGCGACCGAGGAGCCGCTCTCCTTGTCGCCCAGCGAGCGCGGCTGGTCGAAGCCGACGAAGACGCCCACCGCCAGGTCGGGGGAGAAGCCCACGAACCAGGCGTCCATGCTGTCGTTGGTGGTGCCGGTCTTGCCGGCCAGCGGCTTGCCGATCTCGCGCAGCCGCACGCCGGTGCCCCGCTGCACCACGCCTTCCATCATGGAGACGACCTGGTAGACGGTGCGGGGGTCGGCGACCTGCTCGCGCGTGTCGGGCACGTAGGGCACCTTGCCCGGGTCGGCCGGGGCCGCGGCGGCGCCGTCCGGGGCGGCCGGCAGGGCGGCGGCGGCGCTCTCCGTGCCGGGCCAGACCAGGTCGGTGCAGCCGTCGCACGGCCGCTGGTCGTGCTTGTAGATGGTGCGGCCGGCATTGTCCTGGACGCGGTCGACGAAGGTCGGGTCGATGCGCTTGCCGCCGTTGACCAGCATGGCGTAGGCGGCGGTGAGGCGCAGCACCGTCGTCTCCCCCGCGCCCAGCGCCATGGAGAGGTGCGGCGGCAGGTTCTCGGTGATGCCGAACCTGCGGGCGACCTCCACGATCGGCTCCATGCCGATGTTCTGGGCGAGGCGCACGGTCATGACGTTGCGCGACTTCTCGATGCCGACGCGCAGCGGGGTCGGCCCGTAGAACTGCTCGGTGTAGTTGGCCGGCTTCCACTTGCCCTGGCCGCCGCCCTGGTCCAGCGAGAAGGGCGCGTCCAGCACCAGCGTACTGGGGGTGAAGCCCTTGTCCAGCGCCGCCAGGTAGACGAACGGCTTGAAGGCGGAACCGGGCTGGCGCTGCGCCTGGGTGGCGCGGTTGAACACGCTGATGCGGGCGCTGAAGCCGCCCGACATGGCCAGCACGCGGCCGGTGTGCGGGTCCATCGCGACCAGCGCGCCCTGCACGTCGGGGATCTGGCGCAGCGCGTAGCCGTCGGCCGGGGCGTCCTTGCCCTCCAGCTTCTCCACCATCACCACGTCGCGCGGCGACAGCGCGTCGGCCGGCTTCTGCACCGCCGGGCCGGAGCCGGTGCCGGGCTTGAAGCTGCGGGCCCACTTCAGCTCCGCCAGCGGGATGCGGCCGCGCTCGCCGCCCTTCAGCCCGATCAGCGCCTCCTTCTCGGTGGTCTGGATGACCACGGCCAGCTGCCAGGCCTCGCCGCCCGCCGGGACGGCCGCCTTCTCGAGCTGGCCCTTCCAGTCGTCCAGGCTGGGCAGCTGCGCCACCGGCCCGCGCCAGCCGTCGCGCCGGTCATAGGCCATCAGCCCCTCGCGCAGGGCGCGGGTGGCGACGTCCTGGAGCTTGGGGTCCAGGGTGGTGCGCACCGACAGGCCGCCGCCGTACAGCTCCTGCTCGCCGAAGCGGCCGGCCAGCTGGCGGCGCACCTCCTCCATGAAATAGTCGGCGCTGACGAACTCGGTCCCGCGGGGGTCGCGGAACTGCAGCGGCTGCGCGCCCGCCTCCTCCGCCTCGGCCGGGGTGATGTAGCCGTCCTCCACCATGCGGCCCAGCACGTAGTTGCGCCGGGCGATGGCGGCGTCGCGATGCCGCTCGCGGTAGTAGCGGTCGGGCGCCTTGGGCAGCGAGGCCAGGAAGGCGGCCTCCGCCACCGTCAGCTGGTCGAGCGGCTTGTCGAAGTAGTTCAGCGCCGCCGCGGCCACGCCGTAGGCGCGGTTCCCCAGGAAGATCTCGTTGAGGTACAGCTCCAGGATGCGGTCCTTGGACATGGCCCGCTCGATCCGGTGGGCCAGGATGGCCTCCTTGATCTTGCGGACGTAGCTGACCTCGTTGGTCAGCAGGAACATGCGCGTGACCTGCTGGGTGATGGTGGAGGCGCCCACCGGGCGGCGGTCGTCGGCGATGTTCTGCACGTTGAACACGGCGGCGCGCGCCACCGCGAACCAGTCCACGCCGGAATGCTCGTAGAAGTTCTTGTCCTCGGCCGAGATGAAGGCGCGCACGACCCGCTTCGGGATCGCCTCGATGGGCACGAAGACGCGGCGCTGGGTCGCGAACTCGGTCACCAGCCGCCCGTCGCCGGCATGCACGCGGGTCGCCGTCGGCGGCCGGTAGTCGTGCAGCTGGGCGTATTCGGGCAGCCCCTGGCCGAAATGCCAGAGGCCCCAGACGGTGAGGCCGCCGCCGGCGGCGGCCAGGATGACGACGGCGGCGAAGAGGGAGGCGAGGACGCGCATGGGCTACCGGTACCGGAAATAGGCGGGCGGGGTCGGGCGGCGGCCGGCCGGCCGCTCCCGCACCCTACAGCTTCACGCCGATTATGTCGCCCTTATGACCGGCTCAACAGCAGCGAGCGTGCGAAGTAGCCATCAATCGCCCGCACCAGCCCCTGGGCCATGCGCTTGCGGTGGGCGGGGGTCGCCAGCAGCTTGGCGTCGTCGCGGTGGGAGAGGTAGCCCATCTCGATCAGCACCGAGGGCACGTCCGGCGCCGTCAGCACCGCGAATCCGGCGGAGCGCAGGGGCTTGGCCAGCAGCGCCACCTGCTTGCCCGCCTCCTCCACGACAAGGTTGGCGAAGCGGGTGGACTGGTTGCGCGTCTCGCGCTGGGCGAGGTCGATGAGGATGCCCACCACCTCCTCGCTCTCCGCGGAGAGGTCCAGCCCGACGATGGCGTCGGCGCGGTTCTCGCGCGCGGCCAGCATCTCCGCCTCGCGGTCGGAGCCCTTGTCGGACAGGGTGTAGACGGACATGCCGCGCACGCTGCCGCTGTCGATGCTGTCGGCGTGCAGCGAGATGAAGAGGTCGGCGCCCAGCGCGCGGGCCCGGGCGGTGCGCTCGCGCAGCGGGATGAACACGTCGCCCTCGCGCGTCAGCGCCACCCGGTAGCGCTTCGTCGCCTCCAGCTGGCGCTTCAGCTCGCGTGCGGCGGCCAGGGTCAGCTCCTTCTCGTGGGTGCCGTGGACGCTGCGCGCGCCGGGGTCCTCGCCGCCATGGCCGGGGTCCAGCACGATCAGCGGCTTGCGCGGCGCCTTCGGCTTCGGCGGCGGGACCGCCGGCACCGCGGCCGGGACGATGGCGGGCCGGGCCGACGCCGCGGGCGGCACCGGCGCCGCAACCGCGGCGGCAGGCGCCTTCAGGGTCGGCGCTGGCGGCGGGGCGGCGGCGGAAGCGGCGGCCGGCGCCGCGACGGCACCCGGCAGCCGGCCCGAGGCCACCGCCTTCTGCGCGCGGAAGCCGGCGGCGTCCGTGCGCTCCAGGTCCAGCACCAGGCGCGGCGGCTTGCCGTCGCGGGGCGGCAGGAACTCCGCCAGCACCACGCGGGCCGGCCCGTCGGTGTCGAGCTCCAGGCGCATGACGCCGCGCTCGGCGCCCGCCAGCCGCACCGCGCGCAGCAGGCCGCGGCCGGACGGCGCCGGGCCGCTGGCCCAGTCCACCTCGGGGATGTCGAGCAGCAGCCGGCCCGGCGCGTCGCCCGGCGCCACGCGGAAGGCGGTCGCCCGGCTCATCTCCAGGACGAGGCGCGTCTTGTCGGGATGCTCGCCGATGCGGACCGCCAGCACGGCGGCGCGGGGGGCCGCCGCGGGCACCGCCACGGCGGCGGTCTGCACCGGCTCGGCAGCGGCCACGCCGCCGCACAGACCGGCGGCGAGCCCGGCCAGCAGGGCCATCAGCTTGAAAGGATTGCGAGTTCCGCCGCCCACCTGGAGCCCCCGGCCGCTGCCGCGAACAAAGTTCGATTCGTTATAACCCTAAAGAATCAAGGCCCTCAAGGACGATGATGAGACGCCGTCTCATCGGATAAGGCCGTCCGGGCGGGGTGGTGGCCCGCAGTCGGAATACGTTCGGGTTCGGCGAATTCCTCGTTGTGGAACATTCAGGGGATGTTTATCTTCGCTTCTGCGACAAACCGTGCCCTGCCCAGCCCCCTTCGCGGGGGGCGGCGGCGTCGCCCCCGGACCCGGGACGCAGCCTTCTCAACCGGCGCTGCGCAACGACCGCGGGCGTGGCGCTCCAGGGGATGCGGTGGTGTGGAAACCACGAAGCTGGCAGCGGCCACCCCGGCCGACGCCCGGCTCACGTCGCCCGACCCGTCCTGGCTGCTTGTCCCGAGCGCCGTTCGGCGGGTCTGAGGGCGCGCGCCGACGGCTTCGCATCAGACAGGGGCGCGCTCCCCGTCCGTCAGTCGCGCGGCCGGGACGGGTGCCGTCCTGAGGAAAACATATGGCCAAGCGCATGCTTGTGGACGCCACGCACCCGGAGGAGACCCGGGTCGTCGTGGTCAACGGCAACAAGCTGGACGAGCTGGACTTCGAGATCGCCAGCCGCCGACAGCTCAAGGGCAACATCTACCTCGCCAAGGTCATCCGGGTGGAGCCGTCGCTGCAGGCGGCCTTCGTCGAATACGGCGGCAACCGGCACGGCTTCCTGGCCTTCTCCGAAATCCATCCCGACTACTACCGCATCCCGGTCGCCGACCGCGAGGCGCTGATGCGCGAATACGAGCGCGAGCGCAGCCGCGAGGAGCGCGAGGACGAGGCGGAGAGCGCCGGCCAGGGCAACGGCCACGGCGACTATGCCGACAGCGACGCCGACGAGGGTGCCGAGGGCGACAGCCCCCTCTCCGCCGGGGACGGCGGCCAGGAAGGCGGCTACGAGGGCGGCGACGCGGCACCTGAAGCCGTCGACGCCGGGCCCGAGGGCGCCGGCCCGCTGGAGGCCCCCGGCGAGGAGGGCCCGGCAGAGGGCGCCGAAGGCTCGGGTGCCGAAGGCTCGGGTGCCGAAGGCTCGGGTGCCGAAGGCGAGGGTGCCGAGGGCGGCGCCCGCCCGCGCCGCGGCCGCCGGGGCGGCAGCCGCCGCCGGGGCGGCGGGGGCGGCAGCTCCGACCGCCAGCTCGCCAGTTCCGAGGGCGTGGTGGAGACGCTGGAGGAGGAGGAGGCCGAGGACCAGGGCCGCCGCCGCCCGCGCTCGCTCCGCTCCTACAAGATCCAGGAGGTCATCCGCCGCCGGCAGATCCTGCTGGTCCAGGTGACCAAGGAGGAGCGCGGGACCAAGGGTGCTGCGCTGACCACCTACCTGTCCCTGCCCGGCCGCTACTGCGTGCTGATGCCGAACACGCCGCGCGGCGGCGGCATCTCCCGCAAGATCACCAATCCCCAGGACCGCAAGCGCCTGAAGGAGCTGCTGGAGGACCTGGACATCCCGCACGGCATGGCCGTCATCCTGCGCACCGCGGGGATGGAGCGGACCAAGCAGGAGATCAAGCGCGACCTCGAGTACCTGATGCGCCTGTGGGACAGCATCCGGGAGCAGACCATGCAGTCGGTCGCCCCGGCGCTGATCTACGAGGAGGCGAACCTCATCAAGCGCTCCATCCGCGACCTCTACTCCGGCGACCTGGACGAGGTGTGGGTGGAGGGCGAGGCCGGCTACCGCACCGCCAAGGACTTCATGCGGATGCTGATGCCGTCGCACGCCAAGAAGGTGCAGCCCTACCGCGACGACATCCCGCTGTTCCACCGCTACCAGGTGGAAGGCCAGATCGAGACGATGTTCAACCCGGTCGTCCAGCTGCGCTCGGGCGGGTACATCGTCATCAACCAGACCGAGGCGCTGGTCGCCATCGACGTCAACTCCGGCCGCGCCACCAAGGAGCGGAACATCGAGGAGACGGCGCTGCGCACCAACCTGGAGGCCGCCGAGGAGGTGGCCCGCCAGCTGCGCCTGCGCGACCTCGCCGGCCTCATCGTCATCGACTTCATCGACATGGAGGACGCGCGCAACAACGCGGCCGTCGAGAAGCGCCTGAAGGAGTCGATGAAGGCCGACCGCGCCCGCATCCAGCTGGGCCGCATCTCCGGCTTCGGCCTGCTGGAGCTGTCGCGCCAGCGCCTGCGCCCCTCTCTGCAGGAGATCAACTTCGAGCGCTGCCCGCACTGCGCCGGCTCCGGCATGGTGCGCTCCATCGAGAGCGCCGCGCTGTGCGTGCTGCGCGCCATCGAGGAGGAGGGCATCCGCCGCCGCTCCAGCGAGATCACGGTCACCGCGGCGACCCAGGTCACGCTCTACATCCTGAACCAGAAGCGCGACGCCCTGGCGGAGATCGAGCGGCGCTACGGCTTCCGCGTGTTCCTGCACGCCGACGACAGCCTGACCCCGCCCGACCACCGGCTGGAGCGCATCAAGGCGCGCTCCGCGGACGAGCCGCTGCCGGCCCCCGTCAACGCCGAGCGGGTCTTCGCCGAGACCGACCGGCTGCTGGAGCTGGAGGCCGAGGAGGCCGACGAGGAGGCCGAGGACGCGGCGGAGGAGACCGCCGCCCAGCCCGCGGGCGAGCGCCAGGAGAACGGCGACCGCGACGGCCGCCGCCGGCGCCGCCGGCGCCGCCGCCGCAACGGCGACGAGCGCGGCCATGAGCACCGCGGCGCCGAGCTGTCGGAGGCCGCCGTCGATGCCGTCGCCGCCGCCGAGGAAGGCGACGAGGGCGAAGGCGAGGACGAGGCGGAGGGCGACGAGGCCCATGCCGACACCGATGCCGACGGCGAGAACGGCCGCAAGAAGCGCCGCCGGGGCAAGCGCGGCGGCCGCCGCCGGGCCCGCAACCGGATGGAGGGCGCCGAGGGCGAGGCCGGCACCGACGGCGACGACGCCCAGGGCGAGGATGCCCAGGGTGAAGGCGCCCAGGGTGACGGTGCCCAGGGTGACGGTGCCCAGGAAGGCGCCGGGCAGGACGACCGCACGGATGCCGTCGCCGTCCCCGAGGCGGTTCCGGCCGAGGCGGCTCCCGCCGTGGCCGACGCTGCCGTGGCCGAAGCCGCCTCGATCGTGGCTGCCGTGACCGGGGCGACTGCCGAGCCGGCCCTGGCCGAGGAGGCGCCCGCGCCGAAGAAGCGTGCCAGCCGCAGCCGCAAGAAGGCGGCGGAGGCCCCGGCCGAGGCGGCGTCCACCGTGGCCGAGCCGGCCCCCGCGGCCGAACCGGCTGCGGCCGAGCCGGCCGCCGAGGAGGCCCCGGCGCCGAAGAAGCGCGCCACCCGCAGCCGCAAGAAGGCCGCCGAGCCGGCCGCCGCCGCGGAAACCACGGTGACCGAGGCCGTCCCCGCGGCCGAGGCGCCCCCGGCCGAGGCGGCCGCTCCCGAGGCCCCTGCCCCCGAGGCGACTGCCCCCGAGGCGACTGGCGAACCGGTCCCGGCCGAGGCGGCCCCGGAGGAGAACGCCGCCGCGGCCGGTGCCGTGGTGGTGAACCCGCCGGTGGAGAAGCCCAAGAAGGGCTGGTGGAGCAAGCTCATCAAGTCGTAAGGGCACGCGCCCTTACCGGCCGATGCGGCGGAAGGCCCGGGGGCGACCCCGGGCCTTCTTCCGTTCCGGAGCCCCGCCGGATCAGTGGCCGCCGCCCCGGGCCATCGCCAAGTGGTGCGGCTGGTGGTGCCCGCCGCGGGCCATCAGCCCCATGAAGCCCAGCGCCCGGATGCGGGCCGCCTGGGCCGGATCGCCCGAGGTGACGGTCAGCACGGCACCCGCCGGCAACGGTTCCGCCCGCACCGCCCATCCCGTCTCGGCCGCCAGCAGCCCGGCATGGGCCGGGATCATGCGCCGGGCGGCCTCCCCCGCCTCCCCCTCCCCCGTCACGGTCAGGCGCAGCCCGCCCGGCACCTCCTCCCGCGCGGCGCGGGCCGCGGTCGCCAGCCGCTCCATGTCCAGCAGGTGCCGGTGCAGCCGGTCGATGTCGACCCTGGACCAGTCCGTCGCCGGGTCCGCCTCCAGCAGCGCCACGATCTCCTGCACCGCGCCGAAGACCGCCTGGCCGGGCTGCACGGGCCGGGCGTCGGCTGAGACCGCGTGCCCGCCGGCCCCATGGCCGTGGTGCGGAGGCTCGGCGCCGGCCGGCAGGGCGAACCAGAGGGCGAAGGAGGCGGCGAGGACGGCGGTGCTGCGGGACATCGGGTTCTCCTGGGTCCTGGATTGGTGCGGGCACCCTACCGCCGCCCGGCCCGTCGCCTTATGATCCGGATCATACGCTATCCCCGCCCGGAGGCCGCCCGATGCCGTTCGACCTCGCCGCCCTGGTGCCCGCCGACCGGCTGGCGACGCGCCGTCTCGCCCCCGGGGAGACGCTGTTCCGCCAGGGCGACGCGGTGGCGGCGCTGCACCGGGTCGAGGCCGGGCGCGTCCGCCTGCTGCGCCACCTGGAGGACGGCGCCGCCGTCGCCCTGCACCTGGCCCAGGCGGGGGAGACGGTCGCCGAGGCCTCGCTGTTCGCGGAGCGCTACCATTGCGACGCGGTGGCGGAGACGCCGACGAAGGTGACCTCGGTGCCGAAGGCCGCCCTGCTGGCGGCGTTGCGCCGGGACCCGGCGGCGGCGCTGGGCCTCGCCGGCATGCTGGCGTCCCAGGTGCGGGACCTGCGCGCCCGGCTGGAGCTGCGCAACGTCCGCTCCGCCCGGGAGCGGCTGCTCGCCTGGATGCGGCTGGGCGCGTCGGGCTCGCCGCCGGTGCTGGCGCTCGACCGTACCTGGAGCGCGGTGGCGGAGGAGCTGGGCATGAGCCGCGAGGCGCTCTACCGCGCCCTGGCGGCGCTGGAACGCGCGGGCGCCATAAGCCGCCGGGGCAGCGAAGTCACCCTCCCCGCCCGCGCCGCCGGCGCATCCCTGGCTGGCGCCGGCGGCGCATCCCTGTAGGATGGGCGGCAGAACGGGAGGAGAGAACCATGGCCGACGGCCCCACCAGCCGCACCATCGAGACCAACGGCATCCGCATGCACCTGCTGGAGCAGGGCCACGGCCCCCTGGTGCTGCTCTGCCACGGCTGGCCGGAGCTGGCGCATTCCTGGCGCCACCAGCTGGCGGCGCTGGCCGGAGCGGGCTACCGGGCGGTGGCGCCCGACATGCGGGGCTTCGGCGGCACCGACGCGCCCGACGATCCCGCCGCCTACACGCTGCTGCACCTGACCGGCGACATGGTGGGCGTGCTGGACGCGCTGGGGGCGGACACGGCCGTCGTCGTCGGGCACGACTGGGGCGCGCCGGTCGCCTGGCACTGCGCGCTGTTCCGCCCCGACCGCTTCCGCGCCGTCGTCGGCCTGTCCGTCCCGCACGCGCCCCGCGGCCCCGCCAGCATCCCGGCGCTGGTCCGCGCCAAGGGGCTGGACCGCTTCTACATGGCCTATTTCCAGGAGCCCGGCGTCGCCGAGCGCGAGCTGGAGGCCGATCCCTACGAGACCTTCCGCCGGCTGCTCTTCTCCGCCTCCGGCGACGCGCCGGAGGGTGCCGGCTGGCCGGCCATGGTGCCGCCGGGCAAGACCCTGGTCGACGCCTGCGCCGTGCCGGAGACGCTGCCGCCCTGGCTCACCGAGGAGGACCTCAGGCTCTACGCCGACGCCTACGGCAAGAGCGGCTTCCGCGGCGGGCTGAACTGGTACCGCAACATGGACCGCAACTGGGC
>DASPKT010000134.1:0-14385 GCA_035627915.1 Azospirillaceae bacterium
CCACCCAAGCCCTCGTCGTGGTGAATCAGTAAGGCTTCCTATAGTTCGCCTTAATGCCTTGCCAGTTGTCCGATGGCCGCAAATTTGCCGAGTTGTTGATTGCGAGATTGGGGGATGGTCTGATGTTCAAGCGGCTGTCCAGAAATCTGGATGCGATGTAGTTGCATCCCGCTGTAGGGACGGCGTGCTTGCGTTCGGCACGGACGAAGACATTCGGGAAACTTTCAATGAGTATGGAATCAAGAAATTAGACTATGCATCGCTGGATATTGACTACGTGCGACGTTCGAGTGGATACCAAACTTTACTATTTCATTCCCTCGCGAAAGCGGTTGCAAGAGAGGTTGGCGTTCCACTGTGCCGCATTCGAAACGACTACATTCTAGTTTCTGATGAGAAGGTAGTTAGAACGTCTAATTTCAATGAGAAGAGAGCTGGGACTGTAGACAAGATAAGCGGAGTTGTACCTAAGGGTACATCAAAATGGTGGGAAGCTTGTGGCCTAACTTTTAGGTTCGTCGAGTCGGGATTGTGGTTGCTGCTCTCACCGACGGTATACAGTCCTGGCACGCATCCTAAGGCAGAAGATAAAGACGTAGCGCGCGCGTTTGTCCGAGAGCGAATGGCATCTCGATATAATGCTCACGCGAATAGTATCCTCGATGGATGGATCAACATAATAACACGACACAACACACGGCACGCTTTCGCGCCAATTGAATCGCGGCCAGATCTGTTTTTCGAGATTGGAAGCATTACTGCTTACAGTGGCATGGGGGCGGATCGATGATCTCTGAGTCAATGCTGAAGGACTTATGCAAATTTCCTTCACTGGTGCAACATCGAGAGCCTCGCCTGAGGTTCGGATCTGATAACCCTTCTCATTTTGACACTCATCCGCTGAACGGACTGCTTCGATATGGCCCTTACAGCATAGGGAAAGTTTTTGGATTAACTAATCCAATTCGGATCGGCGGAATTGCGCCAAAAGGCTCCCTTGGCAGTGTCAAAAGAATCGTCAATGAGTTGCGGGCGCCAGCTTCTCCGAGAGAGCGGCAGAAGTACCTAGTCAATTGGCCAGGGTTCTCGAGGATTTTTGGTTTAGATGTAGACACTGCACGTGAAGAAAACTGGATAGAGTTGCCATTTGGATTGTCCTTAGATGATTGTGACCCAGAAATCGTACGAAGTGAAATCATTGATGCATTTAGTAGAGCAATCAGAAGATTGTCGTCGCGTCTTGAGCAGTTCGACGTAATATATATCTTTATTCCCGATAGTTGGAGCGTGGTGTCTTACAGCGGTCCGGATGATGACTTCGATTTGCACGATTTTATAAAAGCCCTTGCGGCGTCCCTCGGAGTTACTACGCAGATCATAAATGACGGGCGCTCTGGTGCTTTGAGCTATCGATGTCGCTGTAGCGTCATGTGGCGCTTGGGTATCGCGAGTTATACAAAAGCAGGCGGTGTTCCTTGGATATTGGCGGACCTTGAAGAAGGAACCGCGTTTATTGCGTTAGATTATGCTATTAGGAAAGCTGGGCCGGCAGAGGCGCGTTTTGCGATATGCTGTAGCCAAGTCTTTGACTCAGAGGGGGCTGGCCTGGAGTTTGTGGCATATGAAGAGCGCGATGCCATGTTCTCTGGCAAGAACCCATTTCTGAGCAAGTCGCAAATGCTAAAAGTAATGGCTAGCAGCCTAAGCATTTTTCAGAAGAGAAATGGCGGTGTCCTTCCGAAGAGGGTTATTGTATTCAAAAATTCAGAGTGGAAGGATGAAGAGATTGACGGATGCTTTGAAGCTTTAGGTGCAGTCGGAAAGATAGATTTGATACAGATCAATGTATCTCCAGGGTGGGAGGGCGTCTGGTTTGATGAAAAGAAATCCGCAAGCAATTTCCCCTGCGCACGTGGAACAAGTATACAGATTGGCCCGTTTGAACAGCTTCTCTGGACAGATGGGAATGCGCCTAGAATTGTAGGAGGGACTAACTATTATAAAAGTGGCAAAGGAATTCCGCGCCCGATTATGCTAACAAGATTTGCGGGTGATGGCGCAATGGATGAAATCGCAGATTATGTATTGGCGTTGACAAAAATGGACTGGAATAATGATGGTCCATACGATCACTTACCAGTTGTTCTTAGCTATGCTGGCAGATTGGCCAGGGTGGTAAAGCGAATGCCAATGCTAGAGTCGCGGCCATATCCGTTCAGGCAGTTCATGTGAGTCAGGTGGCACATTCCGGTATTGACTCTGAGCTAAGTGAATTTCCCTCACCCCTTCCTCCTCTGCCGCCACTTCCCCGCCCGTTCCCCCGGCCGCCCGCCGGTGCTGCGGCCCTTTTCGCCGACGGCGCTGGCGCGGATGGGGGTGGCGTCGGTGCCGAGGCCGAGGTCGGCCTGTTCCAGGCGGCGCAGCTCGTCGCGCAGGCGGGCGGCCTCCTCGAACTCCAGGTCGGCGGCGGCGGCGCGCATGCGCTTCTCCAGATCGGCGATGACGGCCTTGAGGTTGTGGCCGACCAGGGCGCCCTCCTCGGCCACGCCGCCGGTGCCGACATTGACCCGGTCGCCGCGCTCGTAGACCGAGTTCAGCACGTCGGAGATCTGCTTCTTCACCGATTCGGGCGTGATGCCGTTGGCCAGGTTGTAGGCGACCTGCTTCTCCCGGCGGCGGCTCGTCTCGTCGATGGCGAACTTCATGCTGTCGGTGACGCGGTCGGCGTAGAGGATGGCGCGGCCCTCCACGTTGCGGGCGGCGCGGCCGATGGTCTGGATAAGGGACGTGCGGGAGCGCAGGTAGCCCTCCTTGTCCGCGTCCAGGATGGCGACCAGCCCGCACTCCGGGATGTCGAGGCCCTCGCGCAGCAGGTTGATGCCGATCAGCACGTCGAAGGCGCCCAGGCGCAGGTCGCGGATGATCTCGATGCGCTCCAGCGTCTCCACGTCGGAGTGGATGTAGCGCACCTTGATCCCGGCCTCGTGCATGTACTCGGTCAGCGCCTCCGCCATCTTCTTGGTCAGCGTGGTGACCAGGACGCGCTGGCCCTTCTCGATGCAGGTGCGGCACTCCGCCAGCAGGTCGTCCACCTGGGTGTCGGTGGGGCGCACGATGACCTCGGGGTCGATCAGGCCGGTGGGGCGCACCACCTGCTCGGTGAAGACGCCGCCCGTGCGCTCCAGCTCCCACGGGCCCGGCGTGGCGGAGACGAACACGGTCTGCGGCCGCATCACCTCCCACTCCTCGAACTTCAGCGGCCGGTTGTCGGCGCAGGAGGGCAGGCGGAAGCCGTACTCGGTCAGGGTGGACTTGCGCATGAAGTCGCCGCGGAACATGCCGCCGATCTGGGGCACCATGACGTGGCTCTCGTCCACGATCAGCAGCCCGCCCTCCGGCAGGTACTCGAACAGGGTCGGCGGCGGCTCGCCGGGCGCGCGGCCGGAGAGGTAGCGGGAATAGTTCTCGATGCCGGCGCAGGAGCCGGTCGCGGTGATCATCTCGATGTCGAAGGTGGTCCGCTGCTCCAGCCGCTGCGCCTCCAGCAGCTTGCCCTGGGCGGTGAACTCCTCCAGCCGGATCTTCAGGTCGCGCTTGATCTGCTCCACCGCCTGCTGGAGCGTGGGCTTGGGCGTGACGTAGTGGCTGTTGGCGTAGATGCGCACCTGCTGGAGCGAGGCCACCTTCTCGCCGGTCAGCGGGTCGACCTCGTGGATCGCCTCCACCTCGTCGCCGAACAGCGACAGGCGCCAGGCGCGGTCCTCCATGTGGGCGGGGAACAGCTCGATGGTGTCGCCGCGCACGCGGAAGCTGCCGCGGCCGAAGCCCACCTCGTTGCGCTTGTACTGCAGCTCCACCAGTTGCTGGAGGAAGCGCTGGCGGCTGATGGTCTGGCCGACCGCCACGGGGATGGTCATCTCCGAGTAGGTCTCGACCGAGCCGATGCCGTAGATGCAGCTGACCGAGGCGACGATGATGCAGTCCCGCCGCTCCAGCAGCGCCCGCGTGGCCGAGTGGCGCATGCGGTCGATCTGCTCGTTGATCGAGCTTTCCTTCTCGATGTAGGTGTCGGTGCGCGGGACGTACGCCTCCGGCTGGTAGTAGTCGTAGTAGGAGACGAAGTATTCCACCGCGTTGTCGGGGAAGAAGGTCTTCATCTCGCCGTAGAGCTGGGCGGCCAGCGTCTTGTTCGGCGCCAGGATCAGGGTCGGGCGCTGCAGCTTCTCGATGACGTGCGCCATGGTGAAGGTCTTGCCGGAGCCGGTGACGCCCAGCAGCACCTGGTCGCGCTCGCCCACCCGCAGGCCGGCGGTCAGCTCCTCGATGGCGCGCGGCTGGTCGCCGGCCGGCTTGAACTCCGACACCACCTTCAGCGGCACGCCGCCCGGCGGCGGGGACAGGCGCATGCGGAAGGGCATGGCCTCCGTCATGACGCCGGCGGGGGGCGGGGGGACGAAGGGCTCGGCGGCTTCGTCGAGGCCGAGACGGTCGAGATCCTGCGGCATGGGGCGCTGCGCCTAGGGGGAGTTCAAGCGACCCCTAAGATACGGCGCGGCGGCCCCCTGTTCCAGGGCCCGATCCGCTTTTGTTCGCGGCGGCGTCGGCGCTGGCCTGCAGCAGCGCGCGCGACAGCGGCTCCCACGCCGTGTCCACGGCCTGGCTGCTGACGCCGTCCTCCGTCACCATCTCGCGGATGCACTTCAGCAGGTCGTCGGAGCGGCAGACGCCGCGCTGGCTGCCGAGATCGGCGGTGTTGGGGAACACCGTCATCAGCCGCACCCGCACCAGCGGGAAGCGCGAGCGCAGGGCCTGGATCAGCGGGTGCAGCTGCACGACCGGGTTGACCATGGTCCCGACCTCGCCGCCGCCGGCGACGTAGCGCCACTGGCCGGCGGCCGGGCTGGCCTTCACCTGGCCGACCACGTCGGGCGGGCCGCTCATGATCATCAGCACGGAGGCCGGCAGGCGCATCACATGGTCGATGCGCAGCACCTTGCCCTGCCCGTCGGTGATGCGGACGTCGTGGATGACCGGGTGCGGCAGCTCCTCCAGCGCCAGCTTCCGGCGGTAGAGGTCGGCGTTGTACTGCTTCTTCGACAGCGGCTTGCGCTTGGGCCGCAGCGCCAGCAGCAGCACGAGCATGAACACGATCAGCACGAGCGCGCCCGTGCCGATCATGACGATGTCGCTGACGCCCAAGGCGACCTGTGCGCTGTTCTCCGGCATGGGGTCTGATTATCGCGGATCGGGGGCGCTTGTCACGGGGCTGCGCGCCACCCCATCCCCAAGGTGATGTCCCCGCGGCGCCCGCGCGCGGGCAGGGCAGCCATGCGGGCGGGGCGGCGGGCGGGGGCGTTGCGGGTCCGGTCCTTGCGAAGTATCGTCCCGCCCCGGTCTTTCCTTACCGTGAGCGGGCCCCTCCCATGTCGATCGTTGCCGAACGCCTGAAGCGCATCAAGCCGTCGCAGACCATCGCGGTGACCGCCAAGGCGCGGGCGCTGAAGGCGGCGGGGCGCGACGTGATAGGCCTCGGCGCCGGCGAGCCGGACATGGACACGCCCGAGAACATCAAGGAAGCCGCCATCCGCGCCATCCGCGACGGCCAGACCAAGTACACCGACGTCGACGGCACGCCGGAGCTCAAGCGCGCCGTCTGCCTGAAGTTCCGCCGCGAGAACGGGCTGGAGTACGCCCCCGACCAGGTCACCGTCGGCACCGGCGGCAAGCAGGTCATCTTCAACGCCATGATGGCCACGCTGAACCCCGGCGACGAGGTGGTCATCCCCGCCCCCTACTGGGTCAGCTACCCCGACATCGTCCTCATGGCCGAGGGCACCCCCGTCTTCGTGGAATGCCCCGCGGAGAACGGCTTCAAGATGCGGCCGGAGGATTTGGAGCGCGCCATCACGCCGCGCACCCGCTGGCTGATGCTGAACAGCCCCTCCAACCCCACCGGCGCCGCCTACACGCGGGCCGAGCTGAAGGCGCTGACGGACGTGCTGCTGCGCCACCCGCAGGTCTGGGTGTTCACCGACGACATGTACGAGCACCTGTCCTACGACGGGTTCGCGTTCACCACGGTGGCGCAGGTGGAGCCGGCGCTGTACGACCGCACCCTGACCATGAACGGGGTGTCGAAGGCCTACGCCATGACCGGCTGGCGCATCGGCTACGGGGCGGGCCCGAAGGACCTCATCAAGGCGATGGCGAACGTGCAGGGGCAGAGCACCAGCAACCCCAGCTCGGTCAGCCAGGCGGCGGCGGTGGAGGCTCTGACCGGGCCGCAGGACTTCATCAGGGAGCGCGCGGAGGTGTTCCGGCAGCGGCGCGACCTGGTGGTGTCGATGCTGAACCAGGCGGACGGCATCCGCTGCCACCGTCCGGAGGGGGCGTTCTACGTGTACCCCAGCTGCGCCGGGGTTCTGGGCCGGCGCACGCCGGACGGCAAGGTGCTGGAAACCGACGAGGATTTCGTGACGTACCTGCTGGAGGCGGAGGGCGTGGCGGTGGTACAGGGCAGCGCCTTCGGCCTCGCCCCGCATTTCCGCATCAGCTACGCCACCTCCACCCAGGCGCTCGAGCAGGCCTGCATCCGCATCCAGCGCGCCTGCGCCGCCCTGCGCGGGTAAGTGCGCGACTAAGTGCGCTGGCAAGGTTTGGGTTGTCTCCATAGGAGTACCTCCATAGTCTAGGTCCATGGCCGAGGACCTGGACCCAGCGCGACGTTCCCCCGGTGCCGGCGGCGCCGCGCTGGACCGTCGCCGGCTGCTCCGCGGCCTGGGGGCGGCGGCGCTGTCGGCCCCCTTCGCGGCGCCCGTCTCGGCGCAGCCGGCCGGCGGGCCGCAGGCGGGCCGGCGGCGGGTGCGGCTGCGCCTGAAATGGCTGCACCAGTTCCAGTTCGCCGGCTTCTACCTCGCCAAGGAACTCGGCCTCTACGAGCGGGCCGGGCTGGAGGTGGAGCTGCTGGAGGGCGGGCCGGACGTGGACCCGGCCGGCAGCGTGCTGTCCGGCGAGGCGGAGTTCGGCATCGGCAACTCCTCCCTGCTGCTGGAGCGGGCGGCCGGGCACCCCGTCGTGGTGCTGGCGGTGATGCTGCAGCACTCCCCCTTCGTGCTGCTGGCGCGGGCCGGCGACGATCTGCGCAGCGTCCACGACCTCGCCGGCAAGACGCTGATGCTGGAGACGCACGCGGCGGAGCTGATGGCGTACCTGCACGCCGAGCGGGTGCCGACCGGTTCCATCCGGGTGCTTCCGCACACGGCCGACGCGCTGGTGCTGGGCAGCGGCGCCGCCGACGCGATCAGCGCCTACACCACGACCGAGCCCTACCTGCTGAAGGCGGCCGGCATCCCCTACCAGGTGATGAACCCGCGCGCCGCCGGCATCGACTTCTACGGCGACGCGCTGTTCACCACCGAGTCCTTCGCGCGGAAGGAGCGCGACCTGGTGCTGGCGTTCCGCAGCGCCTCGCTGGAGGGGTGGCGGCACGCCATGCGCGACCCGGCGGCGGCCATCGACCTGATCCTGGCGAAATACGCGCCCGGCATGGACCGCGGCCGGCTGGCGTTCGAGGCGGAGGAGATCCGCCGGCTGATGCTGGCCGACATGGTCGACGTCGGCTACATGCACGAGGGGCGCTGGCGCCACATCGCCGACAGCTTCGCCGCCGCCGGGCTGATGCCGCGCGACTTCCCGCTGGACGGGTTCCTGTTCGACGCCGAGGTGCGGCGCGACCTGCGCTGGCTCTACGGCACCGCCGCGGGGGCGACGTTGGCGGCACTGGCGGCCAGCGCGGTCGGCGCCCGCTTCAAGCTCCTGAACGACCGGCTGCGGCGTGAGGTGGCGCAGCGCACCGAGGCCGAGGCGCGAGAGCGCGAGGCCAAGCTGGCCGCGGAGGAGGCGATGCGCGCCCGCTCCCGCTTCCTGGCCGGGATGGGGCACGAGTTCCGCACGCCGCTGACCTCGGTCGTCGGCATCTCCTCGCTGCTGGCCGACACCAAGGGGGAGCCGCTGGGGGACGAGCAGCAGCGCCACTTCGCCTCCCTGATGCACGAGGCCGGGCGCCACCTGCTGCGGCTGGTGGACGACCTCATGGACCTCTCCAAGATCGAGGCGGGGCGGATGGAGGTGCATCCCGGCCGCGTCGACGTGGCGCAGCGGGTGCGCAACGCGGTGGCCCTGCTGGGCCAGCAGGCGGAGGCCGGCGGGGTGGCGGTCGCGGCGGAGGTGCCGGCGGCGACGGTCGGCATCGTGGACGAGCGGGCGCTGGACCAGATCCTGCTGAACCTCCTCTCCAACGCGGTCAAGTACACCCCCAGGGGCGGCCGCGTCCTGGTGCGGGCGGAGAGCCCGGCCGGGCGCGGCCTGCTGCTGACGGTCCAGGACACCGGCATCGGCATGAGCGCCGACGAGGTGGGGCGGCTGTTCCGCCCGTTCGAGCGGGCCGACAACGCATACGCCGCCGCCCGCGGCGGCACCGGGCTGGGCCTCGCCATCGTCAAGGCGCTGGTGGACCTGCACGGCGGCGTGCTGGCGGTCGACACCCGCCCCGGCGAGGGCACGACCGTCGCCATCACCCTGCCGGAGACGGCGGCCGCCAGCCCGGAACCGGCCACCGCCTGAGCCGGCCACCGCCTGAGCGGCGGCTACCCCGCCCGGCGTGGCGGTATCCCCTCCGGGTAAGCGCGCGGCCCATCGGGTTGTGCTAATCTCCTGCCCGCACCGCCGTCCGGCGGTGGAGGATCGGGGGCACCGATGTCGACCGCACCGCGCACCGTGGCGCGCCTGGCCCTGGCCGGCGCGCTCCTCGCCACGCCCGCCGCCGCCGACGACCTGTTCGGCAGTGTCGTCAAGCAGCTGGCCCCGGGCGCAGCCCAGCAGATCATCCAGCAGCAGAAGCCCCAGGCAGGCGCGCCCGCCGCGATGGCGCCCGGCGCCATGGGCTTGGCGGAGGCGACGGCCCAGCCGCCGCTGAAGGGCCTCGGCACCGACGCCGTCGCCGTGGTGGAGGAGGCGCAGGGCGCCCAGGGCGTCCAGTTCATGGACTACGTCTTCCCCAACCAGAGCATCGCGCTGGGCCCGAAGGGCAAGCTGACCCTGAGCTGGCTGTCGGGCTGCCTGACGGAGACGATCCAGGGCGGCACCGTGACCGTCGGCATGGACGGCAGCCAGGTCGCGGGCGGCAAGCGCACCGCCAAGGAGACGCCGGGCTGCGAGGCGGCGACGCCGGTCATCCTGGCCGACGCGTCGGAGGCCGGGGCCGTCGCCAACCGCGTCACCCCCTTCTCCCAGGAGAACTGGACCGAGCGCACGATCAAGTCGGCCCAGCCCACCTTCAAGTGGGACAAGGGCTGGGGCCCGGTGACGGTGCGCGTCGCCAACATCGACCAGGAACCGGCGGTGACCGTGTGGCAAGCGCCGCCGTCCGCCGCCGGCTGGGTCGCCTATCCCGCCGGCGGGGCGCCGCCGCTGGAGGCGGGGCTGCCCTACCGGGTCTTCGTCCTGCGCGGGGAGCAGGTGCTGGGCAGCGCCGTCTTCTCCATCGATCCCGGCCTGGACGTGGCGGACAGCCTGGCGAACCGTGTGGTCCCGGTCGTCCAGCAGCAGTAGCGCCGGCTCCGGCGCCGCCGCCCGCGAACGGCGCCGCTGGCGCCGGCGCCTCGCCATGTGCGCGGGGCTGGCGGTGGCGCTGGGGGTGCTGGCGGCGCTGCCGGGCATGGACGCGCTGAACCGGCGCGGCATCGACTGGCTGCTGCCCCTGCGCCACCTCGCCTTCGGGCCGCTGTTCCCGCCGGCGGAATCGGACGCCGTCGTCGTCGCGGTGGACGAGCAGACCTACCGGACCGAGCCCTTCGTCAACACGCCCAAGGTCGCCTGGACGCCGCACCTGGGCCGGGTGCTGGAGGCGCTGACGGCGGCCGGGGCGACCGTCGTCGGCTTCGACGTGATCTATCCCACCAGCCTGGACCGGCCGGAGCTGCTGCGCGGCTACGACCGGCCGTTCCTGCTGGCGCTGCGGCAGGCGGCGGAGCAGGGGCGCGTGGTGCTGGGCCAGGCGCGCCTGTCGGGGGAGACGGTGGCGCCCTATCCCGGCCAGCTGATGGCGGCCAAGGGGCCGGACAACCTGCGCACCCTGAACCTCAAGCTCGACGACGACGACGTGGTGCGCGGCTACTGGCGCGCCTTCGCCAACCGCGAGGGGGGCGAGACGCCCAGCTTCGGGGTGGAGCTGGCGATGCGCGCCGGCGCCCGGCCGCCGGCGGACGACTTCCTCATCAACTTCAACACCGGCCCCGGCGACGTGCCCGTGCACAGCCTGGCCGACATCCACGCCTGCGCGGAGAAGGGCGACCAGGCCTGGATGGAGCGGCACTTCAAGGGCAAGGTCGTGCTGCTGGGCGAGGCGCTGGACCTGGAGGACCGGTTCCGCGCCGCCAAGCGCCTGACCATCGACGCCGCGGCGGATGCCCGCGCCGGGCCGGAGCGCTGCGCCGTGCCGGCCGACCCCGACCGCTTCGCGCCGCTGGTCGACCGCCGCTCCATGCCGGGGGTGCTGATCCACGCCGCCGCCATCAACACCCTGACCAAGGACATCCCCCTGGTGCCGCTGGGCCGAGGCATGACCTTCGCCACGGTGGCGCTGTCGCTGTTCGTGCTGGCGCTGGCCTTCTTCACCCTGCGCCCGGCGGCGGGGCTGCTGGCGGGTGCGGCGGTCGTGGCCGGGCAGGGGGCGGTGTCGGTGGCGGCGCTGCAGGCGGGCGTGGTGGCGCCGATGCCGGCCTTCGCCCTGCTGGGCGCGCTGGCCTTCACCCTGGTCTACGCCTTCCGCTTCGGCGTGGAGGACGCGGAGCGCCGGCGCATCCAGCACGCCTTCCGCCACTACCTGGCGCCGGAGCTGGTGGACCGGCTGGCGGAGGACCCGGACGCGCTGCGCCTGGGCGGCGAGCGGCGCTTCATGACCGTCATGTTCTCCGACATCGTCGGCTTCACCACGATGAGCGAGGGGCTGAAGGACCGGCCGGAGACGCTGGTGGAGCTGATGAACCGCTACCTCACCTTCATGTCCGGCATCGTCGAGCGGCACGGCGGCTACGTCGACAAGTTCATCGGCGACGCCGTCATGGCCGTCTGGGGCGCCCCGCTGCCGACCGAGAACGCGGAGATCAAGGCGGTTGAGACGGCGCTGGACTGCCAGGCGGCGCTGGAGGAGTTCAACCGCGACGTGGTGGCCGGCGTCTACGGCATGCCGCCGCTGGGCACCCGCATCGGCATCGCCACCGGCTACGCCATCGCCGGCAACATGGGCTCCAGCTCGCGGCTGAACTACACCGTGACGGGCGACATGGTGAACCTCGCCGCCCGGCTGGAGGGCGCCAACAAGGAATATGGCAGCCTCATCATGGTCAGCGAGGCGACGGCGGCGGGCCTGGGCGACCTCTACGTGCTGCGCCGGCTGGACCGGCTGGTGGTGAAGGGCAAGAGCGAGCCCATCGCCGTGTTCGAGGTGGTCGGCCGCGCCGGCCGCGTGCCGGAGGAGACGCTGGCGCGCCTGCGCGCCTTCGAGGCGGCGCTCGCCCTGCACGACCAGCGCCGCTTCCCGGAGGCACGCGCGGCCTTCGCGCCCCTGGCCGACGCCGACGAGACCGCCGCCGTCTACCGCGACCGCTGCGACTACTACCTGGACCACCCGCCGCCGGCCGGCTGGACCGGCGCCTTCGTCATGACCAGCAAGTAGCATCCCCGGAGGAGACCCGACCCATGCCGCCGCATGACCCGACCCCCACCCGCCGCGCCCTGCTGGCCTCCGCCGCCGCGGCCGCGGCCGGGCTGGCCGCAGGGCCGGCGGCGGCGCAGCTGGACCAGATCCTGGGGCAGGCGGCGGGGCAGATGGGCTTCGGCCAGACCCTCAACACGGTCAACGACCTGATGAAGGGCATGGACCTCGGCGAGGCCGAGGAGCTGGTCATGGCCGAGAGCTACTACGAGCGCTTCATCGGCCAGAGCGGCGGCCGCTACAACAGCCGCAAGGCGCAGGAGGCGCTGAAGCGCTTCGCCCAGCCGATCCTGCAGACCTCCCAGCGCCGGGGCCTGCCCTGGGACATCGTGCTGGTCGACAACGACACGGTGAACGCCTGGGCCCTGCCCGGCGGCAAGCTGGCGGTGCACAAGGGGCTGATCCGCTACACCGCCACCCCGGAGGAGCTTGCCGCCGTCATCTCCCACGAGCTGGCGCACGCGGAGTTCAGCCACGGGCTGAAGCAGATGAAGAACAAGGCCTTCACCCAGAACCTCTCCACCTACGGCAAGCAGCGGCTGGTGGAGCAGGTCAGCACCGGACGCGGCGGCGCGCTGGCGGGCACGCTGACGGGGGAGATGCTGGGCGTGCTGGAGGGGCCGATCTTCGAGATGGTGACCAGCGGCTATTCCCAGGACCTGGAGTTCGAGGCGGACGCCCACATCGTCTCGGTCTTCAAGCTGGGCGGTTACGACGTGTCCAAGGCGCCGGACTTCTTCCGCACCATGATGCAGCTGGTCCCGGAGAAGACCCAGGCCACCAGCTCGCTCTACTCCACCCATCCCGGCACGAAGAAGCGGGTGGAGCGCATCGAGAAGCAGGTGAAGAAGGAGAAGGCCGGCTTCGTCGTGCCCGGCGCGCCGGTCGGCTGGGCCGAGCTGAAGCAGTCCTTCCCCACCCGCAAGAACTTCCGCCGGGCCTGACCCCGGGCCCTACTGGCCGAAGCGCGGGCTGTCCGCCGACTCGGCCGGGGTCCGCAGGGGCTTGGCCAGCAGCACGACCCAGGTGAAGGCCTCGTGCGGGCCGGTCGCGGCGGGGTTGGGCTCGACCGCGATGCCGAACTCCTCCACCGCCGCCTCGGCCAGCGCCGCGGCCGTCCGGGGATCGCCCAGCAGCACGGCCAGCGCGCCGCCGGCGTCCGCCCCGGCGTGGGCGGCCAGTTCCAGGTCCATCATGGGGATGTACAGCCGGCGCACCAGGTCGCTGTAGACCTCCGCATGGTTAGGCATCGGCGTCGGGCCGGTGCCCGCCAGGTGCGCCGCCGTCATCGAGGCGACCCGGTCCAGCACCGGCCGGCGTACCAGGCCGGGCAGTGACAGGGCGCCGCGGTGCCGCGCGATCAGGTCCGCCAGCTCCTCCGCCGGCGTCCGCTCCGCCGTCTCCGCCGGGACGGGTGCGGTCTCCTCCGCCCGGGCGGCGGGATTGGCGAGGAGGAAGGCGAGGGCGGCGATGGCGAACTGGCGCATGGCGGCTGGGTCCTGTTCCGGTGCCGCCCTTATCCGCCTTCCCGGGGGCGCGCGGCGTTGATCCATCTCAAAAGAGGTGGCGGTGAGGGTTGGGGGCTTCGTTTCTCTTTTTTCGTCACCCCCGCCTCCGCGGGCATGGCGGTGGAGCAGGGGGTATGGGTGGCGCCTGCCCCCGGCCTTGAGCTGCGTCAAGGCGCACCGGTCCCGGGCGGGGCAGGGTCGGCCCGTCGGCGTCCCAGCCGCCCGCGGTGTTGACGGGGCGGCGGGGCCGACGCACCCTCACAGGGGAATGGACAGGGAAGGGGAGAGGGACGTGGGCTTCAAGACGATCCAGGTGCATGTCGGCGGCGATCCCGACAGCGACACGCGGGTGGCGGCGGCGGCGGACTTCGCGCGGCGGCAGGATGCGCGGCTGCGCGGCGTCTATACCGTGATGCCGATGGACCTGGCGGGCGTGCCGCTGGGCGCCTCCGTGTCGGACGCGCGCAAGGTGGCGGCGGAGGCGGCGGCACCGGTGGAGGCGCGCTTCCGCGCCGCGGCGGAAGCCGCCGGCATCCGGCACGACTGGATCGCGGACGTCGGCGACGCGGCCGAGCACCTCTCCGTCCACGCCCGCTACGCCGACGTCGTCGTGCTGAGCCAGGAGAAGCCGGAGCATTTCTGGAACGACTTCCGCGTCTCCCTGCCCGACCACCTGCCCTTCGCGGCCGGTTGCCCCGTCCTGGTGCTGCCGCGCGGGCGGGCGACCACCATCGATGCCGGCGAGATCGTCGTCGCCTGGAAGTCCAGCCGCGAGGCCGCCGCCGCCGTGCGCGGCGCCTTGCCGCTGCTGCGCGAGGCGCGCCGCGTCACCGTGGTGACGGCCGGCCCGCGCGACGAGACGGAGATCCAGGGCGCCGGCATCTCCCGCTTCCTGTCGGAGCACGGGATCGGGGTGGAGCTGCGCACCCCCGTCGCGCCGGAGGAGGACGCCGGCCGCGCCCTGCTGGACGAGGTGCGGCAGGTCGGCGACGACGGTCGCGTGCGCGTGGTCGACTTCGGGCTCGCGCGTGCGGCCCCCGACGCCGAGGTGCTCGAGCCCGGCGCGCTCGAGCACCTCTCGCTGCTTGCCAGCGTCGTCAGCAA
>DASPKT010000135.1:0-4699 GCA_035627915.1 Azospirillaceae bacterium
ACAGGCAACCCATCAATACACCAGATACGCGATTGGCGCGAGGGGGATACTTTGGAGCAGGCAACGGCGTCGATCGCCCAGGCGGTCACGGAAGCGCAGCGCATGGCGCTGGAGGCGAAGCACCGGATCGAGACGCACGAGGACGTCTGCGCCGAGCGCTGGGAGGCGAGCCGGCGGGAGACTTCGGCGGTGAAGGAGAGCGTCGGCAAGGTCCATGCCCGCCTGGACAGCTTCCAGAGCTGGATCATGGGGCTGATGGGCACGGTGGTGGTCGCCGCCGGCGGCATCATCGTCACGCTCCTGACGAAGCTCGGCTGAGGAGGGCAGGGGGATGAGCCTCACCATCGACGATCTGCTGGACGACCTGCTGCGCAAAGAGGGCGGGTTCACCGCCGATCCGGCCGACAGGGCGCACTACGGCCGCCGCGACCCCGCGCGCGGCCGGCGCTGGGACTGCACCTGCACCAACATGGGCGTCACCCAGGCGACGCTGTCGGATTTCTTCGGCCGGCAGGCGACGGTGGAGGAGGTGCGCGGCATGGACCGCGCGACGGCGCGGGAGATCTATGAGCGGCTGTACCTCACCGGCCCGCGCATCGACACGCTGCCCGACATCCTGGTCCCCGTCTGCTTCGACGCCTGCGTGCACAGCGGGGCGCGCCGGGCGGTGAAGCTGCTGCAGCAGGTGCTGAACGCCGCCGGCTACGGCCCGCTGGAGGCCGACGGGGCGCTGGGCCCGCAGACGCGCGAGGCGGCGCGCACGGCCGCGGCCGAGATGGGGCCGTGGCTGGTCAACGCCTATCTCGAGCAGCGCCGCATGTTCCTGGAGGCGCTGATCGCCGCCGACCCCGGCCAGGAGCGGTTCCGCAAAGGGTGGACGGCGCGCCTCGCCGCGTTCCAGATGCCGGTCGCGACGGAGGTGGGGTGATGCTCGGGTTTCTCGGCAAGTTCCTCCTGGGCGGCGGCGTCCAGGCGATCGGCGACACCGTCGCCAAGTTCACCGGCGACAAGGTCCAGCAGGAGGGCAACCGGCACGAGGAGGTCATGGCCTTCGAGGACCGGGTGACGGCCGAGACCATGGCCGGCTACCAGCGCACCAGCTGGTGGGACAGCTTCGTCGACGGCATCAACCGGCTGGTGCGGCCGGTCTTCACCTTCGGCACGGCCGGCCTGTTCGTGTGGGCGGCCTACGACCCCATCACCTTCACCGCCAGCATGACCGCGCTGCAGCTGATCCCCGACCCGCTCTGGGTCATCCTCGGCACCGTCGTGGTGTTCTGGTTCGGCGGCCGGGCGCTGGAGGGGCTGAAGGCGCCGGCCATGGACCCGGCCAAGGTCAAGACGGTCATGTCGCAGATCCAGCAGATCCGCGCCATGGCCCCCGCCGCCCCGGTCCATGTCCCCGACAGCGCCACCCCCGTCGTCACGCCGGAGCTCTACAAGTCGGCGATGCAGGACGTGGAGAAGCCGCTGGAGAACAGCGTGATCCTGGAATGGAACCGCCGGCGCCGCCAGGGCCAGCCGACCTGAGCGGGAAGCGCTGCAATCCCGGGTGGCCGAGGGCACCCGGGATGAACCCAAGTCGGATTCCCAAAATTTCGTGAATTCCAATTCCCTTATGCACGCCGGACGGCTACCCCGTCCGGTGTGATCCCTCCCCCTATGCCCCCGGCGCTCCCGAAAAGGAATGATGCAGGATCGCTGTCACTTCTGGAATATCTCTGCATAAGCACGGGCTGGGACGCGAGAAGAAGACATAGGGATAAAAGCCGAACCGGCATGCCGAAGTGGATGGCCCGCCAGGGGCCAGACCACGGGCGCGGGCTGCTTGCACCCGACAATCCGATGACTGCCCAGAGGGCGCGTCGCCCTGGACTCCCCGTGCGTCTGGACTTGGGAGACAGAAGTAATGCCGAGAAGCAACGATGCCTACGCCCATATGCGCGAAGGGGACCTGCCGGGAGACCGCGGGGAGCTGGAGGCTTCCGCCGACCCCTACGCCGGCGGCGAGGCGCGCGACCTGCCGATCTGGACGCCCGACCAGATCGCCGCCCACCTGAACCGCAGCGGCTTCAGCTGGGACGTGTCGAAGGACAAGGTCATCACCTACGGTTTCTATGACGGGCCGACCACCACCGGCATCTACAACAACCCGCACGAGGCCGCCGAGACCTACGGCTACTCCCCCTTCAACGAGGCCCAGCGCGCCGCCGCGCGCGAGGCGATGCGGATGTGGGACGACGTCGTCGCCGTGAAGTTCCAGGAGGACAGCAAGGGCCACGGCAACTGGGACATCTCCTTCGCCAACACGACGACGGGCCCGGGCCAGGCGTGGGCGTACCTGCCGCACGGCACCTACTACGGCTCCAAGTACCAGCACATCCAGGGCGACATCTGGGTCAACCCGGCCCAGCCCAGCAACATGCAGCTCGACCCCGGCTTCTACGGCCTGACGACGCTGATCCACGAGGCCGGCCACGCCATCGGCCTGTCGCATCCCGGCGACTACAACGCCAGCGACGACGTGGAGCTGAGCTACGCGCTGGCCGACTACTTCCAGGACAGCCGCCAGTACTCCATCATGTCGTACTGGGACGCCTATGAGACGGGGGGCCAGCACATCGACTGGAACCTGATGCGCTTCTCCTACGCCTCGACCCCGATGGTGCACGACATCTATGCCGCCCAGAAGATGTACGGGGCGGACATGACGACCCGCACGGGCAACACGGTGTACGGTTTCAACAGCAACACCGGGATCGACGCCTTCACCTTCGAGGCGAACGAGATCGCCCCGGTCATCGCCATCTGGGACGCCGGCGGCAACGACACGCTGGACCTGTCCGGCTACGACACGCCGTCGATCATCGACCTGAACCCCGGCGCCTACAGCAGCGCCGGCGGCACGGTGGAGTTCCTCTCCCTGGAGGAGATCAACGCCAACAACGCCGCCGCCGGCCTGCCCGACCGCTCGGCGTTCCTGTACGAGGTGTACATGAACGGCGTGGCCGGCACCAACGGGGGCGAGAGCTGGCGGGAGATCAGCAACTCCGAGACCGGGCTGATGAAGGACAACATCGGCATCGCCTACGGCGCCACCATCGAGAACGCGGTGGGCGGCGGCGGCGACGACAGCATCCTCGGCAACTCGGTGGGCAACAGGCTGTCCGGCAAGGGCGGCGACGACACCATCGAGGGCGGGGCCGGCAACGACACGCTGGAGGGCGGCGCCGGGGCCGACACCTTCGTCTTCCGCACGGCCGAGAAGGGCGACCAGATCGTCGCCTTCGATGCCGACGACGTGATCGACCTCGCCGCCATCGACGCGAACTCCACCGCCGCGGGCGACCAGGCCTTCACCTTCGTCGCCGGCAATTTCACCGGGGCGGGCCAGCTCCGCGTCGCGAACGGGCAGGTCGAGGGCGATCTCAACGGCGACGGCACGGCCGACCTCATCATCAAGCTGGTGGGCGGCGGCATCGCGCCGACGGGCGCCGACTTCGTGCTCTGACGCCGGAGAACGGATGGGAAGGGAACCCCCGGGCGGCGACGCCCGGGGGTTTTCCGTTTCCCGCCTCAGGCGCGGGCGCGCTCCGGCTCCATCCTCGCCAGCCCCGCCGGGCACAGCTCCAGCAGCACGCAGCGGTGGCAGGCCGGGTTCCGGAAGAAGCAGCAGCGCTGCCCGTGCAGCATCAGGACCTCGTGGTTGTCGTAGACCTGCTGGGCATCCCAATCCGGCGGCAGCTGCGCCGCCAGCACCTTGTGCGCGGGGCCGACCGGCAGGTCGGCCGGGATCAGGCCGGTGCGGGCGGCGACCCGGTGGTGGTGGCTGTCGACCGGCAGGGCGGCGCGGCGCAGCGTGCTGAACACCAGCGTGGCGGCGCTGGTCTTCGGGCCCACGCCCGGCAGCTCCTCCAGCCAGGCGCGCGCCTCCTCCACCGTCAGTTCCGCCAGGAAGTCCAGGCTGAGTTCGCCCCGCCGTTCGGTGATTGCGCGCAGCACCGCCTGGATGCGGGGCGCCTTCTGCTCCGGCCAGGTGACGCCCGCGATGGCCGCTTCCACCTCCGCCGTATCGGCGTCGCGCACCGCCGCCCAGTCCGGCCAGCGCCGCCGCAGCGCCTTGAAGGCGCGGCCGGAGTCCGCGTTGCGCGTCCGGTGCGACAGCAGGGAGGAAACCAGCTCGCTGAGCGGGTCCAGCGAGTGGAAATAGGGGATGGGGCAGCCGTACACCAGGCAGAGCCGGCGGTGTATCTCCAGCGCCTTGGCGCGCAATTCTTCCGCTTGCGTCATGGAAGGCGGAACAGGCGGCCGCGGATTGTGTCGCGGCCGCCCGGGCGCCGGGGAATTACTTCAGCAATTCCTCATGCGGCGATCAGCTCGAACCGGTCCACGTCCACCACGCCCTGGTCGGTGATCTTCAGGTGCGGGATGACCGGCAGCGGCAGGAAGGCCAGCTGCAGGAACGGCTCCGGCAGGGCGCAGCCGAGCGAGCGGACGACGGCGCGGAGATCCTCCAGCCCGTGGCGGACATCCTCGAAGGGGTTGAGGCTCATCAGACCGGCCAGGGGCAGCGGCAGCTCGCCCAGCACCTTGCCGTCGGCCACGGCGACGAAGCCGCCCTCCAGCCCGATCAGCCGGTTGACCGCCAGCGCCATGTCGGCGTCGTTCGTTCCGACCACGCACAGATTGTGGCTGTCAT
>DASPKT010000136.1:0-10442 GCA_035627915.1 Azospirillaceae bacterium
CAAGGGCGCCAAGCCCTACCACCAGGCGCACGAGCGGGGCGTGAAGCTGATCGGCGCCACGGCGCACTACGTCACCACCGACCTCGACGAAGGGCCGATCATCGAGCAGGAGGTGGAGCGGGTGGACCACAGCCTCGGGCCCGACGAGCTGGCGGCGCACGGCCGCGACATCGAGAACGTCGTGCTGGCCCGGGCGGTGAAGTACCACCTGGAGCACCGGGTGCTGCTGAACGGCCGCAAGACGGTGGTCTTCCGCTGAGGTGGTCTTCCGCTGAGACGAGGCGCCGCCCCGGCAGTTGAGGGCATCACCCCGGCCATGGCCCGGCCGGGGGGACCCCAACCACGGAGGACAGCGATGGCGGAGGACCGGACGGACAAGACCCTGGGCCAAGTCCAGGGCGACCAGCGGAAGGGCAAGGAGGGACCCGCCGGCGGGCAGAAGGGCATCGGCCAGCCCGGCGCCGCCGACCCGGCGCGCCCGGCCAACCAGGGCGTGGAGCACGACAGCGGGCGCGACCTCGGCGCCAACGACGCCGACGATCCCGGCGGCAACCGGTCGCGCTGAACCTCAATCCATCCAGATCAGTCCACGATGAACAGGACGGCGCCGGTGGGGCTGGCGGAGCGGTGCGCGTCGGTCCCGTCGGCGACCTGGTAGGACATGCCGGCGGTCAGGCGGAAGCTGCGTCCGTCCGCCAGCCGCGTGTCCAGCGTGCCGTGCACGACGAACAGGATGTGCCCCTTGGTGCACCAGTGGTCGGAGACGTAGCCGGCGGAATACTCCACCATCCGCACGCGGATGTCGCCGAAGCGGCGCGTGCGCCAGAGCGCCGTGCCCCGCTCCCCCTTGTGCTCGGTTGGCTCCACCCCGGTCCAGTCGGTGGTGCCGAAGGGTATGTCGGTCATCTTCACGGCGCACCGCTCCCCGTGGCTACCCGACGGAGGTAACCACGGGGACGGAGTGCGTGCAATCCTGCAAGGACAGGCGGGCTCAGGCCCGCTTGGCCTCGCGGACGGACTCCACCGGCGCTGCGGCGTAGCCGAAGCGGTCGGTGAAGCGGGCGACGTCGGCCGGTTCCAGCGCCACCCGCAGGTGGGCCGCGTCGTCGTCGTCGGTGCGCTCCAGCACCTCCCCCTGGGCGTAGAGCCAGGCGATGGCCGCACCGTCGGAGAGCGCGACGTCGGTCTGCACCACGTCGCGGCCGGCCACCATGCGGCGGTCGATGAAGTCGAACAGCGTCTCCAGCCCCTGCCCCGTCAGGGCCGAGATGGCGACCGTGTCGGCCGGGCGGCGGCGCAGCAGGTCGTCGCGGTCCAACGGCGGCAGCCGGTCGATCTTGTTCAGCACCTCCACCACCCGGCGGTCGGTCTCCGGGTCGATCCCCAGTTCCTTCAGCACGCCGGCCACGTCCTCCTTCTGCGCCTCGGTGTCGGGGTGCGAGGCGTCGCGGACGTGCAGGATGATGTCGGCGGCCATCACCTCCTCCAGCGTGGCGCGGAACGCCTCCACCAGGTGGTGCGGCAGGTCGGAGATGAAGCCCACCGTGTCCGACAGGATGATCTTGCGGTTCGACGGCAGGGTGATCGACCGCATGGTCGGGTCCAGCGTGGCGAACAGCAGGTCCTTGGCGAACACGTCCGCCCCGGCCATGCGGTTGAACAGGGTGGACTTGCCGGCGTTGGTGTAGCCGACCAGCGCCACCACGGGGTACGGCACCCGCTCGCGCGCCTTGCGGTGCAGGCCGCGGGTGCGGCGCACCTCGTCCAGCTCCGTCTTCAGCTTGACGATGCGGTCGCCGATGATGCGGCGGTCCATCTCCAGCTGGCTCTCGCCGGGGCCGCCCAGGAAGCCGAAGCCGCCGCGCTGGCGCTCCAGGTGGGTCCAGGACCTGACCAGGCGCGAGCGCTGGTAGGTCAGCGACGCCAGCTCGACCTGCAGCTGGCCCTCGCGCGTGCGGGCGCGGGCGCCGAAGATCTCCAGGATCAGGCCGGTGCGGTCGATGACCTTGGCCTTCAGGCTGCGTTCCAGGTTGCGCTGCTGGACGGGCGAGAGGGCGTGGTCGACCACGACCAGCGTGATCTTCTCCTCCTCCACCCGGGCGGCGAGCTGTTCCACGAAGCCGCCGCCCAGCAGGGTGGCCGGGCGCGGGCGCATGACCCGCACCGTCTCGGCACCCACGACAAGGAGGTCGATGGCGGCGGCGAGGCCGACGGCCTCCTCCAGCCGCGCCTCGGGGGCGCGGCGGTCGTCCAGATCCTCCCGCAGGACGGGATGGACGACATAGGCGCGGGCGCCGCCCCCCTGGTTCTCGTCTCCGGTGCGGGCGGCGTCGCGCTTCTGATCTGTCATATGGTTACTCGTGTTCGTTTTCCTTCGCCGGCTCGAACAGCTGGATCGGATGCGCGGGCATCACGGTCGAGATCGCGTGCTTGTAGACGAGCTGCGAATGGGCGTCCCGGCGCAGCAGCACCGAGAAATTGTCGAACCAGGTGATGATCCCCTGGAGCTTCACGCCGTTGACCAGGAAGACGGTCACCGGGGTCTTGTTCTTGCGGACGTGGTTAAGGAAGACGTCCTGAACGTTCTGCGATTTTTCGGACATTGGTCATGCCTCGCTTTGCTCGTTCTTGGGGCCGCACGGAGCGCCCGATGCCGGTATGGCGGTCGACCCGCCTATCTGACCCTATCCATCCAAGGTCTGCCAAGCGATATGGTGTTTCATAGGGTCCGCACCAAGGCTGAAACTGCAACGCAGTCATC
The DNA here is from genome assembly GCA_035627915.1 of Azospirillaceae bacterium. GTDB lineage: Bacteria > Pseudomonadota > Alphaproteobacteria > Azospirillales > Azospirillaceae > DASPKT01. Next base: position 2,762 of record DASPKT010000136.1, read on the forward strand.
GAAACGGCGGGCCGGCGGCCACCGTTCCAGACCCTCCCCCACTGCGGGCGTGCTGCCCACGAGGATGGGCAGGCAACCGGTGCGATGGGCGCACTCCATGTCCACGTCGGCGTCGCCGACGAACCAGACGTCGGGCCCGGCACCCCGCCCGAAAGGCTTCAGCGCCAGCTCCACCGGCGCCGCCGCCGGCTTGTCCACGGGCGCGTCGGTCGCCCCGACCAGGGCCCCGAACCAGCGGTCCCAGCCCAGCGCCGCGGCTTCGGCCCGCAGGAAGCGGCCGGTCTTGTTGGAGACGACGCCCAGGTAGACGCCGCGCCCCGACAGCTCCCGCAGCAGCTCCGCCGCCCCCGGCATCGGGTCCAGGTATTCCAGGTGGTGGGCCTCGAAATGCGCGTAGAAGACGTCGCGCGCCCGCATCCAGTCGTCCCCGAAGATGACGGGGAAGCTGTCGCGCAAGGAGTGGCGGATGCGCTCGTAGCTCTCCTCCAGCGTCCAGGGCTCCTTCCCGAAGGTGGTGAGTGCGGCGTTGATGGCGGCGTGCACGCAGCGCCAGTTGGTCACCAGCGTGTTGTCCCAGTCGAACAGGACGGCGGCCGGCAGGCTGAGGCCCCCGCTCATGCCGGCACCGGGACGGGATCGGCGACGCCCTGGTCGGCCATGTAGGCCTCGCGCAGCGCGCGGGTGACGGTGCCGGGATGGCCGTTGCCGACCGGGCGGCCGTCGATGGCGGTGACCGGCAGGCAGAAGGTGCTGGCGCTGGAGAGGAAGGCCTCCTTCGCCGCCATCGCCTCCGCCACGGTGAAGGCGCGCTCCTCCACCTTCAGCCCCAGCTTGGCGGCGAGGCGCAGCAGGCTGAGGCGGGTCACGCCGTTCAGGATCATGGTGCTGGGCGGCCGGGTGACCAGCACGTTGTCCTTGGTGACGATCCAGGCGTTGCTGCTGGACCCCTCGGTCACGGTGCCGTCGGGATCGACCATCCAGGCCTCGAAGGCGCCGGCCTCCACCGCCTTCTGCTTGGCCAGCACCTGGGGCAGCAGCGCCACCGACTTGATGTCCCGGCGCAGCCAGCGGATGTCGGGCGTGGTCACCACGGGCACGCCGTCGCCCACCTGCCGGGCCGTCTGGAAGCGCGTGTGGCGGGCGGTCATGACCAGCGTGCTCTGCGCCCGGGCCGGGAACTTGAAGTCGCGCGGGGCGACACCGCGGGTGACCTGGATGTAGACCAGCCCGTTGCTGAGCCGGTTGCGCCGGATCAGTTCGCGCATCAGCAGCTTCAGCGTGCCGGGTGCCACCGGCCAGGCGATGCGCAGCTCGCCCAGCGACCGGCCGAGGCGCACCAGGTGCCCCTCCTCGTCCGCCAGCCTGCCCCCGACGACGGTGACCACCTCGTAGACGCCGTCGGCGAACTGGAAGCCGCGGTCCTCGATATGGACGGTGGCGTCGGCATGCGGGACGTAGCGGCCGTTGACGTAGGCGTAGCGGGGCATGGGTCCTTCCGGATTGTGCTGTCGGTTTGGTCCTGATTGACCGTCACCCCGGCGGACGCCGGGGTCCAGGGGCGGTTTGCCGTGGCGCCTGCCGCCCCTGGATCCCGGCTTCCGCCGGGATGACGACAGAGGGGGATGTTGAAGGCGCGGCTCAAGACGGCCGAAAACATCAAAAGAATTCAAGGCGTACGGAGAACATCTTCTCGACCTTCCTCACCTGCCCGACGGTGGCGAGGATCACCACCCGGTCGTGTGGCTTGATGATGGTCGAGGGGCGCGGGATGATGACCTCCTGCCCGCGCACGATGGCACCGACGATGACGCCCTCGGGCAGGCGCACCTCGCGCAGCGGCGTGTTGATGAGGCTGGAGGTCTCCAGCGCCTCCGCCTCGATGATCTCGGCGAAGCCCTCGCGCAGCGAGTGCACCGACTTGATGCGCCCGCGCCGGACGTGCTGGAGGATCGAGGAGACGGTGATGGAGCGCGGGCTGACCACCGCGTCGATGCCCAGCGGCTGCACCAGCGGCTGGTAGGTCGTCTTGTTGATCAGCGTGATGGCGCGCTGGCAGCCGTAGCGCTTGGCCAGCAGCGAGGCCAGGATGTTGCCCTCGTCGTCGTTGGAGACGGCGACCACGGTCTCGCTGGCGCGGACGTTCGCCTCCTCCAGGATGTCGGGGTCCAGCCCGTCGCCGTGCAGCACCATGGTGCGGTTCAGGCGCTGGGCGATGTACTGGGCGCGCCGCCGGTCCAGCTCGATGATGCGGGCGGAGACGCCGGGGTGCTTGTCCTCGATCTCCTCGGCCAGGCACAGCCCGATGTTGCCGCCGCCCATGATGATGACCCGGCGTGCCTCCGGCTCCTCGTGGCCGAAGGCGGCCATGGCGCGGGCGACGTGCTCGGTGTCGGCGACGAAGTAGACCTCGTCGCCGGGCAGCATCTGGTCGTCGCCGGACGGGATGATCGGCTTGTCCTGGCGGACGATGGCGACGATCTCGATGTTGAGATCGGGGAACAGGCCGGTCAGCTGGCGCAGCGGCGTGTGCACGATGGGGCAGTTGGCGCCGCAGACGACGCCGATCACCCGGACCTTGCCGTCGGCCAGCGGGATCATGTCGAAGGCGCCGGGCACCTGCAGGCGCCGGGCGATGGCCCGCGCCACCTCGATCTCGGGCGAGATGATGACATCGATCGGCAGGTGCTCGCGCGAGAACAGGTCGGCCCAGATCGGCTGCAGGTAGCTCTGGTGGCGCACGCGCGCGATCTTGGTCGGCACGTTGAACAGCGAGTGCGCGACCTGGCAGGCCACCATGTTGACCTCGTCGGCGAGCGTCACCGCGATGATCATGTCGGCCTCGGCCGCCCCCGCCGCCTCCAGCACGTTGGGGTGGGAGGCGAAGCCGACCATGGCCTGCACGTCCAGCGTGTCGCTGATCTTCTGGATCAGCTCCGCCGACTGGTCGATGACGGTGACGTTGTTGCCTTCCGACGCCAGGTAGCGCGCGATGTTGGAGCCGACCTGGCCGGCGCCGCAGACGATGACCCTCATGGCTGCCTCTCCTCGGGGGCCTCTAGTCCACCATCAACCGATGGCCGTTCTTGTCGGTGCCGTGGACGCCCAGCGACTTCAGCTTGCGGTGGAGGGCGGAGCGCTCCATGCCGACGAACGCGGCCGTGCGCGAGATGTTGCCGCCGAAGCGGGTCACCTGGGCCAGCAGGTACTCGCGCTCGAACACCTCGCGCGCCTCGCGCAGCGGCAGGGCCATGATCTCGCCGCCCTTCTCCCACTTCAGGACAGTGGGCGTGATGGCGCCGATTTCCGGCGGCAGCATGTCGGCGCGCACCGGCTCGTTCGGGTCGCCCGACACCATGATGAGCAGCCAGTCGATGACGTTGCGGAGCTGGCGCACGTTGCCCGGCCAGTCGTAGGCCTGGAGCGCCGCCATCGCGTCCTCGCCGAAGGCCCGCTGCGGGATGCCGGCGGCGTCGGAGGAGCGCTGCATGAACTGGCGGGCCAGCAGCGGGATGTCCTCCCGCCGCTCGCGCAGCGCCGGCACCTTCAGCGGAACCACGGCCAGGCGGTAGTACAGGTCCTGGCGGAAGCGCCCGGCCTCGATCTCCGCCGACAGGTCGCGGTTGGTGCTGGCGATGACGCGCACGTCCACCTCGACCCGGGTGCTGCCGCCGACCCGCTCGAAGGTCTGCTCCTGAAGCACCCGCACGATCTTGCCCTGGGTCTCCAGCGGCATGTCGGCGACCTCGTCCAGGAACAGGGTGCCGCCGTGCGCCTGCTCGAAGGTGCCGACCTTACGGCCGGCGCCGTCGATGGGCTGCTCGGTGCCGAACAGCTCCGTCTCCATGCGGTCGGGGCGCATGGTGGCGCAGTTCAGTGCCACGAACGGCCCGTCGGCGCGGCGCGAGCGGGCGTGGATGATGCGCGCCACCACCTCCTTGCCGCTGCCGGGCGGGCCGCTGATGAGCACGCGCGAGCCGGTCGGCGCCACCTTGTCGATGGCCTGGCGCAGCTGGTTCATCGGCAGCGAGCGGCCGATCAGCTCCACCTCGCCGCCAGCGCGCAGGCGCAACTCGCGGTTCTCCCGGCGCAGGCGGAACGCCTCGATGGCGCGCTCCACCAGCAGCAGCAGACGGTCGGCCTTGAACGGCTTCTCGATGAAGTCGTAGGCGCCCTTCTTGATGGCGGCGACCGCCGTCTCGATGGTGCCGTGGCCGCTGATCATCACGATCGGCAGGTCCGGGTGGTCGCGCCGGAACTCCTCCAGCAGCTGCAGCCCGTCCAGCCGGCTGCCCTGCAGCCAGATGTCCAGGATGACCAGGCTCGGCCGCCGGGACGCGACCGAGGCCAGCGCCTGGTCGGAGTCCGCGGCCTCGCGGGTCTTCATGCCCTCGTCGCCCAGGATGCCCGCGATGAGCATCCGGATGTCGGCCTCGTCGTCGACGATGAGGATATCGTGCGCCATCTTGCGTCAGCCCCTGCCACCGGCGGCGGCCTGCGGCGGCTCAGCGGCGGCCATGCCCGTCTCGGGCACGGCGGCCGGCTGGGTCCGCGGCAGCACCAGGCTCACCCGGGCACCGCCGCCCGGATTGTCCTCAAGGGCCAGGGCCCCGCCGTGGTCTTCCATGATCTTCTTCACGATGGCGAGCCCCAGGCCCGTGCCCTTGGCCCGCGTTGTCACATAGGGTTCGGTCAGCCGGTCCCGCTCTTCGGACGGCAGGCCCTTGCCGTTGTCCTCCACCGCCACCACCGCCCGCTCCTCGTCCGCGGTCAGGCGGACGGCGATGCGGCCCTGCGGCAGCGACGCCCCCTCGCCTGCCTCCTCCGCCCGGCCCTCGATGGCCTCCACGGCATTCTTCAGCAGGTTGGTCAGCGCCTGGGAGATCAGCCGCCCGTCGCAGACGACGGAGAGCTTCTCCTCCGGCAGGACGGTCTCAAAGCGGATGCCGCTCTGCGCCGTGGCCTGCAGGAAAACCGCCTGGCGCACCAGCTCCTGGACCGAGTGCGGCTTCATCACGGGCGCCGGCATGCGGGCGAAGGCGGAGAACTCGTCCACCATGCGGCCGATGTCGTCGACGTGGCGGACGATGGTGTCGGTCATGGCGCGGAACGTCTCGGGATCGCTCTGGATCTCCTTGAGGTACTTGCGCCTGAGCCGCTCGGCGGAGAGCTGGATGGGGGTCAGCGGGTTCTTGATCTCGTGCGCGATGCGGCGCGCCACGTCGGCCCAGGCGGCCTTGCGCTGGGCGGACAGCAGCTCCGACACGTCGTCGAAGGTGACGACGTAGCCCTTGATCTCCCCGTTCACCACCTCGGCCGCGACACGCACCAGCAGCGTGCGCACGCTGGTGCCGCGGCGGATCTGCACCTGCGCCTCCACCAGCTTGCTGGGGCGCCGGCGGATGGTGGACATCAGCTCGCCGATCTCCGGCGCGATCTCGGTCAGCCGCTGGCCGACCAGCGTCTCCGGGTCGCCGACGCCCAGCAGCTGGGCCGCCGACAGGTTCGGCAGGTTGATGCAGCCGTGCTGGTCCAGGCCCAGCACGCCGGCCGACACGCCCGCCAGCACCGCTTCCGTGAAGCGGCGGCGCAGGTCGAGCTGGCGGTTGGCCTCCACCAGCTCCGCCCGCTGGCTCTCCAGCTGGCTGGTCATCCGGTTGAAGGCCTTGGAGAGCGAGGACAGCTCGTCCTCCGGCTGGGTGGCGTTCTCCGGCACCCGGGCCGACAGGTCGCCCGCGCGTACCCGCTCGGCGGCGCCGATCAGCGCGCTGATGGGATGCACCAGGTGCCCGGCGAAGTTCAGCCCGACCCAGATGGCGGCCAGCAGCAGCAGCAGCGCCACCACCACGAAGATCATGGTGAGCTGGGTCTGCAGCCCGAAGCGCTGGCCCTCCAGCAGGGCGTACTCGCGCACGGCACTCTGCGCCTGCTCCATGTGGGCCAGCACCCGCGGCTCCACCGGCCGGGTGACGTAGAGGAAGGTGTCGAGCTGCGGGTCCAGGCTGACCATGGCGGTCACCCGGTCCTCGCGGTCGTTCACCACCACCACCACCTCGCCGCGGCGCGCCTGGTCGAAGCGCTCGGGCGGCAGCAGGTTGGGCTCGATGTTGATGCCGAGGCCGACCTTGGCGTAGATGCGCCCCGTCCCGTCCATCACCACCATCTCGGTCAGCGACCGGGCGATGGCCTCCTGGATCAGCTTGGTGCGCAGCTGGATCGGGTCCCACATCAGCCAGGGGTTGATCCGCGCCTGGGTCCGCTCCAGCGAGTACTGGACGTCCAGGATGTCGGCCCGGATGGTGTTCTGGTGCTCCTTGACGTAGGCCTCCGCCACCGCCAGCGACTCGTTGACCGCGGTGCGGACCCGGTCGCTGAACCAGGACTGGACGCCGACATAGAAGAAGAGCGCGGAGAAGGTGGCCATGATGATGGCCGGCAGCACCGCCAGCAGGCTGAACACCGCCACCAGCCGGACGTGCAGCCGGGCGCCGGCCAGGCCCCGCCGCCGCTCGATCCACAGCCCCACGATGCGCCGCGCCATGATGGCGCCCAGCAGCAGCAGCAGCGCCAGGTCCAGGGTCAGCAGCAGGCTGACCGTCGTCGGGTCCTTGCCGAAGGGCGGCGTCTCGGTCAGGGCGGCGTAGGTCGCCGATCCCGCCAGGATCGAGGCGAGCGTCAGCAGCACCGCCAGCTTGTTGCCGAGCCCGTGGCGCGAGGACCAGGCGGACACGCGCTGCCACAGGCCGGGGCGCGTCCCGGCGCCGGTATCGGTGGTCATCGCCGGTGCCGCCGGACGGTGCGTCCGGGGAGCTGCGCGGCTGTCGAGAGTTCCTGCAATCGGCAACCCGGGTTGGGGGCGGACGGGCCCTGGGGGGCGGGCCACTGGCGCACTGTGTTACCAGAAAGCTACACCCCGCGCCAGTCTCGCCACGCTGCCGAAAAAGGGATGCGACGGACTGGACAGGAAGGCCCCGGCCCGTTCCGCCTATTTCAACCCGCGTACCACCTGGATGTCCAGGTCCCGGATCTTCTTGCGCAGCGTGTTCCGGTTCAGCCCCAGCAGGTGCGCCGCCTTGATCTGGTTGCCGCGGGTGGCGGTCAGCGACAGCGACAGCAGCGGCCGCTCGATCTCGCGCAGCACCCGGTCGTAGAGGCCGGCGGCCGGCACCCCGTCCTTGTGGGCGGCGAAGTACTCGCGCAGGTGCCGCTCGACCGCGGCACCCAGCCCCTCGTTGACCGGTTCCTCGGCCTGCGGCTGGGCGGGGGCCGCCTCCGCAAGCTCCAGCTCGATGACGTCGACGCCGATGACCTCCTGCGAATAGAGCGCCGCCAGCCGCCGCACCAGGTTCTCCAGCTCGCGCACGTTGCCGGGCCAGCGGTGGCGCTTCAACCGGTCCAGCGCCGCATTGTCCAGGCTCTTCATCGGCAGGCCCTGCTGGTGGGCCAGCGACAGGAAGTGCCGCGCCAGCGCCGGCACGTCCTCGCTGCGCTCCCGCAAGGGCGGCAGCCGGATCGGCACAACGTTCAGGCGGTAGAACAGGTCCTCGCGGAACTGGCCCTGGCGGATCAGGGTGCGCAGGTCGCGGTGGGTGGCGGCGACGATGCGGACGTCGGTCTTGATCGGCGTGCGGCCGCCGACGGTCGTGTACTCCCCCTCCTGCAGGACGCGCAGCAGGCGGGTCTG
>DASPKT010000137.1:0-6753 GCA_035627915.1 Azospirillaceae bacterium
GCCCTTGTTGGGATAGGCGAAGGACATCAGCGCCATCATGCCCTTGCCCACGGTCGGGTCGGGCGGCGGGTAGTCCAGGCGGCCGGTGACGTAGGGCAACTCCGCCTCGTGCGCGTAGACCGGCACGTCCCAACGCTCCAGGATCTCGGGAAAGGCGCCCACATGGTCGAAATGGCCGTGGGTCAGGACGATGGCTGTCGGCTTGGTGCCGGCGCCAAACCGAGCCTCCGCGGCCTCCACGATCAGGGGGGCGGCCCCCTCCAGCCCGGCGTCGACCAGCACCCAGCCGGACGCGTCGCCCCAGAGGTAGAGGTTCACGAACAGGTGGCGCAGCCGCGCCAGGTCCGGCGTAACCTCGTCCAGGGAACTGGTGATGCCCATCGCGCCTTCCTCCGCTCCGTCCAGGCCGGTTCAGAGAACAGGCCGGCGGCGGGAAGGTCGCGCGGGCGGGGGGACGGGGGCTCAGTCGGCGCCGTCGCGGACGGTGTCGTGCCGGCGGATCAGCGAGGCCGCCTCGGCCAGCGCCGCCGCCGCCTCGTCCAGGCGGACGCGGGTGGCGAAGCGCGGCAGGATCTCGACCCGGCCCAGCAGGCTCAGCGCCCGGTCCAGGTCGGTGACGGCGGTGGCGGTCTCTGCGGTCATGGCGGACGGTTCCGGACGCGCGGTGCGCGCCCTATCCCTCTTGGTGGGGCCGGTTCCCTGTCCCCGAAGGGATGTCCCCGGCTGGCGGTGGCGAAGGTGGCGCGCGTCGGCGCCTGCGGCAACCGACGATTCCGCGGGGCCGGCTCTGTTGCGATGCGAAAAGAGCATGACGCCAAGTCTTTGAGACAACTTGCTGAAATGGCTGAAACTCTTGAAACCGGCGCTGCCCGAATCTTGGGCATTGCGGGTGCGCCGCAACATCGCTAGAATTAGAGCAATTGCTCGAAAACGGGCGTTCGGAAGCGATCGGGGAGGGAATGGGACGATGGCGGCGCTGATCCATGGGCTGTGCGCCTTCCTGGTGCCGGGGCTGGCCTTCGCGGGGCTGTGGCTGGGCGGGCCGTGGCTGTTCATGCCGCTGGCCTGGACGTCGGGCGTGGCCGTCGCCCTCGACTTCCTCCTGCCGGCCCGGCAGGGGCGCGCCGCCGGCCGCGACACCTGGGCCTCCGCCTTCCCGACCTGGTTCATCTTCCCGGTCATGGCGGCGCTGCTGCTGTTCGCGCTCTTCCAGGTGACGGCGCGCGAGCTCGCCTGGTGGGAGTGGGTCGGCGCCGCCACCGCGGTCGGCGTCACCATCGGCGGCATCGGCATCCCCGCCGCGCACGAGCTGGTGCACCGTCGCCACGCTTTCGAGCGGGGGCTGGGCGTCGCCATCGTGTCGCTGGTCCTCTACGCCCATTTCCGGATCGAGCATGTGCACGGCCACCACCGCCGCGTCGGCACGGCGGAGGACCCGGCCACCGCGCGCTTCGGCCATTCCCTCTACCGCTTCATGACCATCTCCGTGCCGGGCGAGTTCACCTCCGCCTGGGAGCTGGAGAAGGAGCGGCTGGAGCGGCGCGGCATGAAGGCGCTGCACTGGCGCAACCGCATGATCTGGTACGTGGCCGGGCAGGCGGCGCTGGTCGCCGCCATCGCCTGGGCCTTCGGGCCCGCGGGCGTGCTGTTCTTCCTGGGGCAGGCGGCGGTCGCCATCCAGCTCCTGCAGGCCACCGCCTACATCGAGCATTACGGGCTGGAGCGGGGCCGGTCCGCCCGCGGCGGGTGGGATCGGATCGAGCCGTGGCACAGCTGGAACTCCGGCCACCGGGTCACAAACTGGACCACCTTCAACCTGGGCCTGCACGCGGAGCACCACCGCTGGCCCGGCAAGGCCTGGCCGGAGCTGGTGGACGATGACCGCGCCATGCACCTGCCCTACGGCTATCCCTTCATGATCATGCTGGCGATGCTGCCGCCGCTCTGGTTCCGGGTGATGGACCCGCGGGTGCGGCCGGCGCCGGCCGACCCCGCCCCCGTCGCGGCCGAGTAGGGAGGGCGGAGCCCATGCCCGCCGTCGCCTGCCACGCCTTCTTCACCTTCCTGCCGGCCGCGCTGGCGTTCCTGGGGCTGGCCTGGGGCGGGGCGTGGCTGTTCGCGGCGCCGGCCTGGTCGCTGGGCCTCGCCGTCCTGCTGGACATGGTGGTGCCCCCGGCGCGGCGCACGGCGCCGGCGGAGGGGGCCGCGCGGCGCTGGATGGGGCTCTTGACCTGGGCGGTGCTGCCCGCCGTGGCGGGGCTGATCCTCTACGGCATGCACGTGGCCGCCACCCGCGACCTGGCCTGGTGGGAATGGCTGGGGGCGGCCTCGGCCGTCGGCACCGTCTCCGGCGGCATCGGCATCACCTGCGCGCATGAACTCGTGCACCGCCGCAGCGCCTTCGAGCGGGGGCTGGGCGTCGGGCTGCTGTCGCTGGTGCTCTACGCCCACTTCCGGATCGAGCATGTGCACGGCCACCACCGCCGCATCGCGACGCCCGACGACCCCGCCACCGCCCGGCTGGGGGAGAGCGTCTGGGCCTTCTACGCCCGCACCGTGCCGGGCCAGTGGCGCTCCGCCTGGCGGCTGGAGGCGGAGCGGCTGGCGCGCCGCGGGCGGGCCGCCTGGAGCCCGCGCAACCGCATGCTGCACTATTTGGCGATCCAGGGCGGGCTGCTGGCCGCGGCCGGGGCCCTGTTCGGCGCCGCCGGCCTGCTGTTCCTGGTCTGGCAGGCGGTGGCGGCGGTGCAGCTGCTGGAGACGGTGAACTATGTGGAGCATTACGGGCTGGCCCGCGGCCCCGGCCGGCAGGACGGGTACGAGCCGGTGCGCCCCGTCCACAGCTGGGACAGCGGGCACCGGCTGACCAACTGGGCCCTGTTCAACCTGGGCCTGCACGCCGATCACCACACCCATGCCGGCAAGCCCTACGCTGAGCTGTCCCTGGCGGTGGAGTCGCCGAAGATGCCGACCGGCTATTCCGGCATGGTGCTGCTGGCGCTGGTCCCGCCGCTCTGGTTCCGGGTCATGGACGGGCGCGTGCTGGCCTGGCGGTCGGCCGGCGGGGCGGCCTACGCCGCGGAGTAGTGCGCCGCCAGCAGCCCGGCGGCGTCGGTCAGGACATGGGCGACGATGGCGGCGCCGAGGTCGCGCCGCCACAGGAACATGGCCGTCAGCGCCCCGCCGGCGATGCCGACGAACAGCAGGTGGGCCGGCGACCAGGCGCGCAGGTGCACCGCCACGAACACGGCCAGCGACAGGGCGGCGGCCAGCCGGGTGCTGCCGGTCAGCTCCTCCAGCCGGCCGATGGCGTAGCCGCGGAACAGGATCTCCTCCACCACGCCGGCGCGCAGGGCCAGCAGCAGCACCGCCCAGACGGGCAGGGACCGCATCAGGGCGAGCATCCCGCCGTCCTGCCCGCCCTCCGGCCCGGCGAAGGCGCCGATCAGCGCGCGGCTGCCGGCCAGCAGGACCAGCAGCCCCAGCGCCGCCAGGGCGCCGGTGCCCAGCGTCCGCCAGCCCGGCCGGCGCAGCCCCAGGGAGGAGAGGGGCCGCCCCTCCCACAGCAGCGCCACGGCCAGCACGGCGGCCCCCAGCCCCCACTGCACCGCCTCGCCCAGCAGCAGGCGCTGGGTCATGTCCAGCCCGTCCATCGCCCCGGCGGCGCCGGCCAGGCCGTGGAGCGCCGGCCCGCCCAGCGCGATCCCCAGCCCGACCAGGACGGGCAGGCGGCCGGCGGCCCCGGGCGTCCGGGGGGCGGGAAGGGCGTGGTCGTGCATGGCGGGCTCCGGAAGGCTTGATGTTGATGGCGTCAACATATACAGAGGTGTTGTCGCTGTCAACATCAGGTCGGGCCATGGCCGGGGACAAGGACCGCTACCACCACGGGGACCTGCGCCGGGCGCTGGTCGCCGCCGCCGCCGGCCTGCTGGAGGCGGAGGGTCTGGAGGCGCTCAGCCTGCGCGGGGTCGCGGCGGCGGCCGGCGTCTCGCACAACGCGCCCTACCGGCACTTCGCGGACAAGCGGGCGCTGCTGACCGCGGTGGCGGCGCTGGGCTTCGCCGACCTGGCGGTGCGGCTGGGCGGCGGGCAGGCGCCGGGGCAGGCACCGGGCGAGGTGCGGGGGGAGGAGGCAGACGCGGCGCTCGCGGCCCGCGCGCTGGCCTATCTCTCCTTCGCGGCGGAGCGGCCGGCCATGTACCGGCTGATGTTCGCCTCCGACCTGGTCGTCGGCAGCACGGCGCCGGAGCTGGGCGCCAGCTCCATCGGCGCCTTCGAGGGGCTGCGCGCCGCCGTCGCCGCCTGCCTGCCCGGCCGCACCGCGGAGGCGGCGGCCGGGGCGGTCGCGTCGGTGCTGTGGGCGCAGCTGCACGGGCTGGCCCTGCTGCTGGCGGAGAACCGCATCCGCCCCTGGATGCGCGAGGGGGTGTCCGACCGGGCCATCACCGAGGCCGCGGCGCAGGCCCTACCCGGGCAGGCGCGGCTGGTCCTGGCGGGGCTATCGGCCTGAAGGGCTGCTTGCCCGCTTGTGTGAAGTTGTTAGGCTGGCCGCCAATTGCCGCGGCCGCCTTCCCAGGGCGCCGGCGGCCGAACAGGGAAGGACGGGAGAGCGATGGTCCGGTTCAAGGGATTGCGGGCGGGCGCCGTGGCGCTGGCCCTCGCGCTGCCATTGCCGCTGGCCCATGCCGGCGCGGTGGAGCGCGTGGAGCGCGGCAACATCGTCACCGAGGGGGTGCCCGAGGTGGACAAGGCGCTGGCGGAGAAGCTGCGCGCCTACCTCAACGCCCGCTCCGCCTCCGCCGTTGACTGGACGGCAGACGGCAAGGGCGTCTTCGTCTCCACCCGCTTCGGCGAGACGACCCAGCTGCACCTGGTGACCCAGCCGCTGGGCGCCCGCACCCAGCTGACCTTCCTGGAGGAGCCGATCACCGGCGCCGCCTCCTCGCCCGCCGACCCGAACCTGGTGGTCTACAGCTGGGACGTCGGCGGCAACGAGCAGTGGCAGTTCTTCGCGCTCGACCTGAAGACCGGCCAGTCGCGCCTGCTGACCGACGGCAAGTCGCGCAACGACGACATGCTGTTCTCCAACAAGGGCGACCGGCTGGCCTTCTCCAGCACGCGCCGCGACGGCACCAACACCGACGTCTACGTGGCCTCCCTGGCGGAGGTGGCGACGGCGAAGCCGCTGATGGCGGAGACGGGCTCGCGCAACCCGGCCGCCTGGTCGCCGGACGACAGCAAGCTGCTGGTGGGCGAGTTCATCTCCATCAACAAGTCCTACCTGGACGTGGTGGACGTGGCGACCGGCCAGCGGACCCGGCTGAAGCCGGGGCTGGACAAGGTGGCGCTGACCGGCGTCGGCTTCAGCCCCGACGGCAAGGGCGTGTTCCTGCTGTCCGACGAGGAGGGGGAGCACAAGCGCCTCGGCCTGCACGACCCGGCTTCCAACCGGACCCGCTGGATCTCCGGCGACCTCGGCTGGGACGTGGAGGCGGCGACGCTCACCCGCGACAGCCGGACCCTGGCCTACTGGGCCAACGAGGGCGGCTACTCCAGGCTCTACCTGCTGGACGGCGTGTCGCTGCAGCCGCTGCCGGCACCGGAGCTGCCCAAGGGCGTCATCACCGGCGCCGCCTTCAGCCCCGACGGACGCCGGCTGGCGGTCAGCGTCTCCCAGCCGACGGCCCCGTCCGACGTCTGGGTCTACGACCTCGACTCCCGGTCGCTGACGCAGTGGACGAAGAGCGAGGTCGGCGGGCTCAACACCGCCAACTTCGCCCCGGCGCAGCTGGTGGAGTACCCGACCTTCGACAAGGCCGGCGGCAAGGCGCGCACGATCCCGGCCTTCCTCTACAAGCCGCAGGGCGCCAAGGGGAAGCTGCCGGTCATCGTGTTCATGCACGGCGGGCCCGAGGGGCAGTGGCGGCCAAGCTTCTCCCCCACGGTGCAGTTCTGGGCGAACGAGCTGGGCGTGGCCGTCGTCATGCCGAACGTCCGCGGCTCCGAGGGCTACGGCAAGACCTTCCTGACGCTGGACAACGGCTTCAAGCGCGAGGACAGCGTCAGGGACATCGGCGCGCTGCTGGACTGGATCGGGCGCCAGCCGGACCTGGACGGCACGCGCGTGGCGGTCACCGGCGGGTCCTACGGCGGCTACATGACGCTGGCGACCATGACCCACTACAACGACCGCCTGGCGGGCGGCGCCAGCTCGGTCGGCATCTCCAACTTCATCACCTTCCTGGAATCGACCGCCCCCTACCGCCGCGACCTGCGCCGGCCCGAGTACGGCGACGAGCGCGATCCCAAGATGCGGGAGTTCCTGCAGAAGATCTCGCCGCTGACCAACGCGTCGAAGATCACCAAGCCGATGCTGATCCTGCAGGGGCTGAACGACCCGCGCGTGCCGGCGGGCGAGTCCGAGCAGATCGTCGCCGCCATCCGCAAGAACGGCGGCGAGGCCTGGTATGTGCTGGCCAAGGACGAGGGCCACGGCTTCAAGAAGAAGTCGAACCAGTTCTACGGCTCGATGGCGCAGGCCCTGTTCTTCCGCAAGGTGCTGGGCTTGCCGTCCGGCAGCTGAGGGCAGGGGCGGGGGGCCGGTGCCGGCTCCCCGCCGTCGCGCGGCGGGTCAGGCCTCAAGCGGGAAGGTCAGCTCCGCCACCGTGCCTTCGCCGCCGCGCAGTTCGAAGCGGCCGTCGATCTGGGCGGCGAGCGCGCGGACGATGCCGGTGCCCAGACCGGGCGGGCCGG
>DASPKT010000138.1:0-19010 GCA_035627915.1 Azospirillaceae bacterium
AGGATGCGGACGTGATGGTGGCCGGCGGCGCGGAAGCGGCGTGCAGCCGCCTGGGCATCGCCGGCTTCGCCGCGGCCCGCGCGCTCTCCACCGGCTTCAACGACACGCCGCAACGCGCCTCGCGCCCCTACGACGTCGACCGTGACGGCTTCGTCATGGGCGAGGGCGCCGGCGTCGTCGTGCTGGAGGAGCTGGAGCACGCCAAGAAGCGCGGCGCCACCATCTATGCCGAGATCGTCGGCTACGGCATGTCGGGCGACGCCTACCACATCACCGCCCCGGCGGAGGACGGCGACGGCGCCTTCCGCTCCATGCGCGCCGCCTTCAAGCGCGCCGGCATGAGCCCGGACGAGGTGGACTACGTGAACGCCCACGGCACCTCCACCCCGCTCGGCGACGTGATCGAGCTGGGCGCGGTGAAGCGCCTGTTCGGCAGCGCCATGGCGAAGACCTCCATGTCTTCCACCAAGTCGGCCATCGGCCACCTGCTGGGTGCGGCCGGTTCGGTCGAGGCGATCTACTCCATCCTGTCCGTGCGCGACGGGGTGGTGCCGCCGACGCTGAACCTCGACAACCCCTCGCCGGAGTGCGAGGGCGTCGACCTGGTGCCGAAGCAGGCGAAGGAGCGCAAGGTCCGCGCCGCGCTCTCCAACTCCTTCGGGTTCGGCGGCACCAACGCGTCGCTGATCTTCAAGGGCTTCAACTGAGGCAAAGCCTGGCATCATGCGCCTCGCGCTGAGGATCGCCGCGGTCCTGCTGGTCGTGGCCGCGCTCCTCGGCGCGGGGGGCTGGTACTGGGCCAAGGCCCGCTTCGAGGGGCCGGGCCCGCTCGCCGCCGACACCACGGTCGTGGTGGACAAGGGCGCCGGCGTGCCCGCCATCGCCGCCCGCCTGGCCGAGGCCGGGGTGGTGCGCGGCGCCCGCGAGTTCCAGGTCGCCGCCCGCCTGACCGACAGCGGCCGCCTGCTGAAGGCGGGGGAGTACGCGGTCCCCGCCGCCATCAGCCTGCGCGACCTGCTGGAACTGCTGAAGAGCGGCCGCACGGTGGTGCGCCGCCTCACCGTCCCGGAGGGGCTGACCTCCACCCAGATCCTCGCTTTGGTGAACGCCGAGACGGCGCTGTCAGGCGACCCCGGCCCGGTGCCGCCGGAAGGCACGCTGCTGCCGGAGACCTACCATTTCTCGCTGGGCGATCCCCGGGCGGAGATCGTCGCCCGGATGCGCGCGGGCATGATTGCGGCCCTGGCCGAGCTGTGGGCCGCCCGCGCCCCCGACCTGCCGGTGTCCACGCCGGAGGAGGCGGTCACGCTGGCCTCCATCGTGGAGAAGGAGACGGGCCTGCCGGCGGAGCGGCCGCGGGTGGCCGGCGTGTTCGTGAACCGGCTGCGGCTCGGCATGAAGCTCCAGTCCGACCCGACCACCATCTACGCCGTCACCGGCGGCAAGGGGCCGCTCGACCGTCCGCTCAGCCGCGCCGACCTCCGGACCGAGTCGCCCTACAACACCTACTTCGCCGACGGCCTGCCGCCGGGCCCCATCGCCAACCCCGGCCGCGCCTCCCTGGCGGCGACGCTGAACCCGGAACGCCACGAGTTCCTCTACTTCGTCGCCGACGGCACCGGCGGCCACGCCTTCGCCGCCACCCTGGACGAGCACAACCGCAACGTCGCCAAATGGCGCCAGATCGAGCGGGAGCGCGGGGCGGCGGAACCGGCGGCGGAAGAGGCGAAGTAGGCCCCCGGGAGCAACCGCGCCCCCGCCGGTTGGAACCGGCGCAGCGGGGAGGTGCCGGGATGCGCGAGGACGGGCGGAGCGAGAAGGCCAGGATGCTGGCGGGCGAGCTGTACGATCCGCTGGACCCCGAATTGTCCGCCGCCCGGGAGCGGGCGCGGGACCTCTGCCAAGCCCTGAACGCCACCCGCGAGGCGGAGCAGGAGGAGCGCCGGCGCATCCTATGCGCGCTGTTCGGCGCCGGCGGCGGTTCGGCCTGGGTGCAGCCGCCCTTCCACTGCGACTACGGCTCCAACATCGAGTTGGGGGAGCGGGTCTTCTTCAACTTCAACTGCGTCGTCCTGGACGTGTGCCCGGTGCGCATCGGCAGCTTCACGCTGTTCGGTCCGGCGGTGCAGATCTACACCCCGCTGCACCCCCTGAACGCCGAACTGAGGCGGCGGGAGGAGTACGGCAAGCCGGTCGAGATCGGTTCGGACGTCTGGGTCGGCGGCGGCGCGATCATCCTGCCGGGCGTGCGCATCGGCTCCCGCGCGGTGATCGGCGCCGGCAGCGTGGTGACGCGCGACATCCCGGACGGCGTCTTCGCCGCGGGCAACCCCTGCCGCGTCGTTCGGGAGATCACGGAATAGGGGGGACGGACCGTTTTCCCTCTCCCAGGGGGAGAGGGTGGCCCGGAGGGCCGGGAGAGGGGGTAAGACGCTTCAGGAAGAAGCTCCCTCTCGCCGGAGACGCGGGCGCCCGGTCCTGGGGCCCCGTACCCCCTCTCCCTGTCCCTCTCCCCCTGGGAGAGGGGACGGCAATACGGGTCGCCGGGGCCCCTCCAGCCGGGAGCAGCAAAATTGGTCCTCAGCCTGAGCTTGTCGAAGGCCGCACCACGCCGCCGCTGCCGGAACCGCCGCCTCCCCTCATCCCCCCTGCGGGCCGGTGCGCAGGAACAGCGCGTCGGGGCGGGCGCGGGCGAGGTCGGCGAGCGGGGCCGCCGTCACCAGCCGGACGTGCGAGCCGTCGCTGAGCTGGATGCGCTCCCACATCATCATGCCGGGATTGATGTGCAGGTCCTGCTCGTCGTTCTCGGGCGTCCAGGTGGCGAGCGGGCGGGGGATGCCGGCGTGCCAGCCCATGTCGACCAGGTGGAACTCCGCCTCGCGGATCTCGTCCGTGGCGTAGCGCCAGAGCGACTGGCCCATGAAGTCCGACGCCGGGCGCCGCCACTCCTGCTCCCGCCGGGGGGAGGCGGCCAGCAGCCGGTGGGTCACGTCGCAGACGAGGTGCAGGGCCTGCCCGGACTCGGCGATCAGCCGCCGCAGCACCCAGTCGCCGGCCGAGTCGAGCGGCGCCTCCAGCAGGCGCACCAGGGCCCGGCGCTCGGCCGGGGAGGGGGCGTGGGTCCCGCTCTCCCAGCGGGACACGGTGCCCTGGGTGACGCCCATCAGCTCGGCCAGGTGCCCCTGCTTCATCGACTGCAGCCGCCGCCAGCGCTTCAGCGCCGCTGCCAGCGCGCGCGGCGGCAGCTCCGGCCCGAGCTGGGCTTGGTCGTCGGGGAGCAGGTCGGCCGCGATGCCGGCGGGCAGGATCGCGGTTGTGACGGTGTCGTCTGGGGCGGCCATGGCGGCGACCTCCGGGCTGGGCCTCTCGGGCCCGACTTTGCGCCGGAAGGGCGCGGATGCCAAGGGGCCAGGGCGTGCCGCCCCCCTCAGGCCTTCTTCTCCCAGCCGCCGCGGTCGGTCTGCTGCCAGTAGGTCAGGGTGTGGCCGGCGTCCTTGGCCTTCTTCCAGCGGCGGCGGGCGGCGGCGACGGCGTCGGGGTCGTTGCCGTCGAACAGGTCGCAGACGCGCTCGTACTCGTCCAGCAGCGCGCTTTCCGCACCGTCGGCCAGGAACAGGACGGCGGCGCCGTTGGGGCGCTCGTCGCGGGCGGTCAGCCAGATCGGCTGCGCGTCGGCGTGGCCGTCCTTGGCGTTGCCGTGCGGCAGGAAGCCGTCCGGCTTGTAGGTCCAGAGGTGCTGGGTCAGCTGCTCCGCCCGCTCCTCCGACCCGGCGAGGACCACGGCCCGCCAGCCGCGGGCGAGCGTCTTCTCCAGGAGCTCCGGCAGGGCCTGCTCCAGGGTGCGGCGGGTCAGGTGGTAGAAATGCAGGTCTGCCATCGGAATGGGGGCGGCCGCCGCAACGGCCGCCCCGCCGTCCTCACTCGTAGAAGTCGGCGACGAGCCGGTCCAGCAGGCGGACGCCGAAGCCGGTGGCGCCCTTCGGCACGGTGCCGGTGTCCTTCTTCGACCAGGCGGTGCCGGCGATGTCCAGGTGCGCCCAGGGCAGGTCGTTGACGAAGCGCTGCAGGAACTGCGCGGCGGTGATGCTGCCGGCCTTGCCCGCGGTGCCGATGTTGCGCATGTCGGCGGCGTCGCAGTCGATGTCCTTGTCGTAGGCCGGAGACAGCGGCATGCGCCACAGCGCCTCTCCGGTGGACTTGCCCGCCTGCAGCAGCCGGTCAGCCAACTCGTCGTTGTTGGAGAACAGGCCGGCGTGCTCGTGGCCCAGGCTCACGATGATGGCGCCGGTGAGCGTCGCCAGGTTCACCATGAAGCGCGGCTTGAAGGTCTCCTGCGTGTACCAGAGCGCGTCGGCCAGCACCAGGCGGCCCTCCGCGTCGGTGTTCAGGATCTCGATCGTCTGGCCGGACATGGAGGTGACGATGTCGCCCGGGCGCTGGGCGTTGCCGTCCGGCATGTTCTCCACCAGCCCGACGACGCCGATCACGTTCACCTTCGCCTTGCGGCCGGCCAGCGCCGCCATCAGGCCGATCACGGCGCCCGCGCCGGCCATGTCCCACTTCATCTCCTCCATGCCGGGGCCCGGCTTCAGCGAGATGCCGCCGCTGTCGAAGGTCACGCCCTTGCCGACGAAGGCCAGCGGGCCCTCCTTCGACTCCGGCGCGCCGTTCCAGCGCATGACCACCAGGCGGGGCGGGCGGGCGCTGCCCTGGCCGACGCCCAGCAGGGCGCCCATGCCCAGCTTCTTCATCTTCTTCTCGTCGAGCACCTCGACGACGACGCCCAGCTCCGCCAGCATCTGGCAGCGCTCCGCCAGGCTCTCGGGGTAGATGACGTTGCCGGGCTCCGAGACCACGTCGCGGGTCAGGAACACGCCGTCGACCACCTTCTCCAGCCGGCCGAAGGCCTTCTTGGCGCCGGCCTGCTCGTCGGTCAGGACGGCGACCTTCTTCAGGGTCGGCTTCTGGTCCTTGGGCTCCTTGGTCCGGTACTTGTCGAACCGGTAGGAGCGCAGCAGCACGCCCGACGCCAGCTCCGCCGCGGCCTCGGCGCCGCCCAGGGCGACGCCCTCGTGCGCCTCCACGGCGATGGACAGCTCGGTCTCGCCGGACTTGGCCAGGGCGACGTAGGCGGCGCCGCCGGCCGACTGGAAGGTCAGGGCGGTGGCCTTCGCCGCCTCGCCCAGGCCGACCAGCAGCAGGCGCGGGGTGTCGAGGCCGGCGGGGGCCAGCAGGGTCAGCGTCTCGTCCGCCTTGCCGGTGAAGCGGCCCGCCTCCATGGCGCGGGTCAGCAGCCCGCCGGTGCGCTCGTCGAGCTGGCGGCCGAAGGCGCCGAGCGTGCGGTCGGCGAGGACGGTCACGGCGACGGCGCCGGCCTTGGGCAGGGCGACCGGGCTGAAGGAGATTTTCATCATGCCTCTCTTGTAGAATCCTGCGGCGCGGGCACGGGGAGCGGCCCCCGGCTGTTGTCTCGGCCTTTGGGAGTCGATAAAGAACAGCCGGTGGACGGAGTCAAGCCGCCCCTCCAGGGGACGGCGCCGGACGCGGGCATGGCGCCCGTGCGCCGGGCGGGGCTGACGGGGCGGCGCGGCAGGGGCCGGCGCCGCCACGATGCCGTCGCATTCCGCGCCTATAGGGGCGCTGCCCGGCCCGTCCGGTGAGGACGGGGCCCGCGCCCCGGATCGAGAGTGATGACGCAGATCAACCGCTACCTCCTGCGCAACCTTGCCGTGGCGACCGTGTTCGTCACCGCCGGGCTGTCCGCGACCATCTGGCTGACCCAGTCGCTGCGGCTGGTGGAGCTGGTGGTGGAGGGCGGCGCGCCCATTCGCATGTTCCTGCACCTGGCGGTGCTGACCCTGCCGACCTTCCTGTCGCTGGTGCTGCCCTTCGGGCTGCTGGCGGCGGTGCTGTTCACCTACAACCGCCTCATCATGGACAGCGAGCTGGTGGTCATGCGCGCCGCCGGCATGGGGCCGTTCGCGCTGGCGCGGCCGGCCGTCGTGCTGGCCGCCGTCGTCATGGGCATCTGCTTCACCCTCAACATCTTCCTGGCCCCGGCCGCCCAGCGCGAGCTGATCCGGCTGCGCCAGGAGATCCGCAGCGACTATTCCGCCGTGCTGCTGCGCGCCGGCACCTACAACGACGTCGGCGACGGGCTGACCGTCTACGTCCGCCAGCGCGGGGCGGAGGGGGAGCTGCGCGGCCTGCTCATCCACGACGCGCGGGAGCTTGAGAAGCCGGTCACCATCATCGCCGACCGCGGCCAGCTGGTGACGGGCGAGGCCGGCCCCCGGGTGGTGGTGTTCAACGGCGTCCGGCAGGAGCTGGACCGGCCCACCGGCCGGCTGTCGCAGCTGGCCTTCGCGCGCTACACGGTCGACATCAACGTGCTGCGCGGCACCATGGAGAAGCGCTGGCCCGACCCGCGGGAACGGCCGATCCAGGAGCTGGTCTTCGTCTCCGACGACAAGCTGGACCAGGAGTTCAAGGCGCGCCTGCGCTCCGAGCTGCACACCAGGCTGGCGACGCCCTTCTTCGGGCCGTCCTTCGCGCTGATCGCGCTGGCCGCCCTGCTGCCGGGCGAGTTCAGCCGGCGCGGGCAGGCGCGGCGCATCGCCGTGGCCGCCTTCATCGCGCTGTTCCTGCAGAGCGCGCTGCTGGGCCTGTCCAACCTCGCGACCCGGAACGAGGCGCTGGCGCCCCTGATGTACGTCGTGGTCATGGGGCCGCTGGTGGCGGCCGCCTGGTACCTGCGCAACTGGCGCCTGCTGGCGCGCATGCGCCGCGGCGGGCGCCAGGACGTGGCGGAGCAGGGCGCATGAGGCTGTCGCGCACCCTCTCCGCCTATATCGGCCGCCAGTTCCTGTTCTGGTTCGTGGTGACCCTGGGCGCGCTGCTGTCCATCGTCCTGCTGCTCGACACGGTGGAGCTGCTGCGCCGCGCCGCCAACAAGCCGGCCGCCAGCTTCCAGGTGGTGGTCGGCATGGGGCTGCTGAAGCTGCCGGAGATCGGGCAGGAGGTGATCCCCTTCGTCATCCTGTTCGGCGGCATGTACACCTTCTGGCGCATGACCCGCAGCCAGGAGCTGGTGGTGGCGCGCGCCAGCGGCATCTCCGCCTGGCAGTTCATGGCGCCGGTGCTGCTGGCGGCGGTGATCCTCGGCATCCTCCAGACCACCGTGCTGAACCCCATCTTCTCCGCCATGCTGACCCGGTACGAGCAAATGGAGAACCGCTACCTGCGCGGCCAGACCAGCTCGCTCGACGTGTCGCGCTCCGGCATCTGGCTGCGGCAGGTGGCGGAGCCGGGCGGCTACCTCATCCATGCCGAGTCCGTGGTGCCGGGCACGCTGGAGCTGCGCCGCGCGATGATCCTGCTGTTCGAGGGCGAGCAGCCCTCCGGCCGCATCGACGCCGTCTCTGCCGTGCTGTCGGACGGCGCGTGGGAGCTGCGCGAGGCCTGGTTCAACCGGCCGGGCCAGCCGGCGGAGCGGCTGGAGACCTACCGGCTGCCGACCGACCTGACCGAGGCGCGCATCCAGGAGAGCTTCGCCTCGCCCGAGACACTGTCCTTCTGGGACCTGCCGCGCTTCATCCAGACGCTGGAGGCGACGGGCCTCTCCTCGGTCCGGCACCGGATGCACTACCAGTCGCTGCTGGCCCAGCCCATATTGTTCTGCGCCATGGTCCTGCTGGCCGGCGCCTTCTCCCTCAGGCAGGTCCGCCGGGGCGGGGTGCTGGAGATGATCGGCGCCGGCGTTGTCACCGTGCTGGTGCTGTTCGTCGTGCAGGACATCGTGCGGGCGCTGGGCCAGACCGGCGACCTGCCGGTGGCGCTGGCCGCCTGGGCGCCGGCCGGCGTGGCCCTGCTGCTGGGCGCCACCGCCCTGTTACACCTTGAGGACGGCTGAGCAGGCGGTTTGCCAGCCCCTCCACTTGTCTCTATAAGTCAGGCTCCATGCACCGATCCGTGACCCATACCATGATCCGCTTCTCCCGCCGGCTCGCCGGCATCGCCGCCGCCGTCCTCATCAGCACGGCCGTCCCGGCGTCCGCCCAGCAGCCGGTGGAGCGAATCGCCGCCGTCATCAACGACGAGATCATTTCGCAGTCCGACGTGGTCGGCCGCATGCAGCTGGCCATCGCCACCTCCGGCCTGCCCGATTCGCCGGAGACGCGCCAGCGCCTGCTGCCGCAGGTGATGCGCCTGCTGGTGGACGAGGTGCTGCAGATGCAGGAGGCGCGGCGCCTGAACCTGGTGGTGACGGACGAGGAGATCGACCGCGCGCTGACCAATCTGGCCGAGCAGAACCGCAT
This sequence comes from Azospirillaceae bacterium, assembly GCA_035627915.1. GTDB lineage: Bacteria > Pseudomonadota > Alphaproteobacteria > Azospirillales > Azospirillaceae > DASPKT01. Next base: position 8,319 of record DASPKT010000138.1, read on the forward strand.
GACGCTCGACCAGTTCAAGGAGGCGCTGACCCGCGCCGGCGTGCCCTATGCCACGCTGCGCAACCAGGCGATGGCCAACCTCGCCTGGTCCAAGCTGGTGCAGCGGCGCATCCGCCCCACCATCAACATCAGCGACGAGGAGATCGACGCCTATGCGGAGCGGCTGAAGGCCAACGCCGGCAAGCCGGAGTACCTGGTGTCGGAGATCTTCATCCCGGTCGACACGCCCGCCTCCGAGGACGAGGCGAAGCGGCTGGCCGACCGGCTGGTGGAGCAGGTGGGGCAGGGCGCCAACTTCGCCGCCGTGGCCCAGCAGTTCTCCCAGACCGCCAACGCCGCCGCCGGCGGCGACATGGGCTGGATCCAGCAGGGCCAGCTGGAGGACCAGCTGGACGGCGCGCTGCAGCAGCTGCAGCCCGGCCAGATGTCGCGCCCGCTGCGCGGCTCGGCCGGCTACCACATCCTGCTGGTCCGCGACCAGCGCACGGTGACGGCCGGCAACCCCGCCGACATCAAGGTGGCGATCCGCCAGCTCGTGCTGCCGACCGCCGCCGGCCAGGACCAGGGCCCGCAGTTCCAGCAGGCGCAGGAGATCTCCAAGGAGCTGGCGAGCTGCGACGCGCTGTCCGCCGCGGCCCAGCAGATCCCCGGCGCCATGCTGGGCGAGCAGCCGATGATCCGCCTGGGCGACCTGCCGCAGGACTTCGCCCGCATCGTCAGCCGCCTCAGCGTGGGCCAGCCCAGCCAGCCGCTGGTGACCGACCGCGGCATCATGCTGCTGATGGTCTGCAACCGCGAGATCCCCGAGGGCAGCACCCCGCCGCGCGACCAGATCATGAACACGCTGGGGCTGGAGCGCATGGACATGCTGCAGCGCCGCTACCTGCGCGACCTGCGCCGGACCGCCTTCATCGACATGCGCGCCTGAGGAGGCGGGGATGACGGCGGCGGCGCTCCCGCCGCTCGCCCTGACCATGGGCGAGCCGGCCGGCATCGGCGGCGAGATCGCGCTGATGGCCTGGGCCGCCCGGGCGGAGCGCGGCGTGCCGCCCTTCCTGCTGCTGGACGATCCCGCCCGCCTGCGCGGCCTCGCGGCCGGCATCGGCCTTGAGGTCCCGGTCGAGGCCGTCGAGGGGCCGGAGGAGGCTACGGCCGCCTTCGCCCGGGCGCTGCCCGTGCTGCCGGTGGACCTCGCGGCCCCGGTCGTGGCCGGCACCCCCGATCCCGCCAACGGCGCCGCCGTCATCGCCAGCATCGACCGGGCGGTGGCGCTGGTCCGGGCCGGCCGGGCCTCCGCCGTGGTCACCAACCCGATCCAGAAGAGCGCGCTCTACGCCGCCGGCTTCCGCCATCCCGGCCATACCGAGTACCTGGCCCACCTGGCCGGTCTGGCGGAGGAGCCGGTCATGCTGCTGGAGGGCGGCGGGCTGCGCGTGGTGCTGGCGACCATCCACGTGCCCTACCGCGACGTGCCGGCCGCACTCACCGCCGACGGCATCGTCCACGTAGCCCGGGTGACCGCCCGGGCGCTCGCCTCCGACTTCGGGGTTGAGCGGCCGCGGCTGGCCGTCGCCGGGCTGAACCCGCACGCGGGCGAGGCCGGCACCATCGGTCGGGAGGAGGTGGAGGTCATCGCCCCCGCCGTGGCCCGGTTGCGGGCCGACGGCATCGACGCGAGCGGCCCGTACCCCTCCGACACGCTGTTCCACGCCGGCGCCCGCGCCCGCTACGACGCGGTCGTCTGCATGTACCACGACCAGGGCCTGATCCCCTTGAAGACGCTGGATTTCGACACGGGCGTGAACGTCACGCTGGGGCTGCCCTTCGTGCGCACCTCGCCCGACCACGGCACCGCGCTCAGCCTCGCCGGCACCGGCACCGCCAGCCCCTCCAGCCTGATCCAGGCCATGCGCTCGGCGGCAGGCATGGCGGCCCGGCGGGCGGGGAGGGCGGCATGACCGCGCTGGACGCCCTGCCGCCGCTGCGCGACGTCATCGCCAGGTTCGACCTGGGGGCGCGCAAGGCGCTGGGCCAGCACTTCCTGCTCGACCTCAACCTGACCGCCCGCATCGCCCGGGCCGGGGGCGAGATGGAGGGCGTCACCGCCATCGAGATCGGGCCCGGCCCCGGCGGCCTGACCCGGGCGCTGCTGGGCACGTCGGCGCGCGAGGTGGTGGCGGTGGAGCGCGATCCCCGCTTCATCGAGGCGCTGGCCGACGTGGTGGCGGCGTCGGAGGGGCGGCTGCGGCTGGTGCAGGCCGACGCGCTGGAGGTGGATCTGGAGGCGCTGGCCCCGGCCCCGCGCGCCATCGTCGCCAACCTGCCCTACAATGTCGGCACGCCGCTGCTGATCGGCTGGCTGAAGCGGATCGAGGCCTATGAGGGCCTGACGCTGATGTTCCAGAAGGAGGTGGTGGACCGCATCGTCGCCGGCCCGCGGACCAAGGCCTACGGGCGCCTCGCGGTCATGTGCCAGTGGCGGGCGCACTGCAAGGCGCTGTTCGACATCCCGGCCCGCGCCTTCACCCCGCCGCCCAAGGTCGTCTCCGCCGTCGTCCGCCTGACCCCCCGGGCGGCGGCCCCGGGCGACCCCGATTTCGCGGACATGGAGACGGTGGTCGCCGCCTGCTTCAACCAGCGGCGCAAGATGCTGCGCGCCAGCCTGCGCTCCCTCACGCCGGACGCCGAGGCGCTGATATCGGCAGCCGGGCTGGAGCCGACCGCGCGGGCGGAGGAGATCGAGGTCGCCGGCTTCGTGGCGCTGACCAAGGCGTGGCGGGCCTCGCGCGCCGGCTGATGCACGCGGGGCGGGTGGATCGCCCCGATCCTGCCATTTTTGTCCGGTCCCATGGGCGGGTCGCGGGAGCAATGCGGGAAGGTGTTGCGCGGTTCGTCTCGCCGCTACTTGCCCGTCATTCCGGCGAAAGCCGGAATCCAGGGGCCGTTGCCGTGGCGCCTGTAGCCCCTGGACCCCGGCTTCCGCCGGGGTGACGGAAAATGGGAGGTTGGCCGGCCATGAAACACCTTTCCGGACAAGAGGAAAAAATCACATGGGTTCGAAGTTTGTGGCGGCGTCCGTCGTCCTCGCGGGGCTGCTGGCCTCCGCGGCGGCGCTGGCGCAGGGGGCGGTCAACCACATCCCGTACAACGACCTGGCGGAGATCCAGCGGAAGTTCGCCGGGACCAAGGCCCCGCACGACCGCGTCGCCCTGCAGACCAGGGCCAAGCCCAAGGACGAGTCGCGGGCGCCCGGCAGCGTGACCATGGTCATCCGCGCCAAGGCGGGCGACATCCCGGTACCGGTCGCCGAGGACGGCACCTTCGCCCTGCCGCTGGACCCGGCGCTGGAGGCGGAGAACCCGCAGGTCGAGGTCAACGTGGAGAAGGGCGGGCTGGGGGTGCAGCTCATCCTGCTGGCGAATCTGCCGGGGCAGGAGTTCGCCTATGCCGACCTCGCCGCCGCCTTCGAGCAGTTCGACGCCGTCTTCGACGAGCACGCCGGCATGGCGTCGTTCCTGGCGCCCTCGGCCAAGCGCGTCTCCTTGCGCTGCGGTGCCGGCTGCACCGCCACGCTGGAGCGCGCCGCCGGGCCGGAGACGCTGACGGCCGACGCCGACGGGATGGTCTTCATCCCACGCGACAGGAAGCTCGCGAAGGAGAACCCGGCGATCCGCGTTTCCGCCCCCGTGACCGAGGCGCTGATCCGGACCAAGTAGGGACGCGGGAAGGGCGGGGGCCTCAGACCCCCGCCATCAGCCCCTTCACGAACTCCGACAGGCCGACCTGGCGGCGGCGCTTCAGGCGCTCGGAGTTCAGGATGCCGCGCACGGCGGCGACCGAGCTGTCGATGTCGCGGTTCACGATGACGTAGTCGTACTCGGCCCAGTGGCTCATCTCGTCCGCGGCCTTGGACATGCGCTTGGCGATCTCCTGGGCGCTGTCCTGGGCACGGGCGGTCAGGCGCCGCTCCAGCTCGCGCGCGGACGGCGGCAGGATGAAGACGCTGACCAGGTCGTCGCGCGCCTTCTCCGCCAGCTGCTGGGTGCCCTGCCAGTCGATGTCGAACAGCACGTCCTTGCCGGCGCGCAGGTCCTGCTCCACCGCTTCGCGCGGGGTGCCGTAGTAGTTGCCGAAGACCTTGGCGTATTCCAGCAACTGCCCGCGGTTCACCATCAGGTCGAACTCGGTCAGGTCGGTGAAGTGGTAGTCGACGCCCGCGACCTCGCCCGGCCGCTTGGCCCGCGTCGTCACCGAGACGGACATGGAGAGATTCCGGTCCAGCTCCAGCAGCCGGCGCGAGATGGTGGTCTTGCCGGCCCCGCTGGGGGAGGACAGGACCAGCATCAGGCCGCGGCGGTGGATGTCGCCCGGGAGGGATTCGGAGTCGGAGGCGCTCTGCTGCATGGGGCTCACCGGGGTCATTCGATGTTCTGGACCTGCTCACGGAACTGCTCGATCGTCGCCTTGAGCTGGAGCCCGATACGGGTCAGCTCCACGTCGGCGGACTTGGAGCACAGGGTGTTGGCCTCGCGGTTGAACTCCTGGCAGAGGAAGTCCAGCCGCCGGCCGACGGCGCCGCCCTCCGCCAGCATGGCGCGGGCCTGGCCGATGTGGGAACGCAGCCGGTCCAGCTCCTCCCGCACGTCGGCCTTGCCGATCAGCAGCGCCGCCTCCTGGGCGAGGCGCTCCTCCGGCAGGGGCGGGAAGTTCTCCAGGATGGCCTGCACCTGCTGGCGCAGCTTCTCGCGGATCGCGTCCGGCTGCAGCGAGGCGGTGCCGGCGGCGGCGTCGGTCAGCCGCTCGATCTCGTCGAGGTGGCCGGTCAGCACGTCCAGCAGGTGGCGCCCTTCCGCCAGCCGCGCGGCGGCCAGCTTCTCCACCGCCTCGGTCACGGTGCGGGCGATGGCGGCCTCCTGCCGGGCCAGGTCCTCCTCGGCGGGGGCCTCCTCGACCGGCTCGATGATGCCGCGGATGGACAGCAGCGCGTCGAGCCGGGGCGGGGCGGCGCCCGCCCCCTCGATCTCGCGCGCCAGCTCCAGCACCTGGGCCAGCAGCTCGCGGTTCAGGCGCAGGGGGGCCGCCGTGCCGGTGCGGGTGACGGTCAGGGTCAGGTTGACATTGCCGCGCTTCAGCAGCCGCGCCGCCTCCTGGCGCGCATGCGCCTCGGCCGCGTCGAAGCCGGCGGGGACGCGCGCCCGCACCTCCAGCGACCGGCCGTTGACGCTCTTGGCCTCCACCATCCAGGAGGTGGCGCCGTCGTGCGCTTCCGCCCGGGCGAAGCCGGTCATGCTGGCGATGGGGGCGGACTTCGGGGAGCGGGAGGAGGCGGCCACCGGTCTTCCTGACGGGTATGGGAGCATTGCCGGTTGGGGCAACGCGTACGCGCGGGTTATATCCCGTGGCAGCCCGCCACAACAAGCCCGCGGGACCACCGGGGGAATGGGGAAGCATGCGCGATCCGAAGACCATCCTGATCACCGGCGCCTCCAGCGGCATCGGGGAGGCGCTGGCGCTGGAATACGCCGCCCCCGGCACCGCCCTGCTGCTGACCGGCCGCGACTCGGCCCGGCTGGAGGCGGTCGCGGCGGCCTGCCGGGCGAAGGGAGCGGAGACCGCGGCCGCCGCCATCGACGTGTGTGACCGCGACGCCCTCGCCGCCTGGGTCCTGGCGCGCGACGCGGAGCGGCCGGTCGACCTCGTCGTCGCCAATGCCGGCATCTCCGCCGGGACCGGCCAGGGCACGGAGTCGGAGGAGCAGGCGCGGCGCATCTTCGCGGTCAACGTGGACGGCGTGCTGAACACGGTCCACCCGCTGATCCCCCGGATGCGGGAGCGGCGGCGCGGCCAGGTCGCGCTGATGAGCTCGCTCGCCTCCTTCCGCGGTTTCCCGGGGGCGCCGGCCTATTGCGGGTCGAAGGCGGCGGTGCGCGTCTACGGGGAGGCGCTGCGCACGGAGATGCGGCCGCACGGCGTCGGCGTCAGCGTGATCTGCCCGGGCTACGTCCGCTCCCGCATGACGGCGGTGAACCGCTTCCCCATGCCGTTCCTGATGGACGCCGACCGCGCCGCCCGCATCGTGCGCCGCGGGCTGGCGGCCGACCGTGCGCGCATCGCCTTCCCCTGGCCCACCTATGTCAGCGCCTGGCTGCTGGGCGTGCTGCCGCCGGGCCTGACCGACCCGCTGCTGGCCCGCACGCCGCGCAAGTAGCGGCGTTACCGATCGCTTACACTTCCGCGCTGGACCGGCGGCGGGGGGATGGCGGAGAAAGGCAGCCGCGGGGAACCACCCTTCGGATCGGGAGACGACCGACATGGGACGCCGACTGCTGCCCGCCCTTCTCCTCCTCCTCATGCCCGCCGCGGTTTCCGCCCAGGAGGCCGCCTGCCGCGACCCGCTCGTCACCGTGCGCCCCGACGGCACCGCCGAATCCGGCTCCAAGGAGGCGCTGCGCGCCGCCGTCATGGCCGGGCAGCCGATCCGCGTCGGCTGGGCGCTGGACTGGGACGGCAACGGCAGCACCGACATCGTGCACTGGGCCGACGCCGCCTTCCTGTCGGTCTTCGAGGGCGAGGTCTTCACCCAGGTGGTGCAGATTCACCGGCAGGTGCCGCAGCCCGGCAAGGCGGACGTCCGGCTCTACCCGGGCGCCTCCTACTTCAACAGCTCCATCGGGACGACGGGCATCTGGGAAGGCCGCTTCCAGTCCGACGAACCCCGGTCCTTCCGGGTGAGGTCCTGGTGGTGCCTCGATCCGCGCGCGGCCGAGGGAGGGAGGAAGCGATGATCCGGTCCTGCATGGCGGCGGCTGCCGCCGTTGCGCTTCTGGCGGTCGCGCCGGCCGCGGGGGCCACCGACCTGTCCTGCGACGTGCCGGCCTGGCGCGTCATGTACCAGCACGACGCCGACGGCCGGCCGGTGGCGGGGGAGAAGGAGGCGCTGTTCCGCGCCGTTCGCCGCGGCGACGCGCTGCGCCTCGCCTGGGGCGGCTCCTTCACGACGAAGGACGGGACGGTGCTGACCGTGGAGCACGCGGCCGAGCCCGTCTTCACCACCATCGCCAACGGCCGCGAGGTGGTGGCCCAGCTGCCCGAGCACATCGCCCAGGCCGCCTACCACGATCCCGACAAGGCCCGGTTCGAGGCGGGGCAGGTCATGTGGCGGGGGCTGATGAGCACCGACGGCACCTTCGAGGCCGTCTGGGTGGACCGCGCCGGCGGGCAGACCGTCCGGCGGATGCCCCAGCGCGCCCGCATCGCCTGGCTGGCCTTCGCGCCGGACCCCGCCTGCGACACCCGGTCCCCGCTGGAACTGGCGGTCCCCGGCGGCGTGCGCCTGGACGAACGGGCGCCGCCGGCGAAGTGAGGGGAAGTTCATACACTTTTTGACGTCATGCCCGCGGAGGCGGGCATCCAGGCATTCAGCGTGCAAGGGCGCCGGGCGGAAGGGAGCCCACGGTACGGTCGGCGCTATTGTCCAGGTCGGATAGCGGGCTGAATGGCTGGACCCCCGCCTCCGCGGGGGTGACGGCAGAAAGGGGGGCGGAGCCCATACCCGCCGCGGCCAATGTGCGGCCGAAGCCCCTCACTTCCTCTTCGTGTACGCCCAGACGGACGCGGGGGGGATGTTCGCCAGGGTGAAGCCGATGCGCTTGCCCTCGATGCCCAGCGGCTCGGTCTTCATGGGCGAGGCGGCGGAGTAGGTGTAGGCGAGGAAGCGCCGGCCCTCCGGCATGATCTTGAAGATCTCCTCGACGATGGTCTTCTGCGCCTCGACCGGGATCAGGATCATCGGGATGCCGCAGACGACCGTGCCGACCTTGCCGTGGAACTGTTCCGGCAGGTAGTCGCGCACGCGCCGCACGTCGCCCAGGATGACGTTCACGTCGGGGAACTGGGCGCTGAGGAAGGCGTGCAGCTCCGGGTCGATCTCGAACACGTAGAGGCGGGACGGCGGGACGCCGGCCTCCAGCAGGGCGCGGGTGATGGGGCCGGTGCCGCCGCCGTACTCGACCACGATCTCGTCGGGTTCGCGCCGGATGTTGCGCGCGATGATGCGCGCCAGCGACGGCGCCGACGGCGTGATCGAGGCCATGGAAAGCGGATTGGCCATCCAGCGCTTGAAGAACAGCCACACGGGGTTCTGGCTGGAGGACACCTTGGCGTCCGCGGTGGCCTCTACGCGATCGTGGGGCATCGGGAAGCAACCCTTTCGGAAGTGGGAAACTCGTGTCGGAGAGATGGCATGCGGTGAGGTGCTTTGCAATCGTCTGAGGGCCGTACGACACAAGGGCGCAAACCCGCCAGACCCCGCCTCGGTTCCAAGGGGTGGGTCCCGACCCACCCGAAAGAGCGTCATCCCGCCTGGAGTGCCGCCGATTCCAGGGCTTCCGACGCGGCGATCCACTCCTCCTCGGCCCCCTCCAGCTGCTTCTGGAGGGTACCCAGTTCGATCTGCAGCTTCGTCACCGCCTCGCCCGGGCCGGCGTAGAGGGCGGGGTCGGCCAGCTTCTCCTCCACCTTCGCCTTCTGCCCCTCCAGCTTCGCCATGCGCTTCTCGATCTCCTCGACCTTGCGGCGGAGCGGGGCCAGCTGCTGGCGCAGCTCGGCGGCGGCGCGGCGCTCCTCCCTGCGGGCGGCGGCGGAGCGCTCGCCCTGCGGCTCCTCGCCGCGGTCGGCCTTGTCCGCCCGCGCCTCGGCCCGGCGCTGCTCGGCCAGCTGGCGGCGGTAGTCGTCGATGTCGCCGTCGTAGGGCTTGCAGGTGCCGTCGGCGACCAGCCACAGCCGGTCGGCGGTCAGCTCGATCAGGCCGGGCTCGTGGCTGATGAGGATGACGGCGCCCTCGTAGCCGTTGATGGCCTGGACCAGCGCCTCGCGGCTGTCGATGTCGAGGTGGTTGGTCGGCTCGTCCAGCAGCAGGATGTGCGGCGCGTCGCGGGTCATCAGGGCGAACAGCAGCCGCGCCTTCTCCCCGCCCGACAGCGAGCCGATGCGGGTGTCGGCCTTCTCCTGCGGAAAGCCGAAGCGGCCCAGGTGGGCGCGCACCTTCTGCTCCGGCACGTCCTTCATGATCGACTGCATCTGCTGGACCGGCGTCCAGTCCAGGTTCAGCTCGTCCGTCTGGTGCTGGGCGAAGTAGCCGACGCGCATCTTGGGCGAGCGGCGGAACTCCCCCTCCATGGGCGCCAGCCGGCCGGCCAGCAGCTTGACCAGCGTGGACTTGCCGTTGCCGTTGGCGCCCAGCAGCGCGATGCGGTCGTCCGGGTCAATGCGCAGGTTGAGCTTGCGCAGCACCGTCTTGTCGCCGTAGCCCAGCCGCACCCCGTCCATCGCCACCAGCGGCGGGGCCAGCTCGTCGGGCGAGGGGAAGTCGAAGCGGACGGGGCTGTCCTCGATCACGCTGATGGGCGGGCCCAGCTTCTCCAGCGCCTTCATCCGGCTCTGCGCCTGCCGGGCCTTGCTGGCCTTGGCGCGGAAGCGGTCGACGAAGGACTGCATGTGCTTGCGCTGCGCCTCCTGCTTCACCGCCTGGGCGCGCAGCAGGTCCATCTGCATGGCGCGCACCCGCACGAAGCTGTCGTAGCCGCCGGAATAGGCGGTCAGCTTGCCGCGGTCGAGGTGGACGGTCGTCGTCGGCACGTTGTTCAGCAGGTCGCGGTCGTGGCTGACCAGCAGGATCGTGTGCGGGTAGCTCTTCAGGTACCCCTCCAGCCACATCGCGGCCTCGAGGTCCAGGTGGTTGGTCGGCTCGTCCAGCAGCAGCAGGTCGGGTGAGGAGAACAGCACCCCCGCCAGCGCCACGCGCATCCGCCAGCCGCCGGAGAAGTCGGCGCAGGGGCGGCGCTGAGCCTCGGCGTCGAAGCCCAGGCCGGCCAGGATCTGCGCCGCGCGCGCTTCGGCCGAATGGGCCTGGATGTCGGCGAGCCGGGTATGGACCTCGGCGATGCGGATCGGGTCGGTTGCGGTCTCCGCCTCGGCCAGCAGGGCCGTGCGCTCCTCGTCCGCGGCCATGACCGTCTCGATCAGGCTGGCGGCGCCGGCGGGCACCTCCTGCCGCACCATGCCCATGCGGGCGCCGGACGGCAGGTTGATGCTGCCGCCGTCCGGCGCCAGCTCGCCCGCCACCAGGCGCAGCAGGGTGGTCTTGCCGGTGCCGTTGCGCCCGACCAGGGCGACGCGGTGCCCCTTGGGGATGGCGACGCTCGCCTGGTCCAGGATCACGCGGCCGCCGTAGCGGAAGGTCAGGTCGTTGATGTGCAGCATGGCCGCCCTCTTACCATGCCGGGAGGCCGCGCCGGAACCGCGGATCGGCAGGGTGGGGGCCCCATGCGGGGCCCGCAGGGCTGGGCCCGGGGGGCCGCGCGGCGCGCATGCTGCACCTGCGCAATCCCGGTTGCGGGGCCCGGCGGCTGCGTATATAACGCCGCGACTTTTCGGATGTGACCCCAGGAGAAGAGACATGGCCGTCGAACGGACGCTGTCCATCATCAAGCCCGACGCCACCCGCCGCAACCTGACCGGCAAGATCAACGCCCGCTTCGAGGACGCCGGCCTGCGCATCGTCGCCCAGAAGCGCGTGCAGCTGACCCGGACCCAGGCGGAGAAGTTCTACGAGGTCCATGCCGAGCGGCCCTTCTTCAAGGACCTGGTCGAGTTCATGATCTCCGGCCCGGTCGTGGTGCAGGTGCTGGAGGG
>DASPKT010000139.1:0-16713 GCA_035627915.1 Azospirillaceae bacterium
TACTATGTCGGCAAGGACCCGACCTTTGCCTTCGACTGCGCCATCCCCTTCGGCCTGAACGCCCGCCAGCAGAACGCCTGGCTGCATCAGGCCGGCGGCCTCGCCCTCGTGCGCGACTTCCTGAAGGGCTACAACGTCATCAACTTCCCCGCCGGCAACACCGGGACCCAGATGGGCGGCTGGTTCCGCAAGGAGATCAAGACCGTCCAGGACCTCTCCGGCCTGAAGATGCGCATCGGCGGATTCGCCGGGCAGGTCCTGACCAAGCTGGGCGGCGTGCCGCAGCAGATCGCCGGCGGCGACATCTACCCGGCGCTGGAGAAGGGCACCATCGACGCCGCCGAGTGGGTCGGCCCCTACGACGACGAGAAGCTGGGGTTCCACAAGGTCGCCAAATACTACTACTACCCGGGCTGGTGGGAGGCCGGGCCGACCGTGTCCATGCTGGTGAACCTCCAGCAGTGGGAGGCGCTGCCCAAGCACTACAAGGCCATCCTGGAGCAGGCCTGCGCCGAGGCCGACGTGCAGATGACGGCCAAGTACGACGCCCAGAACCCCGGGGCGCTGAAGCGCCTGGTCGCCGCCGGCGCCCAGCTCCGCCCCTACCCGCGCGAGGTGCTGGCCGCCTGCTACAAGGCCGCCTTCGAGCTGTACGACGAGACCGCCGCCAGGAACCCCAACTTCAAGAAGATCTACGAGCCCTGGAAGGCCTTCCGCGAGGAGGCCTACCTCTGGTTCCGGGTGGCGGAGAACACGCTCGACAACTTCGTCTACGCCCAGAGCGCCCAGGCCCGGAAGGGCTGAGGCGCGGCGCTCCCGATGCTGGTCCCGGCCGCAGCCCTCTACCTCGCGCTAGCGAGCGCGGCCGGCTTCCTCGCCTTCGCCTGGGACAAGCGCTGCGCTATCCGCGGCCGGCGGCGGGTGCCGGAGCGCCACCTGCTGCTCCTGGCCACCCTCGGCGGCTCGCCCGGCGCGCTGCTGGCGCAGCGCCTGTTCCGGCACAAGACCTCCAAGCAGCCGTTCCGCCGGCGGTTCAACGCGATCCTCGTGGTGCAGGTGGTCCTGCTTGCGGGGGCGGTGCTGGCGGGGCGCGGCTGAGAGGCTGTGCGTGCTTCTGGCCAAGCTCGGCATGAGGGAGGGTGGATGCCAGGCCGGGCGCAGCCATAGGGAGCAGCATTCTCCCCAGGGTGCATCTCGACGCTCCTCAGCCTGAGCTCGGTCAGAAGGCCGCCCCACGCCCCCGCTGCCGGGCCGGATGCGAGAACGGCTCGCGTGTCATCCCCTTTCTCTACCGTCACCCCTGCGGAGGCGGGGGTCCAGGCATTCAGCCTGCCATCCGGCCTGGACAAGGGTGCCAACGGTACCGTGGGCGCCCCTTCTCCCGGCACCATCGCAAGCTGAATGCCTGGACGCCCGCCTCCGCGGGCATGACGGTTGGGTAGGGGTTGAGCGGCGGGCTCCGTGGCGTCTTGCCGTCGGCGGCCCACCCGGGCCCGACCGTACACGCCCCCCGAACGAAAACGGGGCCCGAGGGCCCCGTTCCGCCGTGTTCAGCCGCCGAAGCGGTTGTTCTTGGGGAAGCCGTTGGGCGGCAGCTTGCCGATGGAGCCGCGGGCGGACAGCCAGGGCTTCAGGTCGGCCTCCACGCGGGTGCGCTCGCCGGTGCCGCCCATGCGCCAGGACAGGCCCTCCGCCATGGAGAGCACGCGCAGGTCGGACAGGCTGGCGTCCTTGTACTTCTGCAGCGCCACGCCCTTGCCGCGGGCCAGCACCGGCAGTTCCTCCAGCGGGAAGACCAGGAGCTTGCGGTTGTTGCCGATGACGGCCACCGCGTCGCCCTCCGCGGGCGTGCAGATGACCGCGGTGGCGCCGTCGCCGACGTTCAGGATCTGCTTGCCGGCGCGGGTCTGCGCCACCACCTCGTCCGCCTCCACCTGGAAGCCGCGGCCGTCGCTGGAGGCCACCACCAGCTTCTTGCCCGGCCGGTAGGGCAGCACCTGGACGATCTCCGCGTCGCCCAAATCCATCATCAGGCGCACCGGCTCGCCGAAGCCGCGGCCGCGGGGGAGCTTGTCCACCCCCAGCGTGTAGAAGCGGCCCTGGCTGGAGAAGACCAGTAGCTTGTCCGTCGTCTCCGCATGCAGCACGAAGCGCTCGCGGTCGCCGTCCTTGTACTTGGTCTCCGCCGCCTCCGCCGCGGTCAGGTGGCCCTTCACGGCGCGGATCCAGCCCTTTTCCGAGAGGAAGACGGTGACGGACTCGCGCTCGATCATCGCCTCCACGGGCACGACGATGTCGGCGGGCGCGTCCGCCACCTCGGTCCGGCGCTCACCCAGCCTGGTGTTCTGGCCGAACTTCTTGCGGATCTCGGAGATTTCGCCGGCGATCGACTTCCAGCGGCTGTTCTCGTCCTCCAGCAGGCCCAGCAGCGCCGCGCGCTCCTTGGTCAGCCCCTCGTGCTCGCGCCGCAGCTCCATCTCCTCCAGCTTGCGCAGCGAGCGCAGGCGCATGTTCAGGATGGCCTCGGCCTGCACGTCGGTCAGCTCGAAGGTCCGCATCAGCTCGGCCTTCGGCTCATCCTCCTCGCGGATGATGCGGATGACCTCGTCCAGGTTCAGGTAGGCGATGAGATAGCCACCCAGCACCTCCAGCCGGTGGTCGATCTTGCCCAGCCGGTGGCGGGAGCGCCGGATCAGCACCTCCTGCCGGTGGTCGAGGAAGGCGTACAGAACCTCCCGCAGGTTCATGACGCGCGGCACCTGGTTGGCGTCCAGCACGTTCATGTTCAGCGGAAATCGCGTTTCCAGGTCGGTGTGGCGGAACAGCTGCTCCATCAGCACCGCCGGGTCGACGTTGCGGCTCTTGGGCACCAGCACGACGCGGATGTCCTCGGCCGACTCGTCGCGGATGTCGTCCAGCAGCGGCAGCTTCCGCTCCGCCAGCAGCTCCGCGATCTTCTCGATCAGCTTGGACTTCTGCACCTGGTAGGGGACCTGGGTGACGACGATCTGCCAGGTGCCCTGCCCCAGCTTCTCCGTCTCCCAGCGGGCGCGCAGGCGGAAGCTGCCGCGGCCGGTGCGGTAGGCCTCGCGCACGGCCTCGCGGCCCTCCACCAGCACGCCGCCGGTGGGAAAATCGGGGCCGGGCATCAGCTGGACCAGCTGCTCCGCCGCCGCCGCCTCGAGCTGGCGGCGGGCGTCGGGCGCCAGCTCGCCCAGCGTCTCCTTCCACTCCCGGCGGCGCTTGATCGCCAGGTGCAGGGCGTCGCAGATCTCGCCCACATTGTGCGGCGGGATGGAGGTCGCCATGCCGACCGCGATGCCGGCCGACCCGTTGGCCAGCAGGTTGGGGAAGGCCGCCGGCATGACGACCGGCTCCTCGCCGTCGCCGTCGTAGGTGGCGCGGAAGTCGACCGCGTCCTCGTCGATGCCGGTCAGGATGGCCTTCGCCACCTCGGTCAGGCGGGCCTCGGTGTACCGCATGGCGGCGGCGTTATCGCCGTCGATGTTGCCGAAGTTGCCCTGCCCCTCGACCAGCGGGTAGCGGGCGGCGAAGTCCTGCGCCAGGCGCACCAGCGCCTCGTACACGGCGCTGTCGCCGTGCGGGTGGAACTTGCCGATGACGTCGCCGACCACGCGGGCCGACTTCTTCGGCGGGGTGTTCGGCTCCAGCTTCAGCTGGCTCATGGCGAAGAGCAGGCGCCGGTGGACCGGCTTCAGCCCGTCGCGCACGTCGGGCAGCGAGCGCGAGACGATGGTGGAGAGGGCGTAGGACAGATACCGCTCGCCCAGCGCGTCGGCGAGCGGCTTGTCCAGGATTTCCAGGGCGGCGTCGGTCATGGGGCTCTTGGTCTCACGCGACGGGCCGGGGCACACCGGCGCCGCGCTTCCCGCGTCATCCCGGCGGACGCCGGAATCCAGGAGGGCCGCCGTGCCACGGCACGCGGCCCCTGGACCCCGGCCTGCGCCGGGGTGACGGATCAGAGAAGGCGGCGGGTGGGGACACCCGGACCGTCAGCTTTCCTGCTGCGTTCCGTCTGCTGGCAAACTACCAGATATGGTGTGGTGTTTGCGATAGCGATCTACGAATCGCGCCCGCGCGGCGGGCACGTCCGCATGCCGCTGGGCGAATACATGGCGCTCCAGGAAGTGCCCGGTAAGGGCCAGGCCGGCCGCTACCTCCTCCGCGCCGCCGCCGCCGCGGCCGATCAGGAAGCCCGGCAGGGGCAGCAGCTTCTCCTTGAACGGCTCCGCCGCCGAGAGCGACACCGCCCGCCCCGTGCGCGGGCTGACATAGGCGAGCTGGTCGTTGACGCCGGTGGCGGCGCAGCGGTCGAGGTCCAGGCCGAAGCCGATCTCCCCAAGCAGCCCCACCTCCCAGCGCACATAGACCTCCGCCCACACCTCAGACTGGAAGGCGTCCAGCAGGGCCAGCGTGGCGTCGAACATGGCGGGGTGCGGCTCGCGCTCAGGCAGGGCGGCCTCCGCCAGCGCGCAGGCGGACGCCAGCGCCGCCAGGCGCAGCGGGTCGTCCAGCAGCCCGGCGCCGGTCGCACGCACCGGCTCCAGCGCGAGGCTGCCGAGCTGGTCGGCCATGCGCCCGCGCCAGCGCGCCTCCACCTGGTTGCCCGGCTCCAGCACGGCGCGCATCTGGCGCCCCTGCCCGCCATGCACCAACCCGGCGTGGCGGCCGTGGTCGCGGGTCAGCAGCACCGCCACCGCCGCCGTCTCGGCATGCGGGCGGGCCGACAGCACGATGCCCGTGTCGTTCCATTCCATGGGAGAAGGTTCTAGCAGATGCCGCGCCCGCGGTCGCCCGCGCCTTACGCGCCCATCACCTTCGCACGGGTGTAAGCTTCGGCGAATTGGTATAGCATCCCTCGGTTTAAACCGATGTGAAACCGTCCCGTGGCCTGGTCATCCTTCGTCGACGAACTGAGCGAGCGTTACAAGCTCGCGGGGCTGACCAGCGGGGAGGCCATCTGGGACTGGGACCTGCGGACCGACCGCATGTACCTGTCGCCGGGCTTCCGCGCCCTGCTGGGCCTCACCCCCGACGACATCGGGGACAGCCCCTCCATGTGGTTCGACCGGGTGCATCCCGACGACGCGCTGTGGCTGGAGGCCACGATCCGGCCGCAGATGCGCGACCCGTCCGGCCCCTTCATGATCGAGCACCGGGTCGGCAACGGCAGCGGCGGCTGGATCTGGCTGCTGGCCCGCGGCTTCGCCATGGTGGGCCCGGAGGGGGCGGTCGAGCGGCTGCTGGGCAACGCCATCAACGTCACCGAGCGCAAGCTGGCGGAGGAGAAGCTCCGCCTCAACGAGGAACGCTACGCGCTGGCCGCCGCGGCCACCAACGACGGCATCTACGACTGGGACATCAAGTCCGACAAGGTCTACTACTCCCCGCGCTGGAAGGGCCTGCTGGGCCTGGCCGAGCACGAGGTGGGGGAGTGCCCGGACGAGTGGCTGAGCCGGGTGCACCCGGAGGACCTGATGTGGCTGCAGGCGACGCTGGACGCCCAGGTCAGCGCCGGCGGCAAGCCCTTCCAGATCGAGTACCGCATCGCCCAGAAGGGCGGCGCCTGGCGCTGGATGCTCTGCCGCGGCATCGCCGTGCTGGACGACCAGGGCGAGCCGATCCGCCTGGTCGGCTCGCAGAGCGACATCACCGACCGCAAGCTGGCCGAGGAGCAGCTGCGCCAGAGCGAGGAGCGCTACGCGCTGGCCGCCCAGGGCGCCAACGACGGGCTGTGGGACTGGCAGGTGGACCGGGGCCAGGTCTACTACTCCGCCCGCTGGGCCACGATGCTGGGCCTGCCCGGGGGCGAGCGGACGGGCCGCATCGAGGACTGGTACGCGCTGGTCCATCCCGACGACCTGCCGGGCCTGAAGGGCGCGGTCGACCTGCACCTCGGCGGCGGCAGCGACCATCTGGAGCACGAAGTCCGCATCGGCCACGCCAGCGGGGCCGAGCTGTGGGTCCTGATCCGCGGCGAGGCGACGCGCGACGCCATGGGAGAGGCCGTCCGCATGGCCGGCTCCATGACCGACATCACGGCGCGCAAGCGGGCGGAGCAGCAGCTGCTGCACGACGCCTTCCACGACGGGCTGACCAAGCTTCCCAACCGCATGCTGCTGCTGGACCGCATCGGCCAGGCGATGGACCGCCGCCGCCGGCCGGAGGAGGCGCAGTTCGCGGTCATGCTGTTCGACATCGACCACTTCAAGACCGTGAACGACAGCCTGGGGCCGATGGCGGGCGACCAGGTGCTGCGCGTGGTGGGCCACCGGCTGGCCGAGGCGCGGCGGGTCGGCGACACGGTGGCGCGCCTGTCCGCGGACGAGTTCGGCGTGCTGATGGACGGCGTCATCGACGTGAAGGCCGCCATCACCGCGGCGGAGCGCCTCGCCTCCTCCCTGGCCGAGCCGATCGAGGCCGGCGGCGAGGAGGTGGTGCTGACCGTCTCCGTCGGCATCTCCATGTCCGGCACCGGCTACGAGGTGCCCAACGACATGATGCGCGACGCCAGCCTCGCCATGTACCGGGCGAAGGCGGGCGGCCGCAACCGGGTGGAGGTGTTCGACGACGCGCTGCGCGAGCGGGCGCTGACCCGGCTGCGCACCGAGTCCGACCTGCGCCACGCCATCGACCAGGGCCAGTTGACCCTGTTCTACCAGCCAATCGTGTCGCTGGCGGACGAACGCATCGCCGGGTTCGAGGCGCTGATCCGCTGGTTCCACCCGGAGCGGGGCCCCATCTCGCCGGCGGAGTTCGTGCCGCTGGCGGAGGAGACGGGGCTGATCCTGCGCATCGGGCGCTGGGCGCTGGCCCAGGCCTGCCGGCAGCTGGCCGCCTGGCGGTCCCGCTTCGGCCAGGACCTGTTCATGAGCGTGAACGTGTCGGGCAAGCAGCTGCTGGACGACGACATCGTGGAGGCGGTGGTGAAGGCGCTGGCCGACACCGGCGTCGATCCCCGCGCCCTGAAGCTGGAGATCACCGAGAGCCTGCTGCTGGACGACCCGACCCGCTGCGTCACCGTCATGGAGGCGCTGCGGAGCCTCGGCACGCGGCTGTCGCTGGACGATTTCGGCACCGGCTTCTCCAGCCTCAGCTACCTGCACCGCTACCCCATCGACACGCTCAAGATCGACCGCAGCTTCGTGCGCGCCTCCAGCCAGGGCGGGCGCCGCTCGGAGATCGCCCGCATCATCACCATGCTGGCGGAGGCGCTGGACCTCGACGTGGTGGCGGAGGGCATCGAGAAGGAGGTCGAGGTGAACTTCCTGCGCGGCCTGCACTGCCACTACGGCCAGGGCTACTACTTCTCCCCGCCCCTGCCGCCCGAGGCGGTGGAGGAGCTGCTGACGACGCGGAAGTGAGCGCGCCGTGGCGGTCCCCCTCACCCGCCGGGCGCTGAACCGGGCGCTGCTGGCCCGCCAGATGCTGCTGGCGCGCGAGAAGGCCGGGGTCGAGGAGGTGATCGCCCGCCTCGCCGGGATGCAGGCGCAGGAGCCGCGCCCGCCCTTCACCGGCCTCTGGTCCCGCATCGAGGGGTTCCGGCGCGAGGCGCTGCTGGACGCGCTGCGGGAGCGCCGGGTGGTGCGGGCGACGCTGATGCGCGGCACGCTGCACCTGATGACGGCGGAGGACTATGCGTCCCTGCGCGGCGCGCTCCAGCCGGGCCTCGACCTCGGCGGCATGGCGATCCTGGGGGAGCGCGCGGCCGGCATCGACCCGGCCGCCGTCGCCGCCGCGGCCGCCCCCCTGTTCCGGGAACGCCCGCGCACCTTCACGGAAGTGCGCGATGCCCTGTCCCGG
This sequence comes from Azospirillaceae bacterium, assembly GCA_035627915.1. Classification (GTDB taxonomy): domain Bacteria; phylum Pseudomonadota; class Alphaproteobacteria; order Azospirillales; family Azospirillaceae; genus DASPKT01. The sequence continues at coordinate 7,825 of DASPKT010000139.1, forward strand.
GCCTTCCCCGGCGTCGCGGACGAGCGCGCCATGGGCTACATCGCCCGTACCCGGCTGCCGCTGGTCGTGGCGCCGGATGAGGCGGCCGAGTGGGGCTTCCGCCCCGATCCCGCCTTCACCGACGCGGAAGCCTGGCTGGGAAGGCCGGTCTCCGCCGACCCGGCGCCGGACGCGCTGGTGCTGCGCTACCTCGCCGCCTTCGGCCCGGCGACGCCGGCGGACTTCCAGGCCTGGTCGGGGCTGAAGGGGGCGAAGGCGGCGTTCGTGCAGCTGGCGGACCGGCTGGCCGTGCTGACGGACGAGCGCGGGCGCACGCTCTACGACCTGCCGGACGCGCCGCGCCCGCCGGAGGACGCGCCGGCGCCGGCGCGGCTGGTGGCCGACTTCGACAATCTGATCCTGAGCCACGCCGACCGCACCCGGATCATCGCGGACGAGCACCGGCCGCTGGTGGTCAGCCGCAACCTGCGGGTCGCCCCGACCTTCCTGGTGGACGGGTTCGTGGCCGGCACCTGGAAGCTGGCGGCGACGCGGAAGGCCGCCACCGTCACCCTCTCCCCCTTCGCGGCGCTGCCGGCTGCGGCGCGGGAGGAGCTGGCGGCGGAGGCCGGGGCGCTGGCGCGCTTCCTCGCCCCCGGGGCTGCCGACGCCCGCGTCGAGTTCGCGGGCTGACCCGACCGTTCGGCCGGATCGGGGGCGCCGGCGCCCCGCAATGTCAGGCTAGACTGAGTCCAATACGCGTCCCGGCCGGGCGTGTCTTCGCCGCGCCCCTCCTGTTGTGGCCCCAAACCCCAACCGGAGAGCAGCCATGTTCCTCAGGACCAAGGAGTTCCAGTACAACGCCCGGCCCGCCAAGCCGGATCCCATGTACGCCAAGATGCTGCAGGAAATCCTGGGCGGCCAGTGGGGAGAGATCTCGGTCATGATGACCTACCTGTTCCAGGGCTGGAACTGCCGCGCCCCGGGCAAGTACAAGGACATGATCTTCGACATCGGCACCGAGGAGATCAACCACGTGGAGATGATCTCCACCATGATCGCCCGGCTGCTGGAGAAGTCGCCGGTCGAGGCCGAGGAGATGGCCAACAAGGACAGCGTCATCGGCGCGGTCCTGGGCGGCGCCCGGGTGGAGGACGCCATCCTGGCCGGCATGAACCCGCAGCACGCCATCGTCACGGGCAGCGGCGCCCAGGCGGCCGACAGCGTCGGCGTGCCCTGGAACGGCCGCTACGTGGTGGCCAGCGGCAACCTGCTGGCGGACTTCCGCTTCAACGTGACGGCGGAGAGCCAGGGCCGCCTCCAGGTGTCGCGCCTCTACGCGCTGACCGACGACCCCGGCGTGCGCGACATGCTGTCCTTCCTGCTGGCGCGCGACACGATGCACCAGAACCAGTGGCTGGCCGCCATCGAGGAGCTGGAGGCCGACGGTCTGGAGATGACCCCGGTCCCGCACACCTTCCCGCAGGAGCTGGAGAAGCAGGAAGTCTCCTACCAGTACATGAACTTCTCCGAAGGCATCGACAGCGGCCAGGGCCGCTGGGCCATGGGCCCGTCCAAGGACGGCCGCGGCCAGTTCGAGTACGTCGCCGACCCGGCACCGCTGAGCGACGACACGGGCGAGCTCGGCATGGCCGACCCGCGCCTGCACGGCACCGCCCCGACGCCGCGCCCGACCATAACCAGCTTCACCAGGAAGGGCCAGCAGGCCGCCGAGTGAGGCAGAGCCCGCGCGCCCGGCGATCCGGCCGGGCGCGCGGCCCGGGGTGAGGCTGGGAGGGGGCGTGCAGGGTTTGCTCTCCCCAGCCATTGGCCGTCATTCCGGCGGAAGCCGGAATCCAGGGGCGGCTTGCCCAAACGCCTCGGAATTCTGGACCCCGGCGTTCGCCGGGGTGACGGTCGGGTGATGGGGCATCATGGGCGGCCCGCACACCGCCCGCGCCGCCCCCTCAGGCGTTGAAGTCCAGCCCCCACTGGCTGTAGCGCTCGGGGTCGTCGGTCCAGTTCTCCCGGACCTTCACGAACAGCATCAGGTGCACCCGGCGGTCGAGGATGCCCTCCAGCTCGCGGCGGGCGGCGGCGCCGATGGCCTTGACCTTGGCGCCCGCCTTGCCCAGCACGATGGCCTTCTGGTTCTCGCGCTGGACGTAGACGACCTGGGAGATCTTGACCGAGCCGTCCTTGAACTCCTCCCACGCCTCGGTCTCGACCGTGGTGGCGTAGGGCAGTTCCTGGTGCAGCTGGAGGAACAGCTTCTCCCGCGTGATCTCGGCGGCCAGCAGCCGCTCCGGCATGTCGGAGAGCTGGTCGGCCGGGTAGAGCCAGGGCCCCTCCGGCACCCGGCCGGCCAGCGCGTCCATCAGGTCGCGGGTGCCGTCGCCGGTCAGCGCGGAGATCATGAACACGTCGGTGAAGACGCCCTCGGCGTTCAGCCGCTCCGCCAGCAGCAGCAGCTTCTCCCGCGGGATGAGATCGATCTTGTTGAGCGCCAGGATGGCCTTGCGCCCCGCCTCCTTCAGGCGGGAGACGATGGACAGCGTGTCGGCGTCGAGGTCGCGGCGCGACGCGTCGACCAGCACGACCGCCATGTCCGCGTCGTCGATGCCCGCCCAGGCGGCGGCGACCATGGCCCGCTCCAGCCGCTTCTTCGGCGTGAAGATGCCGGGCGTGTCGACGAACAGCAGCTGGGCGTCGCCGTGGATGCCGATGCCCAGCACGCGCGAGCGGGTGGTCTGCACCTTCGGGCTGACGATGGAGACCTTGGAGCCCACCAGCGCGTTCAGCAGCGTCGACTTGCCGGCGTTGGGCGCCCCCACCAGCGCCACGAAGCCGCAGCGCGGGTGCTCCGGCATCGCCCCGCCCTCCTGGCCGGACTTGGCGAGGAAGTCGGATACGATGTCGGTCGGCTTGTCGTCGTCGCGGTCGGTCATGGCAGGCGGGCTTTCTGAAGGCGTCCGGAGGTCCCGGCTTTTGCCGGAACCAGGATAAAACACAAGAGGGAATGCCGCGTCACCCCGCCGCCTTCGCGGCGATGCAGTCCAGCAGCAGGGCGGCGGCGCTCTTCTCCGCGGCGCGCTTGGAGGTGCCCGACGCGGTCTGCGGCGGGTGGCCCTTCACCGACACCCGCACCTCGAACACGGGCGAATGGTCGGGGCCGGTGCGCGACAGCGTCTCGTAGGCGGGCAGCGGCAGCGAGCGGGCCAGCGCCCATTCCTGCAGCGCCGTCTTGGGGTCCTGCGGCGGGGCGGTGGCGGCCTCGATCTGGGCGGCCCAGCCGGCGCGGATGAAGCGGCGCGCCGCCTCCAGCCCGCCGTCCAGGAACAGCGCGCCGATGGCGGCCTCGCAGGCGTCGGCCAGGATGGCGCGCTTGGCCCGCCCGCCGCCGCCCTGCTCGCCCGCGGACAGGCGCAGGTAGCGGCCGAGCCCGATAGCCTCCGCCACCGCGGCCAGCGCGTCGGCCTGCACCATCGCCGTGTGGCGCTTGGCGAGGCTGCCCTCGGGCTCGTCGGGGAAGCGCTCCAGCAGCCATTCCGCCACGACAAGGCCCAGCACGCGGTCGCCCAGGAACTCCAGCCGCTCGTAGCCGTGGCCGGCGGCGCCCCGGTCGGTCAGGCTGGGGTGCGTCATCGCCTCCGCCAGCAGCTCCGGCCGGTCGAAGCCATGCCCCAGCGCCGCCGCCAGCCCGGCGAGGTCGGCGTCCGCGCCGTCCGCCCCTTCCGGCGCCGCCACGGCCCTCACTCCACCCCGTCGAACAGGCGCGAGAAGCGCAGGGCGAACGGCCACTCCCACACCTCCCAGAAGCGCGTCCCCTCCTCCAGCGAGAAGAACAGGAACTGCGCCTTGCCCACCAGGTTCTCCACCGGGATGAAGCCGACCTGGATCAGCACGCGGCTGTCGGTGGAGTTGTCGCGGTTGTCGCCCATGCCGAAGACGTGCCCCTCGGGCACGACGTAGACCTGGGTGTTGTCCAGCTCGCCGTCGTCGCCGGCGATCTCGATGATCGGGTGGCTGCGGCCGTTGGGCAGCGTCTCGATGTACTGCGGCACGGTGCGGGCGCCGCCGAAGCCGTCGGTCAGCACGAAGTCGCCGATCCGCTCGCGCTTCACCGGCTCGCCGTTGATGTGCAGCACCCCGTCGATCACCTGGATGCGGTCGCCGGGCAGTCCGATGATGCGCTTGATGTAGTCGGTGCGGCCGTCGCTCGGCAGCTTGAACACGGCCACGTCCCCGCGCTCCGGCAGGCTGCCCATCACGCGCCCGTCGAAGACCGGCAGGCCGAAGGCGACGGTGTGGCGGCTGTAGCCGTAGCTGAACTTGGACACGAACACGAAGTCGCCGATCAGCAGCGTCGGGATCATGGAGCCGGACGGAATGTTGAACGGCTCGAACGCGAACGTGCGGATGCCGAAGGCGATCAGCACGGCGTAGATGATCGTCCGGACCGTCTCGCCGAGGCTGCCTTCTTCCTTCTTGCTCATGATCGGGGCCTGCTGGGTCATGGCGTGTCCGCTTGGATACCGGTGGGGTCCGCCGGCTCGGCGGAGATGATGACGAAGGCCTGCGCCAGCGGCGGCTCGTCGGTGAGGGAGAGGTGGATGCGCGCGACCATGCCGGGCGGTGTGATCGCCTGCAGGCGTTCCAGCGCGCCGCCGGTGAGCTTCATGGTGGGCTGGCCGCCCGGCAGGTTGACCACCCCCATGTCGCGCCAGAACACGCCCCGGCGCAGGCCCGTGCCCAGGGCCTTGGCGCAGGCCTCCTTGGCGGCGAAACGCTTGGCGTAGCTGGAGGCGCGCTGGGAGACGGCGGCGTCGGCGCGGCGCTCCGACTTGGCGACCTCCACGGGCGTGAAGCAGCGCTGCACGAAGCGGTCGCCGAAGCGCGCCAGGCTCCGCTCGATGCGCCTGATGTCGACGAGGTCGTTGCCGATGCCGAGGATCATGCCCGCGCCGCGTCCATCAGCGCGCGCATCCGCCGGATCGCCGGCTCCAGCCCGGTGAAGATCGCCTCGCCCACCAGGAAGTGGCCGATGTTGAGCTCCACCACCGTCGGAATGGCGGCGACGGGGGTGACGTTGTCGAAGTTCAGCCCGTGGCCGGCGTGGCACTCCAGCCCGATCGCCTCGGCATGGGCGGCGGCCGCGACCAGCCGCGCCAGCTCCGCCCGGCGCTCCGCCTCGCCGTGGGCGTCGGCGTAAGAGCCCGTGTGCAGTTCCACGACCGGCGCTCCCAGCTCGCGCGCCATGTCGAGCTGCGCCGGGTCGGGCGCGATGAACAGGGAGACGCGGATGCCGGCGTCGGCAAGGCGGCGCACCGTCGGCGCCAGGTGCGCCCGCTGCCCCACGGCGTCCAGCCCGCCCTCGGTCGTGCGCTCCTCCCGCCGCTCCGGGACGATGCAGGCGGCGTGCGGGCGGTGGCGGAGCGCGATGGCGACCATCTCCTCCGTCGCCGCCATCTCGAAGTTCAGGGGCAGCGCGGACTCCGCCCGCAGGCGCGCGATGTCGTCGTCGGTGATGTGGCGGCGGTCCTCGCGCAGGTGCGCGGTGATGCCGTCGGCCCCGGCCTCGGCCGCCAGGTGGGCGGCGCGCACGGGATCGGGATGCGCGCCGCCGCGCGCGTTGCGCACGGTCGCCACGTGGTCGATGTTGACGCCCAGCCTCAGCTGCCGCTTCACCCTGACACTCCTCCGTCCTGGGGCCGGATCCGCCGGCGCCGGCGCGCCTGGTAGGCGCCGACCACCGAATGGACCGCGGCGAAGGCGGCGATCCACACCGCCGCGCCGACGATGACGCTGCCGGCCGTCATGGGCAGCAGGATGTCCCAGGGCCGGTCCCGCAGGTACGCGAGCGTCAGCTCCGCCACCGCGGCCTCGCCGGGCGTCCTCGCCATGAGGGCACAGCCGAGCCGGTAGGTTAAGTACCAGATGGCCGGGAAAGTCCAGGGATTCCCGACCACCGTCCCGACGGCCGAGGCGAAGACGTTCCCGCGGACGGCCCAGGCCAGCGCCGCCGCGATGACGAAATGCAACCCGATGAAGGGCGTCATCGACGCCGCCGCGCCCGAGGCGAAGCCGGCCGCGATCTTGTAGGGGGTGCCCGGCAGCCGCCCGATCCGGTGGCCGATGTACCGCCCCGCCCTGACCCAGCCCGCGCGCGGCCAGAGCGCGTCGCGCACCCGGTCGCGGAGGGTCAGCTTGTAGCGGCGGCGGAACATGCGGGCTCAAGGTTCCGGGATCGGGTCGACCGTAGATGCTGGCTTATAGACCAGCCAAGGACAGGTGTCGCCACCCTCAACCCGAAGAGGCTTGCACGACAGGGTTTCCGCTGTTCTCTTTTCCGTCATTCCGGCGAAGGCCGGAATCCAGCGGTCGTTCGCCGCAGCGCCTGTGGCCCCTGGACCCCGGCTTTCGCCGGGGTGACGGCCGGAGGCAGGAATGAAGCGGCCTCATGGGCGACCAGGTACGCGCGCAGGACGGCAAGTGATGATCCACCCCTATCCGCTGAGGCTGCGTCCCCTGACCGAGGACGAGGGCGGCGGCTGGCTGGCCGAGGTGCCCGACCTGCCCGGCTGCATGTCCGACGGCGAGACGCCGGAAGAGGCCGTCCGCAACGTCCAGGACGCCATCGCCTCCTGGATCGAGGCCGCGGGGGAGGACGGCAGGCCGGTCCCCTCCCCGTCCCGGTCGGCGGCGTGAGGTCCGGCCCTACCGCCCCCGGGCCCGGTCGACGGAGTTGATGACGGGGGTGGCGCGCAGGGCGGCGATGATGTTGGTGAGGTGCTTGACGTCGTGGACCACGATGTCGATCAGCATCTCGAAGAAGTCCTGCGTGCGGTTGGTGATCTTCAGGTTGGTGATGTTGCCGCCGTTCTTGCCGATGACGGTGGACAGCGTGCCGAGGCCGCCCGGCTCGTTCGCCACCACCACGCTGATGCGGCCGATCGTCTCCTCCTGCTCGCCCGCCTCGGCGTCCCAGGCGACGTCGATCCAGCGCTCCGGGCTCTCGTGGAAGCTCTCCAGCGTCTCGCAGTCGATGGTGTGGATGGTGACGCCCTTGCCGGTCGTCACGATGCCGACGATGCGGTCGCCCGGCAGCGGGTGGCAGCAGCGGGCGTAGTGCACGGCCATGCCGGGGATCAGCCCGCGGATGGGGAGCGGGCTGTCCTTGCCCTTGCCCTTGTTGACCTTGCCGCGCTGGAGCGGGACGACCTTCTCCTCCAGCGTCGGCGCGGCCGGGGCCGGCTTGTGGCCGGGGAAGACGGCGTTGAAGACGTCGCGCGCCCCCTGCAGCCCGGCGCCGATGCCGGCCAGCAGATCCTCGGTCGAGGGGTACTGGAAGATGCGGATGACGCCGTCCAGCGCCTTGTCGGAGTAGTCGTAGCCCTCCTGCCGGAAGACCTTCTGGATCATCGCCCGGCCCAGCTCGATGTGCTGGGCGCGCTGCTGGGTCCGGATGAAGCGGCGTATGCGGGCCCGCGCCTTGCCGGTGACGACGAAGTTCTCCCAGTCCGGCGAGGGGGTCTGCGCCTTGCTGGTGACGACCTCCACCTGGTCGCCGTTCTGCAGCTGGCTGCGCAGCGGCTGGATGCGGCCGTTGATCTTGGCGCCGACGCAGGTGTCGCCGATCTGGCTGTGCACCGCGTAGGCGAAATCCACCGGCGTGGCCCCGCGCGGCAGCGCGATCAGGTCGCCCTTCGGCGTGAAGCAGAAGACCTGGTCCTGGAACAGCTCCAGCTTGGTGTGCTCCAGGAACTCCTCGGGGCGGGACGCGTGCTCGAGGATGTCCAGCAGCTCGCGCAGCCAGCGGTACTGGCGCCCCTCTGTCTTCGGCTGGCCGCCGCCCTGCTTGTAGGCCCAGTGGGCGGCGACGCCCAGCTCCGACACCTCGTGCATCTCGCGGGTGCGGATCTGCACCTCGATGCGGTGCTTCTCCGGGCCGATGACGGTCGTGTGCAGCGAGCGGTAGCCGTTCGGCTTGGGCGTGGAGATGTAGTCCTTGAAGCGCCCGGGGACGACCGGGTAGCGGGCGTGGATGATGCCCAGCCCCTGGTAGCACTGCTCGATCGTGTCCACCGAGACGCGGAAGGCCATGACGTCGGAGAGCTGCTCGAACGTCACGTTCTTGCGCTGCATCTTGCGCCAGATCGAGTAGGGCGTCTTGCGCCGGCCGGAGATGGTGGCGCCGGGCAGCCCCTCGGCCGCCAGCTTGTCCTTCAGCTCCGCCATGATGCGGTCGACCCGGCCGGCGCCCTCCGCCTCCAGGTCCTCCAGCCGCTTGGTGATGCTCTCGTACGCGTCCGGGTTCAGCTCCTTGAAGGACAGCTCCTCCAGCTGGTCCTTCCAGCGCTGGATGCCGATGCGCTCGGCCAGCGGCGCGTAGATTTCCAGCGTCTCGCGCGCGATGCGGCGGCGCTTCTCGGAATTCTTCAGATGGTGCAGCGTCTGCATGTTGTGCAGACGATCGGCCAGCTTCACCAGCAGGACGCGGATGTCTTCCGACATCGCCAGCACCAGCTTGCGGAAATTTTCCGCCTGCTTGGCCTGGTCGGTCTGCTGCATGTTCTGCAGCTCGATGCGCGACAGCTTGGTGACGCCGTCGACGAGGCGGGCCACCTCGGGCCCGAACAGGCGCTCGACCTCTTCCAGGGTGGTGAGGGTGTCCTCGACCGTGTCGTGCAGCAGGGCGGTCACGATGGACGCCCAGTCGAGCTTCATCTCGGTGAGCAGGCCCGCCACCTCCAGCGGGTGCGAGAAGTACGGATCGCCCGAGGCGCGGCGCTGCGCGCCGTGCGCCTTCATGGAAAACACGTAGGCGCGGTTGAGCGCGTCCTCGTTGGTGACGGGATCGTAGGACTTTACGCGTTCAACCAGCTCGTACTGCCGGATCATCCCTGGTCC
>DASPKT010000140.1:0-22664 GCA_035627915.1 Azospirillaceae bacterium
GCGCCGCCGGCAAGCCGGCCAAGGTCGCCCTCGTCGCCGTCATGCACAAGCTCGTCCTCATCCTCAACGCCATCATCCGCGACGCCGAACCCGCCAGACAATCACACCCTTAATCAAGACGGTTGCTGAGCCTGTCCAAGCCTCATCCTGAGCTTGTCGAAGGACGCACCACCCAACAGCCGTACCCCGCCGCCGGGCACCCCCGTCACGAAGTCCCGACCCCCTCAGGGCCACTTCACCTCGGGCGGCAGGCTCATCAGGATGGCCTCGATGTTGCCGCCGGTCTTCAGGCCGAACAGGGTGCCGCGGTCGTGGATCAGGTTGAACTCCACGTAGCGGCCGCGGCGGACCAGCTGGTGCTCGCGCTGGGCGGGGGTCCAGGCGGCGTCCATGCGGCGGCGCACGATGCGGGGGTAGGCGTCCAGGAACGCCTCGCCGACGGCGCGGGTGAAGGCGAAGTCGGCCTCCCAGTCGCCGGTGTCCAGCCCGTCGTAGAAGATGCCGCCGGCGCCCCGCGGTTCGTTCCGGTGCGGCAGGAAGAAGTAGCGGTCGCACCATTCCTTGAAGCGGGCGTAGTAGTCGGCCCCGTGCGCGTCGCAGGCGGCCCGAAGCGCGGCGTGGAACAGGGCCGCGTCCTCCGCCGTCTCCGCGCTGTCCATGAACATCGGCGTGAGGTCGGCGCCGCCGCCGAACCAGGCCTTGGAGGTCACGAGGTGGCGCGTGTTCATGTGCACCGCCGGCACCAGCGGGGAGCGCATGTGGGCGACCAGGCTGATGCCGCCCGCCCAGAAGGCGCCCGTCTCGGCGGCGCCGGGCACCTGGTTCCGGAACTCCTCGGAGAAGGTGCCGTGCACGGTGGAGATGTTGACGCCCACCTTCTCGAACACGCGGCCGCGCATGATCGACATGACGCCGCCGCCGCCCGGGGCGCCGCTGGGGTCCGGGCGCTGCCACGCCTTGCGCTCGAACCGGCCGGGGGGCAGGTCGGCGTGGGTCCCGGAGAGCTCGTCCTCGATGGCCTCGAAGGCGGCGCAGATGCGGTCGCGCAACTCCTGGAACCAGGCGGCGGCGCGGGCCTTGCGGGAGTCGAGGGTGGCGGCGTCGGTCATGCCGGAGGGTCCTGTCGCGGGAAGCTGGAGGTCTGCCGCAGCGCCTCGCCCAGCACCATGGCGGCGGCGAGCGCCACGTTGAGGGAGCGCAGGCCCGGGCGCAAGGGGATCAGCACCGCGGCGTCGGCGGCCGCGTGCACCTCGTCCGGGACGCCGGCGGATTCGCGTCCCGCCAGCAGCACGTCGCCCGGGCGGAAGGCGAAATCCGTGTAGGGCACGGCCGCGCGCGTGGTCATCAGCACCAGCCGCCCGCCCTGCGCCTGCCGCGACGCCTGGAAGGCGGTCCAGCCGCTGTGGCGGACCATCTCCAGCCCCTCCAGGTAGTCCATGCCGGAGCGGCGCAGGCGCCGGTCGTCCAGCACGAACCCGCACGGCTCGATCAGGTCCAGGGCCACGCCGAGGCAGGCGCAGAGCCGCATCAGCGTGCCCGCGTTCTGCGGGATGTCGGGCTGGTAGAGGGCGAGGCGGACGGGCATGGGGCGGGGGCTTCGGCGGGGCGCCGCAGTCAAGCGCGCGTGCCGGGTTGCGGTCAATTGCCGCCATGCGGGCGCGGGCACCCCTGGGCGCTCTTGTCGCGCTTCCCAACTTGTCCGGGGGCATGTATATCGGTTTACCGCGACCGGGCTGCAAGGCCCGGCCGTTGCCGCTTGCACGGCAGCCGCCCCGGAAGGGGACAAGGCGCCAGGCCGGCGGGTCGATAACGGGTCAAACCGAGAAGAGCGCGGGCGCCGGGGCAACGGTCGCCTCGGCCTTAAGGAGATAGAGAGGGGTTATGGCGGAAACCACCCATATGCCCGGCCACGGGCACGGGAGCGGCACGCACGCTGGCGAGGATCCCAACCGCCGCGATTTCCTGTACCTGGCCGCCGCGGCCACCGGTGCGGTGGGCGCCGCCTGCGTCGCCTGGCCGTTCATCCACAGCATGAACCCGGCCGCCGACACGCTGGCGCTGGCCAGCATCGAGGTCGACCTGGCCCCGATCCAGGTCGGGCAGGCGATCACGGTGACCTGGCGCGGCAAGCCGGTGTTCATCCGCCGCCGCACCGAGCAGGAGATCACGGCCGCCCGCAGCGTCAACCTGGGCGAGCTGGTCGACCCGCAGGCCGACGACGTGCGCGTCCAGAAGCCGGAGTGGCTGGTGCTGGTCGGCGTCTGCACGCACCTGGGCTGCGTGCCGCTGGGCCAGAAGTCCACCGACTCGCGCGGCGAGTTCGGCGGCTGGTTCTGCCCCTGCCACGGCTCGCACTACGACACGTCCGGCCGCATCCGCAAGGGTCCGGCTCCGGCGAACCTCGCCGTTCCGGAATACACCTTCCTGAACGACACCTCGATTCGCATCGGCTGAGCCGAGGGGAGACCAAGAGATGGCCCACGGCCCGACGTCCTCTTTCAAGAACCCGGTGGTGAACTGGATCGACCAGCGCCTGCCGGTCTTCACGATGCTGCAGAAGGAGTACGGGACCTTCCCGACTCCGCGCAACTTCAACTACTTCTGGAATTTCGGCGCCATTGCGATGGTCGTGCTGGTGGTGATGATCCTCACCGGCATCTTCCTCGCCATGCACTACACGGCGCACACCTCGATGGCCTTCAATTCCGTCGAGCGCATCATGCGCGACGTGAATTTCGGCTGGCTCATCCGCTACATCCACATGAACGGCGCGTCGATGTTCTTCATCGCCGTGTACATCCACATCTTCCGGGGCATGTACTACGGCTCCTACAAGAAGCCGCGCGAGCTGCTGTGGATCCTGGGCGTGGTGATCTTCCTGCTGATGATGGCCACCGCCTTCATGGGCTACGTGCTGCCGTGGGGCCAGATGAGCTTCTGGGGCGCCACCGTCATCACCAACCTGTTCTCGGCCATCCCGGTGGTCGGCGACGACATCGTGACGCTGCTGTGGGGCGGCTTCTCCGTCGACAACCCGACGCTGAACCGGTTCTTCGCCCTGCACTACCTGCTGCCGTTCGTGATCTTCGCGGTCGTGTTCCTGCACGTCGCGGCGCTGCACGTCACCGGCTCCAACAACCCGCTCGGCATCGAGCCGAAGGGCCCGCAGGACACGGTGCCGTTCCACCCGTACTACACGGTCAAGGACAGCTTCGGCATCACCGTGTTCGTCCTGATCTGGGCGGCGTTCGTGTTCTTCGCCCCGAACTATCTGGGCCACCCGGACAACTACATCCCGGCGAACCCGCTGGTGACGCCGGCGCACATCGTGCCGGAGTGGTACTTCCTGCCCTACTACGCGATCCTGCGCTCGGTCACCTTCAACATCGGCGTGCCCTTCACCGACATCGTCCTGATCGAGGCGAAGCTGGGCGGCGTGCTCGCCATGTTCGGCGCCATCGCCATCCTGGTGGTGCTGCCGTGGCTGGACACCTCGCCGGTGCGCAGCGCCAAGTTCCGTCCGATCTACCGGATCTGGATCTGGGTGTTCGTGGCGGCCTTCGCCATGCTGATGTACGCGGGCGGCAAGCCGGCCGAGCAGCCCTACGTGGCGGTCGGCCAGATCGGCACGGTGCTATACTTCGTGTTCTTCCTGGCCCTGCCGATCATCGGCAAGATCGAGAAGCCGCTGCCGCTGCCCGCCAGCATTTCCAAGCCTGTCCTGGGTGGCGGCCGCGTCGCCGCCGGGGCCGCCGCCAAGCCGATGGAGAAAGCCTGATGCGTCGTCTTCGCACCCTGATCCTGGCCGGCGTCCTCGCCGCTGCCGGCACCTCGGCGGCCCTCGCCGCCGGGGGCGAGACGGTGCCGCCGCACCAGGCCTGGCAGCACGGCGCGGTCAACCGTCCGTTCAGCAACCCGTTCGGCACCTTCGACCGGGGCGAGCTGCAGCGCGGCTTCCAGGTCTACAAGGAGGTCTGCGCCGCCTGCCACTCGCTGGACCTGGTCGCCTACCGCAACCTGGAGGCCCTCGGCTTCTCGGAAGCGGAGGTGAAGGCCATCGCGGCGGAGTACGAGGTCACCGACGGCCCGAACGACGAGGGTGAGATGTTCACCCGCAAGGCCATCCCGGCAGACCGCTTCAAGGCCCCCTTCGCGAACGAGAAGGCGGCCGCGGCGGCCAACGGCGGCAAGGCGCCGCCGGACCTGTCGCTGATGGTGAAGGCCCGCGCCCACGGCGAGGACTACGTCTACGCGCTGCTGGCCGAGGGCTACACGCAGCCGAAGGAAGGCGTGCAGGTGCCGGACGGGACGTACTACAACGAGTACTTCCCGGGCCACCTGATCGCCATGCCGATGCCGCTGTCGGACAACGGCGTCACCTATGCCGACGGGACCGCCGCCACGGTGGCGCAGCAGGCCCGCGACGTGTCGACCTTCCTGGCCTGGGCCGCCGAGCCCAACCTGGAGGCCCGCCACCGGATCGGCATCATGGCCGTCATGTTCCTGATCGTGCTGGCCGGCCTGCTGTTCGCGGCCAAGCGCGCCGTCTGGGCCGACCAGCACTGAGCCGGTCGCCCGCACGGGGCTGAAAGAGTGGGAAAGGGCGCTCCTCCGGGGGCGCCCTTTTCGTTTGGGGCCCAAGGACCTACATGGGGAAGGCCCCACATGCGGGACCGGACCGGAATTCGGGGAGACCACGCCATGGGCGCCCACTACGCCGACATCGTGCGCGTTCTGCGCTTCTGGTTCGAGGAGGCGGGACCCGCCAAGTGGTTCGGCGGCGGGCCGGAGTTCGACGCGCTGGTGCGCGAACGGCTGCACGCGCTCCACCTCGAGGCCGCCCGCGGCGACCACGATGCCTGGGCGGAGACGCCGGAGGGGGCGCTGGCGCTGATGATCCTGCTGGACCAGGCGCCCCGGAACATGTTCCGCGGCACGGCCGGCGCCTTCGCCACCGACGCCAAGGCCCGCGAGCTGGCCCGCGCCGCGCTGGACCGCGGCCTCGACCAGGGAATGGCGGAGGACCAGCGCGCCTTCCTCTACCTGCCCTTCGAGCATTCCGAGGACATCGAGGACCAGCGCCTCGCCGTCCGCCTGTTCGAGGAGCGGACGCAGAAGCCGGTCTACCACGACTATGCCCGCCGCCACCTGGCGGTCATCGAGCGGTTCGGCCGCTTCCCCCACCGCAACGGCATCCTCGGCCGCCCCTCAACGCCGGAGGAGGAGGCGTTCCTGAAGGAGCCCGGCTCCTCCTTCTGACCCCGCCCCGTCAGCGCCGCGCGCCGCGGAAGCCCGACAGCAGGAAGCGGGGGAAGGTCACCAGCTGCTCCGCCAGGAAGCGGCGGACGAAGTCGCCGGGGCCGGCGAAGGGCTCCGGCTGCACCGGTTCCCGCGCATGGCCCCAGCCCTGCGCCAGCAGCGCCGCCGCCGGCATCAGCGGGGCCAGCCCCAGCACGCCCCAGTGCGCCTCCGCCGCCGCCCAGGCCGCCAGCGGCAACGCCCCCACGACGAGCGGCGCCGTCGCCGCGTGCAGCAGCCGGTTCAGCGGGTCGCCGTGACGTGGCGCGTAGCCCTGCCACTGCCAATCCAGGAAAGCCTTGATGCGGGTGCCCATGGTGTTGTCCTCCGATTCCATCCGGAAAGCGCCGCGCGGCCGTGCAGTCCTCCCGCTCCCCCCTCCGCCACGGTGTCTGCCCGGCCAGCATGGCTGCGGAGTGGTGCTGGATTCCGGCTTTCGCCGGAATGACGGGAAAGGGTCCGGAAGGACGGAGCGAGCGGCGCTCTCATATCTGAACACTGTCTAGATACACAGTCATCTGGACAGTGTCAAGATCATGCGCTAGCGTCTCCCCATGACCGGGAACGCTCGCCCCTACCATCACGGCGACCTGCGCCGCGCCCTGCTGGACGCCGCCGCCGCCGAGCTGGCCGACTCAGGCCCGGACGGGCTGTCGCTGCGCGCCTGCGCCCGCCGCGCCGGCGTCTCGCCCAGCGCGCCCGCGCACCATTTCGGCGACGTCGCGGGGCTGCTGGCAGCGCTGGCGGCGGAGGGGTTCGGGCGGTTGCGGGACGGGCTGGCGGCGGCGCGGGCCGGCGGGCCGGATGCTGCCGGGGCGCTGCATGCCTGCGGGCTCGCTTATGTGCGTTTCGCCCTGGCCGAGCCGGCCCTGTTCCGCCTGATGTTCCGGCGCGTCCCCGACGCCGCCCGCCATCCCGGGCTGGCCAGGGCGGGGGAGGCCGCCTATGCGGAACTGGCGGGCGCCCTCGACGCCGCCCTTCTCGAGGCCGGGCGCGGCGCCGCCGACGCCGACGCGCGGCGCCTGCTGGCCTGGGCCGGCGTGCACGGCCTGGCCGCGCTGGCGATGGACGGGCTGGCCGGCGGGGCGGCGCCGCTGGCTCCTGGAGGCCCGGTCGAGGCGGCGCTCGGCCGCCTGTCCGGGGCGCTGCTGGGTCCCTAGGACAGGAACGTGTTCAGCCCGTAGAGCACGCCGCCGATCAGCGCGCCCAGCAGGGTCCCGTTGACCCGGATGTACTGCAGGTCCTTGCCCACCCGCAGCTCCAGCCGGCGGGTGAAGGCCTCCACGTCCTGGCCGCGCAACGTGTCCACGACGAAGCCCTTGATCGCCTCCCGCCAGGACGGCACCGCCTTCAGGAAGGCGTCCTCCACCCCGCGGGTGACGCGCTCGCGGAACTCGTCGCGCCGCAGCTGATCGGCCAGCGAGGCCAGCACCCCCTCGATGCCGTGGCGGAGCGTGCCGTCGGGCTTGGCGAGGTCCTCCTCCGCCATGGTGCGGAGCGTGCGCAGCAGAGTCTGCACCAGCGGCGCCACCGCGGCGTGGTCGAGCGCGGCGCGCACCGCCTTCGCCATCTTCTCCGCCGCACCCTCCATCGACTCCAGCCTGTCGGGAAGGCCGGCCAGCCACAGGCGCAGGCGCAGCCCCGGCTCCGAATGGGCATAGCGGAGGTCCCAGAGGTGCCCGGTCACCGCGTCGGCCAGCTGGTCGGCCAGCTTCCGGTCGATGGCCGACGGGATCCACCAGCGCGACTTCTCCGTCACCGCCGTCTCGATCCAGGCGCGCTTGTTGTGGACGAAGGCGACGGCCTGGTCGGACAGCTCGGTGATCAGCCCCTCCATCTCCGGGCTCTCCACCAGCCCGCGGACGACGCGGGCGCCGGCGGCGCGGAAGTCCACGTCGGACAGGCCCTGCACCACGGCGCGGGCCAGCGCGTCGCGCACCGCATGCTCCTCCCGCTCGCCCAGCAGGCCCGGCAGCAGCCCCGCCAGGAACCCGGCGAGGCGGTGGCGCATGGCCGGGTCCTCCAGCGCCTCCGCCGCCCGCCCGGCGAGGTCGAGCCGGCG
Source organism: Azospirillaceae bacterium (assembly GCA_035627915.1). Lineage (GTDB taxonomy): Bacteria > Pseudomonadota > Alphaproteobacteria > Azospirillales > Azospirillaceae > DASPKT01. The sequence goes on from DASPKT010000140.1 coordinate 7,361, forward strand.
CAGCTGGCCCGCCAGCATGGCCGGCTCCAGGAACTCGCTGTCGATGTAGCGGGCGATGCCGTCGGCGATGCGGTCGCGGTTGCGCGGCACCAATGCGGTATGCGGGACCGGCACGCCCAGCGGGTGGCGGAACAGCGCCGTGACCGCGAACCAGTCGGCCAGCCCGCCGATCATGCCGGCCTCCGCCACTGCCCGCAGCGGCGCGTCCCAGCCCGGCGGCAGCAGCCCGGCATGGCTGACCGCCCAGCCGCCCGCTGCCGCGGCGAGGCAGCCGCCGGCGACGGCGCGGTAGCGGCGCAGCTCCCCCGCAAGCGCCGCGTCGCCGTCCCTGTCGATGTCCGCCATGCCGCCTCCAGACGCCGTCCCGGTCGCCGCGATATGATCGTGCATCCCCGTCTCCGCAAGGAGGGCCGGTCAAAGCCGCCGCGCCAGGGCCACCCCGGCGCGCGAGCAGGCGACCGCCACGGCGGCCAGCAGCCGCGCCAGCGGGCCCGGGCGCCCGGCCAGCCGGGCGGCGTCGCCGGCGTGGTGCGACTCGTCGCTGCGGCAGGCCTCCAGCAGCTCCACCAGCCCGGGCGGGGCGCCCAGCCGGCGGGCCAGCGCGATCTGGCCGGCATAGTGGCCGTCGACCCACCCCTCCACCGCCGCCAGCACGGCGTAGAAGGTGCGCGGGCCCCCGACCTTGGCGGGCAGCCAGCCCATCAGCCAGCCGCCGGCGCGGCAGGGAGCCAGCAGCCGGCTCTCCCCGCCCGCGGGCACCAGCCGGCGCAGCCGCGCCAGGTGGATCTCCTCCACCTCGCGGTGGTGGCGGGCGAAGCGGCGGGCGTCGGGATCGTCCGTGGCGTCCGCGACCCCGTCGTAGAGCCGCACCGCCACCGCCTCGCCCAGGTGGCTGGCGCGCAGCTCGCGCCGCAGCACCGGCGGCAGGGCGGCCCAGTCCAGCACGGGCGGCGGCACCCGTGCGGCCTCCGCGGGGGCGGCGTCGTAGGGGGAGCGGCCGGGGGAAGGGGCCGGCGGGGGGACAGCATCCATGCCGGCTTAACGGCGGGACGGGGCGCCGGGTTGCCGGATGGCCCTCCGGCGGCGGCCCCGGCGCGCGCGCCGCAATTGGACCTTGCCGGCCCGAGCCGCCGGGGGCAGAAGCGGCCGCGCACCCGTATCCGGAGGCCGTTCCGTGAAGACCCTACCCGCCCTGCTGCTCGCCGCCGCCCTCTGCGCCGCTTCCCTCGCCGCGCCGTCGCCCGCCGCCGCCCAGGAGGCGATGGACCCTGCCCAGGTGCGCGCCATTGAGGCGGTCGCCTACGACTATCTGGACGGCCAGCTGGAGGGCGACCCGGCCCGCGTCGCCCGCGCGCTGCACCCCGACCTCGCCAAGCGCGCGGTCAAGGTACGGCCCGACGCGGACGAACCGCTGGGCCTGCGCCGCATGTCCCGGGACGAGCTGGTGGAGCTGACCCGCGAGGGCGTGCTGAAGACGCCGCGGGAGCAGTGGAACCGCAGCGTCAAGGTGCTCGACATCGCCGGCAACATCGCCGTGGCCCGGGTGGAGACGCCCTGGTTCGTCGACTATTTCCACCTGGGCCGGTTCGGCGACCGCTGGGTGATCGTGAACGCCCTCTACTACCCCAAGCCCCGCAACGGCTGAGCCTCAGCCCTTCAGGTCGACGACCACCCGGCCGCGCACCTGGCCCTTCAGGATGCGGTCGGCGAGGCCGGGCAGGTCGTCCAGCACCGCCGGCTCCACCATGGCGTCCAGCTTCTCCATGGGCAGGTCGCGGGACAGCCGGTCCCAGGCCTCCAGCCGCTCCGCCCGGGGCGACATGACGCTGTCGATGCCCAGCAGGTTCACGCCCCGCAGCAGGAAGGGCACCACCGTCGCCGGCAGGTCGTTGCCGCCGGCCAGCCCGCAGGCGGCGACGCTGCACCGGTACTTCATCTGCGTCAGCACGGTGGCGAGCGTGGTGGAGCCGACCGTGTCCACGGCACCGGCCCAGCGCTCGGTGTCGAGCGGGCGGGTCGGCTGCTTGGCCAGATCCGCCCGGTCGAGGATGCTTTCGGCGCCCAGGCCGCGTAGGTAGTTGTGCGTCTCCGGCCGCCCGGTGGAGGCCGCCACCCGGTAGCCGAGCCTGGCCAGGATCGCCACCGCCACGCTGCCGACGCCGCCGGCGCCGCCGGTGACCAGCACCTCGCCCGCCCCGGGGGTCAGGCCGTGGCGCTCCAGCGCCATCACGCAGAGCATGGCGGTGAAGCCGGCGGTGCCGATCGCCATGGCGCGGCGGGTGGTGATGCCGTCGGGCAGCTTCACCAGCTGCGACGCCTTGGCCCGGGCGCGCCCGGCATAGCCGCCCCAGGTCAGCTCGCCCACCCGCCAGCCGGTCATCACCACCCTTTCGCCGGCCGCGAAGTCGGGGCTGTCGGAGCGGACCACGGTGCCGGCATAGTCGACGCCGGGGATGTGGGGGTAGGTCTTGACCAGGCGGCCCAGTCCCTTCAGCACCAGCCCGTCCTTGTAGTTCAGCGTGGAGTATTCCACGTCGACCAGGACCTCGCCCGGCGGCAGCCGGTCCTCCTCCACCGTCTCGAAGTGCGGTGCTACCTTGCCGTCGGCCTCGTGCAGCACCAGGGCGCGGAAACTGCTCATCGGGACCTCTCCCCCAGGATTTGGCGATGCGGGCGGGGATGGTAGGCCCGCAGGCGGCGGCACCGCAACCTCCCGCACCCCGTCCGGTTCGCTTGTTGGCGGCGCATCCCTAATGCGTTAACCTGAAATAAATAGGGTCTCTGCCACACGGGGTAGGATGCGGCGATCCGGATTCCCCAGGCGTACGGGTGCGGTTGTGCTGGCTGCCCTGCTGGCGGTGCTGCCGTGCGCCGTCCCGGCGGGACCGGCCCGGGCCGACACCGGGATGGATGCCGGCGGGCCCTGGGACCGGCTGTCCGACCGGCTGTTCGACCGCATCGACCGGGACGAGGGGCTGCCCAGCGACATCGTCACCGCCCTGGTGGAGGACGCCACCGGCTTCATCTGGGTCGGCACCACGGTCGGCCTTTCCCGCTACGACGGGCACGGCTTCAAGGTCTACCTGCCGGACCCGGCCGACCCTTCCTCGCTGCCGGACGGCTACGTCAACGGGCTGCACGTCGACGCGAGGGGGCGCCTCTGGGTCGCCACCAACAACGGCGGCCTCGCCCGCTACGTGCCGGAGACGGACGGGTTCGTGCGCTACCCGGCGGGCCCGGACGGGCTCGGCCACCCCTCGGTCTACGCCATGGCCGACGCCGAGGGCGGCGACCTCTGGGTGGCGCTGCGCAGCGGGCTCGACCGGCTCGACCCCGGCACCGGCGAGGCGGTGCACGAAAAGACCGGGCCCGGCGGCACCGGCTTGCCCGACGCGCCGGTGCAGGCGCTGCTGGAGGACGGAAAGGGCGCCCTCTGGGTGGCGACCACCGCCGGGCTCTACGTCCGCGCCGCCGGGAGCGAGCGCTTCGCCAACGCCGCCGCCCTGCCGGGGCTGGCGGCGCTGGGGGAGGACACCGCGGTGCTGGACCTCTACGAGGACGGGGCGGGCCGCGTCTGGATCGGCACCCGCGACGGGCGGATGCTGGGCTACGCCCCCGGTGACGCGACGCTGTCCAGCTTCGACCTGGGCCCCGGCCGGCCCCAGATCCGCGCCATGGTGGAGGCGGCGCCGGGCGTGCTCTGGGTCGCGTCGGACCCGGGCGGCCTGATCGAGGTGGAGGTCGCCACCGGCCGCCGCCATCCGATCCGCCACGACCCCTCGGTGCCGTCCAGCGTCGGCGGCAACGCGCCCCGCTCGCTGCTGCGCGACCGCGCCGGCCTGCTCTGGGTCGGCACCTGGGGCAGCGGGCTCAGCCGCCACAACCCGCGCAACCGCGCGGTGCTGACCCTGTTCGCCTCGCCGAACCGGCCGGAGGGCCTGTCGGAGGGGCAGGTGCGCAGCGTCATGGCGGGCCGCGACGGCCGCGTCTGGCTGGGTACCGAGACGCGCGGCATCGACATCTTCGACCCCGCCTCCGGCGCGCGGCGCACGCTGCCGCCGCAGCCCCAGGGGGGCGGCCTGCCGGCCGCGGCGGTGATGGGGATGGCGGAGGACGCCGCCGGCCGGGTCTGGATCGGGACCCAGCTCGGCCTCGTGCGCGTGGACCCCGGCGGGGAGCCGGTGCCGGTCCCGCTGCCGCTGGAGGACCCGTTCCCGCAGGTGTTCCGCATCCTGGCACAGGGCGACACGCTGTGGCTCGCCTCCGACGGGCTGGTGCGGCTCGACACGGCGACGGGGGAGGCGCGGCGCTACGCCCACAGCCTCGCCGACCGCGAGAGCCTGGTGGACGACCGGGTGCGTACGCTGGCCCCGGCGGAGGGCGGACGGCTCTGGGTGGGGACCCACCGCGGCCTGCACCTGTTCGACCCCGGGACCGGCAAGGCCCAGCGCATCCAGAGCAACCCGTTCGACCCCCGCTCGCTCTCCCACAACTACGTGACCTCGATGCTGCACGACGCGCGCGGGCGGCTGTGGGTGGGGACGCTGGGCGGCGGCATCAGCATCCTGGACCGGATGGAGGCGGACGGGCGCCCGCGCTTCCGCCGGCTGGACCGGCGCGACGGGCTGCCGGCCGACGGCGTCGCCGCGCTGGAGCGCGACGCCCAGGGCCGCATCTGGGCCTATACCGAGGACGGGCTGGCCGTGGTCGACCCCGACAGCCTGGAGGTGCGCACGCTGGACGCGGACGATGGCGTCGCCATCCGCGGCCCCTGGATCGGCGCCTCCGCGGCGCTGCCGGACGGGCAGCTGCTGTTCGGCGGGCGCCTGGGCCTGACCGTCGCGCGGCCCTCGCTGCTGGCGGAGTGGGACTACGCCCCGCCGCTGGTGGTGACGGAGGCGCGGGTCGGCGGCCGGCCGGTGCCGGTGGGGCGCTTCAACGGGGCGCGGCCGCCCGACCCGCTGGTGGTGGGGCCGGCGGACGCCGGCTTCGACGTCAGCTTCGCCGCCCTCGACTACGCCGCCCCGGGCCGGCCCCGCTACGCCTACCGGCTGGAGGGGTTCGACCGCGACTGGCACGAGGTGGACGCCGCCCGCCGCACCGCCGCCTACACCAACCTGTCGCCGGGCGACTACCGGCTGGTCCTGCGCGCCAGCAACAAGGAGGGGCGCTGGTCGGAGGGCGTGCTGACGGTGCCGGTGCGGGTGCTGCCGGCCTGGCACCAGACCCTGTGGGCCCGGGGCGCCGCCGTCGCCGCGGCGCTGGCCGGGGTGGCCGGGCTGGTGCAGGTGCGCACCGCCGTGCTGCGCCGGCGCAAGCAGCAGCTGGAGGAGGAGGTCGCGGAGCGCACGCGCGAGCTGATGGCCGCCAACGAGAAGCTGGAGCGCCTCGCCAGCCTGGACCCGCTGACCGGCATCCTGAACCGCCGCCGCTTCATGGAGCTGGCCGCGGTGGAGCACGAGCGGGCGCGGCGCTACCGCCACACCTTCAGCCTGGTCATGCTCGACCTCGACCACTTCAAGCGGGTCAACGACACCTTCGGCCACGCCGCCGGCGACGACGCCATCCGGGCCGCCGCGGCGCGGGTGGAGGCGGCGATCCGCAAGACCGACGTGGCCGCCCGCTACGGCGGGGAGGAGCTGATCCTGCTGCTGCCGGAGACGCCGGCGGAGGAGGCGGAGGTAGTGGCCGAGCGCATCCGCCGCTCCATCATGGTCGAACCGGTGCGGCACGAGGAGCTGCGCTTCCCCATCACCGCCAGCCTGGGCGTGGCGGAATGGTCCGACCCGGCGGAGCCGCTGGCGGCGCTCATCGAGCGGGCCGACGCCGCGCTCTACCTCGCCAAGCAGGCGGGGCGCAACCGCACCGAGGTGGCGCGGCCCAGCCCGGCGATGGCGGTGTGAGCCCGTCCTAGCGCGGCTTGTACGGCGCCTCGAACCCGGCGAGCGCGTAGTCCACCGCGCGGTCGATCAGCGCGTCGGCGTCCTCCGCGGTGCAGAGGCCGCCCGACAGCGTCTCCAGCCGGCGCAGGTCGGTGTAGACGGAGTGCAGGACGCCCATGGCGAAGTGCAGGCGCCAGTACACCTCCTCCTGCGGCAGGTGCGGCAGGGCGCGGGCCAGCGGCAGCACGAAGCGCTGCAGGTGGGCCACGTCCTTCTCCACCAGCTCCCGCATCTCCGGCGGGCCGTCGGTGCGCGCCACCGCCATGAACTGGTTGTACAACGCCAGCCGGTCGGAGCCGAGGCTCCAGCGTATCGCCGGGGCGATGAGGGCGTGCAGGATGTCGCGCACCGGCGGGGTGCCGCCGGCCTTCTCCTCCGCCTCGCGCAGCAGGCGCGCGCGCTCCTTGTTGAGGGTGACGGCGCCGCGCCTGAACACCGCCGTCAGCAGCGCGTCCTTGGAGCCGAAATGGTAGTTCACCGCCGCCAGGTTGACGCCCGCCGCAGCCGTCAGCTCGCGCAGCGAGACGGAGGAGTAGCTGCGTGACGCGAACAGCTTCACCGCCGCGTCCAGGATCAGCTCCTTGGTGTCGGGACGGCCGTCGCCGCCCTCCGCCGCGGCGGCCGCCTCGTTGCTCATGGCAGCAGCAGCACCAGCGACTCGGCCACGCAGGCCGGGCGCGGGCCGCCCTCGATCTCGATGGTGTTGGCGAAGGTCAGCAGCGCCCCGCCCTCGCGCTCCTCCACCGACAGCAGCCGGCAGTGCAGCCGCACGCGGGCGCCCTCGCGCACGGGAGCGGGGAAGCGCACCTTGTTGGCGCCGTAGTTCAGGACCGCCGACACCCCCTCGAACCGCACCGACTCCGCCATCAGCGGCACGATGAGCGCCAGCGTCAGGTAGCCGTGCGCGATGGTGCCGCCGAAGGGGGACCGCGCCGCCTTCTCCCGGTCCACATGGATCCACTGGTGGTCGCCGGTGGCGTCGGCGAAGCGGTCGATCCTGGACTGGTCGACCGCCATCCAGGCGCCGACGTCCATCTCCTGCCCCGCCAGCGCCCTGGCCCCCTCGATGCCCCGGATTACCGTCATCCCGATGCCCTGGCCCGTCTCATGATCCGCGAAATCCCGAACGGCCGTATGCGGCCCCCGCCCGGAGGCAAGGACCTTTCAGGCCGGAGCGGCAGATTGACACAAACGAACGTTTGAAACTAGGGTCGGGTTGCCGGGCCTCCCAGCCCCGCCAACACAGCCCCGCCAGCACAATCCCAACGGAGGAGAGGAAGCCATGGTCGTCCGCTACGAGCGCCAGGGAGACGTGGGCGTCATCCTGGTCGACAACCCGCCGGTGAACGCGCTGTCCCAGGCCGTCCGCCAGGGCATCGTGGACGCGCTGGCCCAGGGGCTGGCGGACGGGGAGGCCAAGGCGCTTGTGCTGGCCGGGGCCGGCCGCACCTTCATCGCCGGCGCCGACATCTCGGAGTTCGGCAAGCCGCTGGGTGCTCCCGACCTGAACGAGGTGCTGGCGCGGCTGGAGGCCTCCTCCAAGCCGGTCGTCGCCGCCATCCACGGCACGGCGCTGGGCGGCGGGCTGGAGACGGCGCTCGCCTGCCACTACCGGGTGGCCGTGGCCGGCGCCCAGGTCGGCCTGCCCGAGGTGAAGCTGGGCATCCTGCCGGGCGCCGGCGGAACGCAGCGGCTGCCGCGGCTGGTCGGGGCCAAGGCGGCGCTCGACATGATCACGACCGGCACGCCGGTGCCGGCGCCCAAGGCCCGCGACCTCGGCATCCTGGACGCCATCGTGGAGGACGGGTCGGCGGCTGCAGGGCCAGTGGCCGGCGGCATCGCCTTCGCCCAGCGCCTGGACGCCGCCGCCGCCCATCCCCGGGTGCGCGACCGCAACGACCGCGTCGAGGCGGAGCGCGGCAGCGCGGCCTTCGAGGAGAAGCGGCGGGAGCTGGACAAGGCGGCCCGCGGCCAGCACGCGCCGCAGCGCTGCGTCGACGCGGTCGAGGCCGCCTTCACCCTGCCCTTCGAGGAGGGGCTGCGGCGCGAGCGCGAGCTGTTCATGCGCTGCATGGAGCATCCGCAGTCGAAGGCGCTGATCCACGTCTTCTTCGCCGAGCGGCAGGTCTCCAAGATCCCCGACGTGCCCGCCGACACGCCGCCGCGCCCGGTGAAGTCGGCGGCGGTGCTGGGCAGCGGCACCATGGGCGGCGGCATCGCCATGTGCTTCGCCAACGCCGGCATCCCCGTCGCCATCCTCGACCTCAACGCCGAGGCGCTGGAGCGCGGGCTGGGCACGATCCGCAAGAACTACGCCGGCACCGTGGCGAAGGGCCGGCTGTCGCAGGCGGAGATGGACCGGCGCATGGGCCTGATCCGCACCACGACCGACTATGCCGACCTCAAGGACGCCGACATGGTGGTCGAGGCGGTGTTCGAGGACATGGAGATCAAGCGCACCGTGTTCCAGGCGCTGGACAAGGTGTGCAAGCCGGGCGCGATCCTCGCCTCCAACACCTCCACCCTCGACATCGACGCCATCGCCGCGCAGACCTCGCGCCCGCAGGACGTGGTGGGCATGCACTTCTTCAGCCCGGCCAACGTCATGCGGCTGCTGGAGGTGGTCCGCGGCAAGGACACGGCCAAGGACGTCATCGCCACCGCCATGCAGATCGGCCGGAAGATCGGCAAGGTCGCGGTGCTGGTCGGCAACTGCGACGGCTTCGTCGGCAACCGCATGCTGGCCTACTACGGCACCGAGACCCAGCGGCTGGTGGAGGAGGGGGCGACGCCCGAGCAGATCGACCGGGCGCTGACCGAGTTCGGCCTCGCCATGGGGCCCTTCGCCATGTACGACCTGGCCGGCATCGACGTGTCCTGGCGCATCCGCCAGCGCCGCCTGGCCGAGGGCAAGCCCTACGGCACCGCCCTGCTGGACCGCATCTACCTGATGGACCGCTACGGCCAGAAGACCGGCGCCGGCTGGTACCGCTACGAGGCGGGCTCGCGGGCCCCGCTGCCGGACGAGCACATCGAGCGGATGATCCAGAACCACCGCCAGGTGCACGGCATCGCCCCGCGCGCCATCGACGACGAGGAGATCGTCAAGCGGTCGGTCTACTCCCTGGTCAACGAGGGCGCCAAGATCCTGGAGGAGGGCTACGCGCTGCGCGCCGCCGACATCGACGTCATCTACCTCTACGGCTACGGCTTCCCCGCCTGGCGCGGCGGGCCGATGAAGTACGCGGAGCTGGTGGGGCTGAAGTCGGTGCTGGAGGACATCCGGGCCTTCCAGGCGAAGTACGGCGACGACGTCTGGAAGCCGGCGCCGCTGCTGGAGCGGCTGGTGGCGGAGGGCAGGACCTTCACCGACCTCGACCGCGGGCGCTGAGGCTCAGGAGGCCAGCAGCTTCACCGCCGCGGCGGCGAAGAAGGCCCCCAGCGCGGCGTCGATCCAGCGCCGCGCCCGCCCGTAGGCGGCCAGCACCGCGGGGGAGGAGAAGGCCGCCGCCGCCAGGCAGTAGAAGAGCACGCCGAAGCTGGAGGTGCCCGCGATGATCAGCGGCGCCACCCAGCCCGGCGCGCCGGGCTTCAGCCCCAGCGAGATGATGGCGATCCAGGCCAGGATGGCCTTGGGGTTGGCGATCTGGATGGCCCAGCCCTTCAGGAACCAGCCGGCGCCGCCGCGTCCCGGCGCCGCCGCCCCGGCCGCCAGGGCGGCGGGCGCGGCGGCGGAGCGCAGGGCCTTCGCCGCCAGCCACGCCAGGTAGAGCCCGCCCCCGGCCCGGATCAGCTCCAGCGCGCCGGGCATCCCCGCCAGCAGGGCCGACAGGCCGGCCGCGGTCAGCACCGCCCAGCTGCAGGAGCCGGCGACGATGCCGAGGCCCAGCAGCAGCCCTGCGCGGCGGCCGGATGCCATCGACGTGCCGAGCGTCGCCAGCAGGGCCGGGCCCGGGCTGACCGTGGCCAGCACGAAGGCGGCCCAGGCCATCAGCACGCCCGGCAGATGCTCGTGGAAGCCGGTCATGGCGCGCCGCCCCCGCTCAGGCCGCCGGCAGGCGGTAGCCGTAGCGCTCCGCGATGCCCAGCTCCGCCAGCAGCCGCACGCCGTCCCGCAGGCGCTGCGGGTCCAGCGGGCGCAGCGGCCGCCGCGGTTCGCCCGCCGGAAGGCCCACGGCGCGCATCAGCGACTTCAGCGCGACCGGGCTGCGGGCGCAGTAGGTGAACCAGAAGAGCGGCGCCAAGCGCAGGTAGGCCTCGCGGAAGCGGGCGGGCTGGTCCGGGTCGTCCCAGGGCCGCGACAGCAGCGCCAGCTCGGCCGGGGCGATGTTGCCGGCGGCGTTGCAGAGGCCGTCGCCGCCCAGCGCCATGACGGGCGCCGCGATGTCGGGGTCGGGACTGTCGTTGCCCATGAACGACACGTCAGGCGCCTCGCGCAGGACCTGCGCGACCTGCCCGGTGCGGCCCGTGCCCTCCTTGTAGACGACGATGTTGGGATGGCGGAACAGCCGCAGCAGCTGGTCCCAGTGCATGTCGGTCTGCAGCCGCGCCGGGTTGTTGTAGATGCCGACGGGCAGGTCGGCGGCGTCGGCAACCTCATGGAAGTAGGCCTCCGCATCCTCCTCCGACGGGCCGGCGTAGCGCGGCACGGTCAGCATGGCCCCGTCGGCGCCGTTGTCGCGGGCGAAGCGGACGTTGGCGACCGCGTCGGCGGTGTTCAGCCCCGTGCAGCCGTAGAGGAAGGGGATGCGGCCGGACTTCATGCGCGCCGTCTCCACGACGATGCGCCGCTTCTCCTCCTCCGTCAGCACCGCCGCCTCCCCGGCCGTGCCCAGGAAGAACAGGGCGGCGGTGCCGTTCTCCTCCTGCAGGCGGATGAGGTCGCGGAAGGCGCCGAAATCGACGGAGCCGTCGGCGTTGAACGGGGTCACCATCGCGACGAAGGAACCGCGGAGGCGCGTGGCACTGGTCTTGCCGATGCGGTGGGCCATGATCGAAACCTTGCAGGACTTGGCGTTCGGCCCCAGGGTAGGAACGTGACACTTTCCGCGCTATACTTATAGTGTCACGTGACACTTGAGGGACATGCCCATGCGTCTCGCCTCCCCCTGGACGCCGCGCCTGGCCGGGGACAAGGGCCCGCCGTCGGAGCGGCTGGCGGCGGCGCTGGCCGAGGACATCGGCGGCGGCGTGCTGGCGGCGGGCGCCCGGCTGCCGCCGCACCGCGACCTCGCCTACCGGCTGGGCATCGGCATCGGCACCGTCACCAGGGCCTATGCGGTGCTGGAGCGGCGCGGGCTGGTGGAGAGCGTGCACGGCCGCGGCACCTTCGTCGCCGGCGGCGCCGCCCGGCCCGCCGGCCCGGTAGACCTGGCGGTCAACACCCCGCCGGCGATGCTGGGGGAGAAGGTGCTTGCGGCGACGCTGGCCTCCCTGTCGCGGCGCATCGACCCGGACCTGCTGGGCAGCTACCAGCCGCCGGGCGGCCGGCACGAGCATCGGCTGGCCATGGCGCGCTGGCTGGAGCGGCACGGGCTGGATGCCGACCCGGAGCGCCTGGTCCTCTGCCACGGGGCCCAGCACGCGCTCTCCATCGCCTTCGCCGCCGCCAGCCGTCCCGGCGCCACCATCCTGGCGGAGGCCGCGACCTATCCCGGCGCGCTGGCCCTGGCGCGGCAGGGGGGATACCGGCTGCAGCCGGTGGGCATGGACGGGGAGGGGATGCGGCCGGACCTGCTGGACCGGGCGCTGGCGGCGCTGCCGGAGCCGCGGCTGGTCTATCTGATGCCGACGCTCCAGAATCCCACCACCGCCACCATGGGGAGCACCCGGCGGGAGGAGATCGCCCGCGTCTGCCGCGCCCGCGACGCGGTGGCGGTGGAGGACGACGTCTACGCCCTGTGCGCCGAGGGGGCGCCGCCGCCGCTCTCCGCCCTGATGCCGGAGCGCTGCTTCCACGTCAGCAGCCTGTCGAAGTCGCTGAGCCCTGGCCTGCGCTTCGGCGCCCTGGTGGCGCCGCCCGCCTGGCACCGGGCGGCGCTGGACGGGATGCGCGCGACCTCGCTGATGGTGTCGCCGCTGTCCTGCCAGATCGTGGAGCAGTGGCTGGCCGACGGCACCGCCCAGTCGGTCGCCGCCGCCATCCGGGCGGAGGCGCGGGCGCGCACGGCCGCCGTACGGGCGGCGTTCGGCGGGCGGGTGCGGGTGGGGGAGGGCGGCGGTTTCCACGCCTGGCTGCCGCTGCCGCGGGCGGCGGCGCTGGACCTCACGGCGCGGGCCGCGGCGGCCGGCATCGCCGTCACCGCGCCGGACACGGTCATGGTCGACCCGGAAGCGGGCGAGAGCGGGGTGCGCCTCTGCCTGGGAAGGCCCCCGGCCGAGGTGCTGCGCCGCGCGCTCGCCACCCTGGCGGGGCTGCTCGACGGGGAGGGGCCGGCTGCGGCCCTCCCCGTCTGAGCCGGGGTCAGCGGACCTTCACCACCACCTTGCCGGTGGACTTGCGGCCCGACAGGGCGTTCAGCGCGTCGGCGGTGCGCTCCAGCGGGAAGGTCTCGGACACGTGGGGCTTCAGGGCCCCCTCGGCGTACCAGCCGAGCAGCTGGGCCAGCGAGCCCTGCAGGATCTTCGGCGCCAGCTGGGTGTAGTTGCCCCAGAGCACGCCGATCGCCTCGATGTTCTTGACCAGCAGGATGTTGGCCGGGATCTGCGGGATGGTGCCGCTGGCGAAGCCGATGACGAGGATGCGGCCCTCGAACTTCGTGACCTTCAGCGCCGCCTCGAAGGAGCTGCCGCCCACGGGGTCGTAGACGACGTCGGCGCCGCCCAGCGCCTTAACGCGCGCCACCACGTCCTCGGTGGAGTAGTCGATCACCTCGTCGGCGCCGTGGGCGCGGGCGATCTCCAGCTTCTCCGCCGTGGAGGCGCAGGCGATGACCCGGGCGCCCATCTTCTTGCCGATCTCCACCGCCGCCAGCCCGACGCCGCCGGCGGCGCCGAACACCAGCAGGGTCTCCCCCGCCTTCAGCCGGCCGCGGTGGGCCAGCGCCAGGTGGCTGGTGCCGTAGACCACGGGGAAGCCGGCGCCGGTCACGAAGTCCATGCCCGGCGGCATCGGCAGCACGGTCGCGGCGGGCGTCACCACCTCCTCCGCGAAGCCGCCCAGGCCGGCCAGGCCGATCACCCGCTGGCCGGGCTTCAGGTGGGCGACGCCCTCGCCGACCTCCATGATCTCGCCGGCGATCTCGATCCCGGGGGAGAAGGGGCGCTCGGGCCGGACCTGGTACTTGCCCTGGATCATGAGCGTGTCGGCGAAGTTGACGCCGCAGGCGTGCACCGCGACCCGGACCTGGCCGGCGCCCAGCGGCGGGCTGGGGACGTCCTGGACGGTCAGGCTTTCCGCGGGGCCCCAGTCGGCGCAGACGACGGCCTTCATGCTCTCCTCCCATTGGTTCGTTCGGTGCCGGCACTGTAAAACGGGCGTTCGAATCCTTCAAGCGCCATGATGCGGTGCAGCAAAAGTGCGGGAGGCAGTCCGGTCGCGTTGACTTAAACGGGCGTTTGAATCTATGGTGGCCGGCAGCGGGGCAGGGGCCCGAGCGCGGCCCCGCCCCACCGCATGAACGGGAGGCTCAGCGCCATGGACTTCGACTATTCCGACAAGGTGAAGGGCCTCCAGGCCCGGGTCTCCGCCTTCATGGAGGCGCACGTCTACCCCAACGAGGCGGCGCTGAACGCCCAGGTGGCGGAGGGGCCGACCCGCTGGAAGCCGCTGCCCCTGCTGGAGGAGCTGAAGGCCAAGGCCCGCGCGGAGGGGCTGTGGAACCTGTTCCTGCCCGAGAGCGAACTGGGCGCCGGCCTCACCAACACCGAGTACGCCCCGCTGTGCGAGATCATGGGCCGCAGCCACTGGGCGCCGGAGATCTTCAACTGCTCCGCTCCCGACACCGGCAACATGGAGGTGCTGGTCCGCTACGGCACGGAGGAGCACAAGAGCCGCTGGCTGCGCCCGCTGCTGGACGGGGAAATCCGTTCCGCCTTCGCAATGACCGAGCCGGAGGTTGCCTCCTCCGATGCGACCAACATCCAGACCGAGATCCGGCGCGACGGCGACGAGTATGTCGTGAACGGCCGCAAATGGTGGATCAGCGGGGCGTCCGACACGCGCTGCAAGATCATGATCGTCATGGGCAAGTCGGACCCCGGCAACCCCGACCTGCACCGCCAGCAGTCGATGATCCTGGTCCCGACGGAGACGAAGGGCGTCACCGTGAAGCGCGCCATCGGCGTCTTCGGCTACGATGACGCGCCGCACGGCCATTCCGAGGTGATCTTCGACAACGTCCGGGTGCCCGCCTCCAACATGCTGCTGGGGGAGGGGCGCGGCTTCGAGATCGCGCAGGGCCGCCTCGGCCCCGGGCGCATCCACCACTGCATGCGCCTGATCGGCGCCTCGGAGCGGGCGCTGGAGCTGATGTGCCGCCGCCTGACCTCGCGCGTCGCCTTCGGCAAGCCGGTGGCCGCCCAGACCATCTGGCACGAGCGCATCGCCGACGCCCGCATCATGATCGACCAGGCGCGGCTGCTGACCCTGAAGGCCGCCTACATGATGGACACGGTCGGCAACAAGGAGGCCAAGGCCGAGATCGCGATGATCAAGGTGGTGGCGCCCAACGTCGCCTGCCACGTCATCGACATGGCGATCCAGGCCTTCGGCGGCGCCGGCGTCTCGCCCGACTACCCGCTGGCCTGGATGTACGCCAACGCGCGCACCCTGCGCATCGCCGACGGCCCGGACGAGGTGCACCGCAACCAGATCGCCAAGATGGAGCTGGCCCGGTACAAGTCCGGCGCGCCCAGCCGCACCGGCGGGGACGCCGCGGTCCGGTAACGGACCGCCCCTCTCCGGGTGCTGGAAAAAGAGACGGCGCGGAAGGCTCCCGAGGGACCTTCCGCGCCGTTTTTCAGTTCGCGCGTTCTGCCAGAACCGATGATTGGCACGGCCGCGCTGGCCGGTGAAACCGGTAGCCTGGAAAAAGCGGGCGCGCCGGGCGGGGTGTCCCGCCGGCGCGCCGCACGCCCATCCTTACTTGGCGGCGATGGTGATGGTGACGGTGTCGGCGTAGTCGCCGGCGATGTACTGGTTGGAGCCGTTCAGGGAGACGGCCAGGGCGGAGGACTTGCCGAACTGGGCGGTGCCGCGGCTGACCTGCATGGCGTTGGAGAGAGCGCCGCCGTTGCCGTCGTACTTCACGGAGTAGCTGATCTCGTCGCCGCGGGTGTTCTTCAGCTTGCCGGCGTTGGACGAGGTCAGGGAGATGTTGTAGCCGGTGCCGGAGTTGCAGTTCTCCACCACCGTGCCGACC
>DASPKT010000141.1:0-25853 GCA_035627915.1 Azospirillaceae bacterium
CCTGATCGGCACCTTCAACATCCTGCGCCTCGCCGCCGACGACATGGCGACGCTGGAGCCGCTGGAGGACGGGGAGCGGGGCGTGGTGGTCAACACCGCCTCCATCGCCGCCTTCGACGGGCAGATCGGGCAGGCCGCCTATGCCTCCGCCAAGGGGGGCGTGGCCTCGCTGACGCTGCCGGTGGCGCGCGAGCTGGCGCGCTCGGGCATCCGGGTGGTGACGATCGCGCCGGGGCTGTTCCTGACGCCGATGATGCTGGGGCTGCCGCAGGAGGCGCAGGACAGCCTGGCGGCCTCCGTCCCCTTTCCCCGCCGCCTCGGCAACCCCGCCGAGTACGCCGCCCTGGTGCACCACGTCTGCACCAACACCATGCTGAATGGCGAGACCATCCGCCTCGACGGCGCGCTGCGCATGGCGCCCGCCTGACGTTCCTCCCGGTCGTCGCGTGGCCACGCGCTCCCTGCTGGCCCAATCGCTCCTCCCGGGCGCCGACGACCGCACTTGCGGCCCGGACCATCGCGGTCCGGGCCGCTTCTTTCCAGGAAACCACGGCCCTGGCCATCGATTCCCGGGAGTGCCGCTGCGGGCACCGTCCCGGCGACGTTGGATCAGGCCCTGTATCAGGTGCAGGTCGGCAGTATCCCACGCCAGCCCGTCGCAGGTCCCGTCAGGCCGGTTTCCGGCGCGAGCAGTTCCCGGGCCCGGGCGGTACTCGACGGTCCCGCCCCTCCGCCGTCGTCCTGGCCTTGTGCGGCTACCGCGCCGCCCCGGCCGACCGCAGGAACGCGGCGACGGTGTCGAAATACGCCTCCGGCTCCTCGTAGAAGGGCATGTGCGAGCTGTTGGGGAAGATGCGGATGCGGCTGTCGGGCAGGGCCAGGTGCATGCGCATGGCGCAGGCCGGCGTCAGCTCGTCGTGTGCACCGGCCAGCACCAGGCAGGGCAGGGCCAGCCGGTGCAGGTCGGGGATGCGGTTCCAGTCCCGCATGTTGCCGGTGTAGGTGAACTCGTTCGGGCCCTGCATGGTGACGTAGGGGCCCATGTTCCAGTCCTGGATCGAGCGCTTCAGGCTGTCCGGCCACACATCCAGCCGGCAGACGTGGCGGTGGTTCAGGATGGTGATGGCGGCCTGGTATTCGGGGTGGTCGAGCGTGCCTTCCGCCTCATGGCGCTGCATCATGGTCACGGTCTCCGACCCCAGCGCGTCGCGCAGCCGGTGCAGCTCGGCCACCAGGTGCGGGATGTCGTTGGCGCCGTCGGCGATGATGTAGCTGAGCACCCGGTCCGGGTGGGTCAGGCAGTATTCGGTGCCGAGCCAGGTGCCCCAGGAATGCCCCAGCAGGTGGAAGCGGCCGATCCCCAGCGCGGCGCGGATCTGCTCGAGCTCGTCGACGTAGCGGGTCACCGTCCACAGGCTCCGGTCCTCCGGCCGGTCGGACGCGCCGCAGCCCAGCTGGTCCCAGGCGATCACCGTCAGGTCGCCGGAGGCCAGCCGCGCGTGCGGGTCGCGCAGGTAGTCGCAGGGCAGCCCGGGCCCGCCGTTGGCGCAGACCAGCACCGCGACGCCGCTGCCCGGCGGCGGGCCGTAGCGGTAGGTGCGGACGCGGAAGCCCTCCCGCAGCGCGACGTCCTCGATGATGGGCTGGGGGACCGGTTCGGCCATGATGCTCTCCTGCTCCGGGGTTGCAGGTCGTTCCCGGGCGTCTCGGTTCCGGGGAGCCATTGGCGCCATTGCTGGTGGCCTTGGCCGGAAGCGCTATTTGGAGACCCCTGGAGCGACCTTGGCTTCTATGTTAAGATGGCCACGTTTGTTCAACAAGATTGGCTACTTTCTGCGCCATGGCAAGCTCCATATCGACCAAGGACGACATCGGCTTCTCCGACAGGCTGCGCGCCGACCTCATGGCCGGGAAGTACCGGCCCGGTGAATGGCTGAAGCAGATCGACCTGGAGAACACCTACGGGGCGAACCGCTTCGAGGTGCGCATCGCCCTGTCCGAGCTGGCGGCGCGCCACCTGCTGGAGCATCTGCCGAACCGCGGCTACCGGGTCGCCAACCCGACCGACCGGGAGCGCGAGGAGCTGTACGAGGTGCGCTCCATCCTGGAGATGGCGGCCGCGCGCAAGATCGTCGCCCGGGCGACGGCCGAGGACGTGGACGCCTTCGCCGCCCTGGTGCAGCGCTTCGACGACGCGGTGGAGAATGGCGGGCCGGTGCCGCTGCAGGAGATCAACTTCGACCTGCACGACACCTTCTACCGCATGTGCGGGAACGACATGCTGGCCCAGCAGATCCGCGAGCTGCGCGAGCGCGGCGTGCCAGGGCGCGGCGGCTCCTGGCGCACCGTCACGGCGGTCCGCACCAGCTCCCTGGACCACCGGGAGATGCTGGAGATGCTGCGCCGGCGCGACCCGGAGGGGCTGGCGCACGTCATCTACCGCCACCTCTACCGCTGGCGGGAATACTCCCAGCCGGTGGTGCGATGAGGCCGGCCACCTTGCCGGTCACCTTGAAGGACCGGCTGCGAAATGGGGAGGCGCTGCTGGGAAGCTGGCTCTTCCTCGGCAGCGCTGATGCCGCCGACCTGCTGGGGCACTGCGGGTTCGACGCCCTCATCCTCGACCATGAGCACTCGCCGGGCGGGCTGGACACGACGCTGGCCCAGCTGCGGGCGATCCGCGCGGCCGGGAGCAGCGCCGCCCTGGCGCGGGCGCCGGCGGCCGACACCGCCCTGATGGCCCGCCTGCTCGACATCGGGATCGACGGCATCCTGATGGCCAACGTCCGTTCCGCCGAGGAGGCGCGGCGGGCGGCCGACGCCTGCCGCTACCCGCCCCAAGGGCGGCGCGGGCTGCACTATACCGTCTCCAGGGCGGCGCGCTGGGGCCTGGACGCCGACGCGCACGTCGCCCGCATGCAGGGCCAGGGCCCGCTTCTGATCGCCATGATCGAGTCCGTGGAGGGAGCCGCCGCGCTGGAGGAGATCGGCGCCGTCGACGGCATCGACGCGCTGTTCGTCGGCCCCCTCGACCTCACCGCCAGCCTGGGGGAGGCCGGCGCCTACGCCGGCGCGCCCTACCGCGGCCTGCTGGCCGACATTGAGCGGCGGGCCGCGGCGGCGGGACTGGTGCTGGGCACCGCCACCATCCCGGGGGAGAGCGCCGCCGGCTGCTTCGCCCGCGGCTACCGCTTCGTGACCAACGCAAGCGACGTGGGCCTGCTGCGCCAGGCGGCGCTGACCGCGGCAGCCGACCGCTAGCCACGTCCGCCCCGCTTCCATTCCCGAGCCTTTCCGCCGCGTCTCCGGCTCATTTCGCTCCCGGGGACGGCCGACCGTTGCACGCCCGGCTGCGCCCGGTTTCCGCCGGTGCCGGCGGCCTGCGCGGCGGATGTTCCTTGCCGCGGTCCGATCTGTCTGATAAATTGGCGCCAAAATAAGCTCCTGCTTTGGCAGGGGAGCCGCGCAAGGAACGATGATGCAGAAGCTCTCCACCCTCGATCTGCTCGCCACGCCCGCCTGGGCCTGCACCGCCGAGCCGCGGCTCTCCTACTGCCTGTACGTGCCGCGGCGGGTGGAGGCGGTGCCGGAGCGGTTCCGGCTCCTGGTCGCGGTGCACGGGACCGACCGCCGGAGCGAGGAGATGCGGGACTTCTTCGCCGCCTTCGCCGAGCGCGAGGACTGCATCGTCCTGGCGCCGCTGTTCCCCGGCAACCTGGGCGTCCCGGGCGACCTCGACGGGTACAAGTACCTGGACCACGGCGGCATAAGGTACGACCGGGCGCTGCAGGACATGGTGGCGGAAGTGGCCGGGCGCTACGGGCTGGCCTGCAGCCGGTTCCTGCTGTTCGGCTTTTCCGGCGGTGCGCACTTCGCGCACCGCTACGCCTACCTGCATCCGGAAACCCTGATCGCGGCGTCGGTCGCGGCACCCGGCATGATCACGCTGCCCGACCCGCGCGAGCCCTACTGGTCCGGCCTGGCCGGGCTGGAGGCGGTGGCCGGCCGTCCGCTGGCGCTGGAGCGGCTGCAGGCGCTGCCCATCCAGGTCGCCATCGGCATGAAGGACGATTCCGGGCACCGCAGCCCGGTCCCGCCCGGGACCGGCATCACCGACGCCCACGTCGCGCGCGTCGGGGTGACCCGCCTGGACCGGGCCCGCTTCCTGTCCGACGCGTTGCGCCGCTTCGGCGTCGCGGTGACGCACACGGAGGTGCCCGACGCCGGGCACCAGTTCCTGCCGCTGGGAACGGCCGCCCTGCCGTTCCTGGGTGCCGCCCTCGCCCGCCACCGGGGAGAGGCCGACCGGCGCGCGACCGCCACCCTGGCCGGCTGAGCCGGCGCCGCCGGCTCCCCCGCGTCAGAGGATGCCGGGGGGAAGGGCCGTGCCCAGCCGGACTTCCGGGACGGCGACCGTCAGGGACGCCAACGAGCCCGCCGGCGCGTCGGGCAGGCCCAGCACCGCGTCGACGAAGCGCCGCCGCTCGGCCGGGCCGGAGACCGGTTCCGCCAGGGTGTCGAACTTGGCGAGGTAGTCGGCCCGCCCGAACGGCCGGGCGCCGGCCGGATGGGCGTCGGCGACCGCGATCTCCTCGGTCAGGACGGTGCCGTCCTCCAGCTCCACCTCCAGCCGGCCGCCGAAGGCGCGGGCGGCCGGGTCGGCGGCATGGTAGCGCGCGGTCCAGGCCGGGTCCTCCCGCGTCCCGATGCGGCGCCACAGGCGCAGGGTGGAGGGCCGGCCGGCGCGCCCGGGCGCATAGGACCGCTCGTGGTGCCAGGCCCCGTCCTCCAGCGCCACCGCCAGGATGTACATGAGGCTGTGGTCCAACGTTTCCCGGCTGGCGCCGGGATCGAACTTCTCGGGATCGCCGGAGCCCGTCCCGATCACCTTGTGCGTGTGGTGGCTGGTGTGGGCGACGATGCGCCGGACCCGGGCGGGATCGCCGATCCGCGGCCGCAGGCGCAGGGCGAGGTCGATGAAGGCCTGGGCCTGGTACTCCGCGGAATGGGCCTTGGTGTAGGTCTCCAGCACGGCGCGCCTGGGTTCGCCCGGTTCCGGCAGGGCCACGCGGTAGACGGCGTCCGGCCCGTCCAGAACCCGGGCGATGACCGAATCCTCCCCCTCGTAGACCGGCGTCGGCGCCGTGCCGCCGCGCATTGCCCGGTCCACCGCCTCCACCGCCAGCTTGCCGGCATGCGCGGGCGCGCAGGCCTTCCAGCCGGAGATCGTCCCCTTGCGCGACTGCCGGGTGGAGACGCCGACGTGCAGCGCCTGCTGCACCGCCTGGTAGATCGTCTCCACGGGAAGCCCCAGCAGGGCGCCGATGCCGGCGGCCGCCGCCGGCGCTAGGTGGGCCACGTGGTCGATGGCGTGGCGGTGCAGGCAGATGGCCTTCACCAGGGCGACGTGTACCTCGTATGCCGCCGCCAGCCCACGCAGCAGGTCCGCGCCGGAGCGGCCCATGCGCTGGGCGACGGCCAGGACCGGCGGGATGCTGTCGGCGGGGTGCGCGTAGTCGGCGGCCAGGAAGGTGTCGTGGAAGTCCAGCTCGCGGACGGCGACCCCGTTGGCCCAGGCCGCCCACTCCACGGCGAAGCGCCGGCCGGGGCCCAGCCCCGTCAGGGTGGCGCCGTCCGCCGCCGGCCGGGCCAGCGCCTGGGCGTAGGCCTGCGCCACCGGCGCCCGCCCCAGCGCCGCCAGCGCGCAGCCCGCATTGTCGAGGATGCGGTTCAGCAGCATGCCGGCGGCTTCCGGGTCTAGCGGGGCGGGATCGGCCGCGACCGCCGCCAGCTTCCAGGCCAGCTGCTCCTCCCGCGGGGGCACGGCGCCCGGCGGGTGCACCCTGACTTCGTGAACCCTCATGACGGCTTCCCGCAGCGGCGCTCCCGCTCCAGCATCGCCGCCGTGCCGACGACCGCCTCGCGCTCCTCGAAGGAGGCCATATCCGCCCGCAGGGGTGCGGTGTGCCCATGCTGCTTCAGGCAGAGCAGCGCCCGGCGCATGGCGTGCAGGGCCGCCCGCTGCAGGTCGCCCGGGACGATGACGAGCTGGAAGCCCAGCGCCTCCAGCCGGTCCAGCGGCACCAGCGGCGTGCGGCCGCCGTCGAACATGTTCAGCATCTTCCAGCCGGGCAGCCGGGCGACGGCCTCGATCTCCCCGGTCGTGGTCGGGGCCTCCACGAAGGCCATGTCGGCCCCGGCTTCGCGGTAGGCCGCGGCGCGGGCGAGCGCGCCCTCGATCCCCTCCACCGCGATGGCGTCGGTGCGCGCGATCAGCACCGTATCGGGGTCGGAGAGGCCGTCCCTGGCCGCCCGCAGGCGCGCGCACATCTCCCCCGTGGAGACGAGGCGCTTGCCGTCCAGGTGGCCGCAGCGCTTCGGGAAGGCCTGGTCCTCCAGGTGCAGGGCCGCGACGCCGGCACGCTCCAGCGCCGCCACGGTGCGGGCGACGTTCAGCGGGCCGCCGTAGCCCGTATCGGCGTCGGCCACCACGGGAAGCCCCGTCGCCTCGACGATGACGCGGATGCGCTCCAGCATCTCCGTGGCGGAGAGCAGGCCCAGGTCCGGCAGGCCGGCCGACCGCGCGATGGCCCCGCCGCTGGCGTACAGGGCGGAGAAGCCTGCCTGTTCCGCCAGGCGGGCGGACAGCCCGTCGAACACGCCGGGCGCCACCACCGGCGGCCCGGCGGCGAGAAGGGTGCGCAGGACGCCGGCGCGGGACGGGCGGCTCATCGGGAACTCCACGGTCTCTGCGGGTGGTCGGACGTGGTCCCGGGCGGAGCCCCGTTGCCCGCGGGAGGGCAGGGGCTCCGCCCGGGTGCGGCCGCGCGCGCCCGGGGGCCGGCCCCGGTCAGGCGCAGCGGCGCGGGAACACCAGGCAGTCCTCCTGGTCCAGGACCAGCTCGACCTCGCCGGCGGACAGGTTGCGCACCTCGTCGAAGCGGAAGAGGTGGTCGCCGACATGGATGACGTACTGGTAGCGGGCGCCCAGATACTCCCGGTGGACGATGCGGCCGCGCAGCCGGTTGCCGCCGGCCTCCGTGGCGCTGCCGGCGACGCGCACGTGCTCGGGCCGGATGGAGACCATGACGGCCTGGTCGTTCGCCCCCAGCCCGCGGCGGGGCACCCGCAGCGGCTGGCCGTTGGGCAGCGTCAGCACCGCGTCGGTGTCGGTGACCGACAGGATGTCCGCGGGCAGCAGGTTGCTGCTGCCGATGAAGTCGGCCACGAACGCCGTCGCCGGGCGCCGGTAGATGTCCTCCGGCGTGCCGATCTGCATGATCCGCCCCGCCTCCATGACGATGATGCGGTCGCTCAGCGACAGCGCCTCCGCCTGGTCGTGGGTGACGAAGACGGTGGTGATCTTCAGCCGCGCCTGCAGCTCCTTCAGCCAGGTGCGCGCGCGCAGGCGCAGCTTGGCGTCCAGGTTCGACAGCGGTTCGTCCAGCAGCAGCACCTTCGGCTCGTAGACGAGCGTGCGGGCGAGGGCCACGCGCTGCTGCTGGCCGCCGGACAGTTCGTGCGGGTAGCGCTCGGCATAGGGCTCCATCTCCACGATGGCCAGGGCCTGCTCGGCGCGCTGCCGACGCTCCGGGCCCTTGACGCGGCGGATGCGCAGCGGGAACTCCACGTTCTCCCGCACCGTCATGTGCGGCCACAGGGCGTAGGACTGGAACACCAGCCCGCAGTTGCGGGCCTCCGGCGGCACGAACAGGCCGGTCGCCCCGTTGAAGAACTCCGCCTGGTCCAGCGCGATGCGGCCGCCGGTCGGCCGGTCCAGCCCGGCGATGGCGAACAGCGTCGTCGACTTGCCGCAGCCGCTGGGGCCCAGCAGGGTCACGAACTCCTGGTCGCCGACCTCGAAGGAGACGTTGTCGAGGGCGCGGACGGCGCCGAAGACCTTCTCAAGCCCTTCCACGACGAGCCTAGTCATAGAGCTTCACTCCCAGGATCTTGCGCGCGCCCATGACGAAGACGCAGGTGATGGCGAGTTGGATGGTGCCGAGGGCGGCCATCGCCCCCGTGTTGCCGCTGCCCCAGAACTCCAGCATCGTCGTGCCGATGATCTCGCTGCCGTGGGCGAAGAGGAAGGCGGCGGAGGCGTATTCCTTGAAGAAGGAGATGAAGAGCAGGACGTAGGCGGCGAACAGCCCGTTCTTGGCGAGCGGCAGGATGATCGTGCGGCAGGTCGTCCACCAGTCCGCCCCGACCGACCGGGCCCCGCGGTCGAGGTCGCGGTCGATCTGCAGCAGCATCGGCGACAGCGCCCCGAAGGCGGCCGGGATGTTGCGCATGGTGAAGGCGATGATGAGGATCCAGATGGTCCCGTGCAGGGGGGTGAGGAACGGGATCCACAGCATGGCCCAGAACAGCCCGATGCCGGCGATCATGCCGGGGACGGCGCGCGGGTAGATCGCGACGAACTCCAGCTGGCGGCGGAAGGGGAAGTCGGAGCGGTGCACGACCAGCGCCACCAGCGCCACCAGCACGGTCGCCAGCAGCCCGCCGAAGCCGGCCACCACCACGCTGTTGCGGATCGAGCGGACGTAGGCCTCCTGCTCGAAGATCATCTGGTAGTTGGCCAGCGTCGTCAGCTCCCACGGCGCCATCAGCGGCGTCAGGAACTCCACGAAGGAGCGCACCACCAGGCCCAGGATCGGCAGGCCGATGGAGAAGACGAAGAAGAACAGCACCGCGGCGGTGGCGGCGTACTTCCAGCGCCCGAGGTCGAAGGTCAGCGACCGGGACGCCTTGCCCCGCACCGAGGTGAAGCGCGCCAGCTTGCGCAGCAGCAGGCCCTGGACGAACAGCAGCAGCGTGATCAGCACCAGCAGGAACACCGCGGCGGAGCCCACCAGCCCGTAGTCCGGCACCGTGTTCTTGCCGCCCTCGACATAGAGGAAGGTGGTGAAGAACATCAGCCGCGCCGGCGCCCCGAAGATCAGCGGGATGGACAGCAGCTCCAGGCTGGCGATGAAGTTCAGCATGGCGCTGTAGACGATGGCCGGGCGGATCATCGGCACGATGACGTGCCGGATGACGGTCCAGGGCCGCGCGCCGACCGACCGGGCGGCCCCCTCCAGCGAGCTGTCCAGCAGCCGCAGCGAGCCAATGCACAACAGGTAGACCATGGGGGTCGAGGCCATGCCGGCCAGCACCGACATCCCCGCCACCGTGTAGAAGTTCCAGGGGATGAAGCCGAACAGCTGGCGGAACTCCAGCGTGACGTACCCGGCCGGCCCGTACAGCACCAGCCAGCCGAAGGCCAGCACCAGCTGCGGCACGTACATCGGCACCAGCATGGACGACGCGATGAGCCCGCGCAGCGGCATGTTGGTGCGGGCGACCAGCACGGCGATGCCGACGCCCAGGCAGGTGGCGATGACCGTGGCGATGCAGGCCAGGACGACCGAGTTGACCAGCGCCTCGTGGAACACGGGGTGGGCCAGGAAGCGCATGTAGTTCGATAGGGTGATGTGGTCGACCGCGTCGTAGATCGGCGTCGACAGGAAGGACTGGTAGACGACCGGCACCAGGGGCGCCGTCACCAGCATCGCCACGAACAGTCCGGTACTGTACTGGATGGCGCGTTCTTTGAAGAAGAACATCGGGGTCTCTTTCACCGGGATGGCGGGCCGCCCGTCCCGCGGCACCCCGCGGGGACGGCCGCGCCGTCCCGGGGGGCTGCGGCGGTCCGGCGGTCAGAGCTTGAAGGCTTCCTTCCAGCGCTTCAGGAAGGCGGGGCCCTCGCTGACCAGGGCCTTGTCGTAGCCGACGAGCAGGACGTTCTGCTCCCCGATCTCGGACCGGATCCGGCCCAGCGTCATGTAGGGCACGTCGGCGGCGGCCACGTCGTCCCGGTAGGGGGTGAGGCCGCCCTTGCCGACGGCGATCTGGCCCTCGCGCGACAGCACGAAGTCGAGGAACAGCTTGGCCGACGCCTTGGCCTGCGATCCCTTCGTCACCGCGATGCCGCGGGTGAAGACGGGCGTGCCGTCCTCGATCAGGCTCCAGTCCAGAAGCTTGGAGCGCCCCGGCTCGCCCAGGCGCGGGAACAGGGTGACGCCGGAATTGAAGTAGGCCGCGACGTACTCCCCCGTGGTCAGCTTCTCCACCATGGTGGCGCCGCCGCCCTCCGGCTTGGTCAGGGGGCCAAGCGCCTCCAGGACCTTCCAGCCGGCGTCGCCCTTGGCATGGGCGTAGGTCCAGTGCGCCGCCGACGCGAAGGAATGCGAGGTGGCGTCGTAGGTGGTCAGCTTGCCCTTGAAGGTGGCGGGGTCGGCGGCGGCGACCTCGGCCAGTTTGGCGAGGGAGCGGGGCCGCTGCGCCTCGCCCAGCATGACCTTGTTGTAGACCAGGACCAGCGGGTCGGTGGACAGCGTGTAGACGCCGGGGAAGGGCTTGCTCCAGCCCGGCAGGGCGGCGGCGCCGTCCGCCTCGTACGGCTCCACCTCGTTGCGCTCGACGAAGCGGATCCAGGCCTCGGGCGAGGCGACGGCGATCATGTCGGCGCTGCGCAGCTTGGCGGAGTTCTCCGCGTAGTACCGCTCGAACGCCTCGGAGGGGCCGAGGTCCAGCGCCTCCACCTGGATCCAGGGGTACTTGGCGTTGAAGGCCCGGACGACGGGGGTCCAGCTGATCTCGTTGACGTTGGAGTAGATGCGCAGCCCCTTCTCCGACTTCGACTGCGCGACCAGGGCGGCCTGGTCCTCGGCGGCGCCGGCGGGCAGCGCCGCCAGCAGGCCGGCCGCCACGGGCAGCGCCAGGAGCGACAGCAGCCAGCGCCGGCTGGGGGAGGGGATGCGCCGGCGGTTCGGCGGATCGATGTCGGTGCGGAGCATGGACTGGACCTCCCGGTCGGTCAGTAGGTTACGGTCAGTAGGTTACGGAGAAGCGGACGAACGCGTTGCGGCCCTGCGCCATCACGAGCGACTCGTTCCGGTTGTTGCCCTCGGCGTAGTTGGTGAAGTGCTCTTCGTTGAAGAGGTTGTTGATGCCGATGCTCAGCTGTCCCGTCTCCAGCACGCGGAAGGTGGCGGACAGGTCGGCCTCGACGTAGGAGGTGACCTTCCCCTCGTGGAAGCGGTTGGTGCCGATGCTGTTGGGGAACTTGTTGCGGTCGCCGGAATAGAGGCCCTGGAGGCGGATGAAGGAGCCGGGGGCGAAGGCGTACTCGGCGTACAGGGTCAGCTTCTCCGGCGGGATCCGGCGGTTCTGCAGCGGCGTCTCGAACGAGCCGTCGTTGTTGGTGTCGCTCTTGCCTTCCATCCAGGCGAAGGTCCCGCCCAGGGTCCAGTCCTCGATGCCGGTGAAGCTGGCCGTCAGCTCGTACCCGTAGACCTTGTCCGGCGCCCGCACCGCCTGGGCGTCGGTGGGGAAGCGGGGGTCGAGCACGTAGCTGACGCCATTGGTCGATTCCACCTGGAACACGGCCGCCGAGGCGTCGAACCCGTCGCCGTGGACGCGCACGCCGGCCTCGTAGTTGTCGATCAGGTTGGGCTTCGGCTTGAACTGGGCCAGGCTGATGTCGACCGGCGTGGCGCGGAAGGTGAAGCTCAGCTGCTGCGTCTCGAAGCCCTGGGAATAGCCGGCGAAGACGTCGAACAGCGGCGTCACCTCGTAGACCGCGCCGACGTTCACCGGGGTCGCCCGGTACTCCAGGTCGCCGTCGGTGACCCGCTTAAGGGTGAAGAGCGACTGGAAGTCGTCGATCTTCAGCGAGCTGCGCTCATGCCGCACGCCGCCGCTCAGCGTCAGGCCCTCGACGGGCTCGATCTGCACCTGGAGGAAGGGGGCGTAGCTGTCGAGCGTCTGCGGCAGGCCGAAGTCGCGGCCGTCCACCAGCGGGATCTCGGTGCGGTCGTGGACGTAATCGATGCCCCAGAGGACCTGCCCCCCGGCGAGGAAGCCGGTGTCGAGCGGCGTGGTGACGTCGAGCCGCGAGCCCCACTTCCTGGTGTCGTTGGCCGACTGGCCGTGCGGCATGGAGGGGACCAGGGGGAAGCGATTGCGCGCGTACTGGAAGATGCTCTTGGAGTCCTGCATGTACAGCTGGGCGCGGAGCGTGCTGCCGCTGTCGAACAGGTCGGCCGCCGTGTAGACGAGGCTGCCGGTCAGGTTCTCGTGCTTCTGCGGGACCTCGTCGGGGAAGGGGGTGGTCTGGACGGCGGTCGCCTTGATGCGGTTCACGACGTTGCCGTTGACGACCCGGTAGAGCAGCTTCGCCTTCTGCTTGAAGTAGCTGAGGCTGCCCTCCAGGCGGTGGTTGCCGCCCCACTCGTAGCCGGCCTTGCCGAAGAAGCTCCGGAAGGTGCTGTCCTGCAGGGCGGCGCCCTCGATGGGCGGGATGCGGTCGCCGTCGGCGTCGAAGAAGGAGTTGGTCTCCTCGTACGAGCCCTGGAGGCGGTAGTCGAAGGCGCCCAGCGTGCCGCTCGCCGACTGCCGGACGGAGGGGCGCAGGCTGTCGCCGAACTGGGTCAGGGAGGCGCCGGCGCCGACCTCGGTCTTCAGCGCCAGCGGACCGGGCTCGCCCGACTTGGTGATGTAGTTGATGAAGCCGGCGCCGGCGCTGTTGCCGTAGAGCGCGGAGGAGCCGCGGACCACCTCGATGCGGGCGATGGTGTCGGGGTCGATCAGGCGCAGCTCGCGGCCGACGTCGTTCAGGGTGGAGGTGATCGGCACGCCGTCGATCAGGAACACCGGCTTGCGCCCGCGCAGCGAGGTGTAGGTGTTGATCGAGGAGTTGGAGCTGCGCGACAGGCCCGGCACCAGGTTGCCCAGCACCTGCTCCAGGTCGGCGGTGACGGCCAGCTGCTTCTGCAGCGCCTCGGCCTCCAGGATGTCCACCGACTGGGGCATGGTCTCGACCGAGGCCGGCAGGCGGGAGGCGGAGACGATGATCTCGCCGACCTCCTGCGCCGGTGCGGCGGCGGGCAGGAGGGCCGCGGCGGCGGCAAGGGTTGAGCCGATGACGAAGCGCCGGGCGTTGTGACGCCCCTTATCGTTGGACATGAGACCCCCTCGGAATGGCAGTTTTTGAAGCCACACAAAAAGTAGCCAATTTAGGTGTCCGTGACAACGGACTTGTTGCGCGTCCGAGGTGGATTCTTGGCAATTCGATCTAAGACCTCCGGAACAGGGCAGGAAACCGGGGGTACTGTGTCACAGAAATTGGCGTCCCGCACGGCCTGACCGCCGTATGGGCCCGGGCGGATGGTCACGCCCGGCTGGAAAAAAAGCGGCCCGCGCCGGTCGGGCGCGGGCCAGGGGGAGGATGCGGAGGAATGCCGGAGCGGGAACGGCTTCGCCGGGGGAGGATCAGACCACCGTCAGGGAGAAGGGCCGGTCGTGCGACAGGCTGCCGATGGCGGCGCGAGCCCAGTCGACCGCGCCTGAGTCCAGCTCGGCCATGACGATGCCCGGTTCGGTGCCGCCCTCGGCCAGGATGCGGCCCCAGGGGTCCACGATCAGGGAATGCCCGTAGGTGCGCCGGCCCTCGTGGTGCTGGCCGCACTGGGCCGGGGCGATGACGAAGGCGCCGTTCTCGATGGCCCGGGCGCGCATCAGCACGTGCCAGTGCGCGGCCCCGGTCTCCTCGGTGAAGGCGGCCGGGATCGCCAGCGCCCGCGCGCCGGCCTTGGCCAGGGCGCGGAACAGGGCGGGGAAGCGCAAATCGTAGCAGATGGAAAGACCGAGGGGGCCAAGCGGGCTCTGGCACAGCACCGCCTCGGCGCCGGGCGCGTAGGTGTCCGACTCGCGGTAGGTGCGCGCACCCACCATGCCGGTGTCGAACAGGTGGATCTTGTCGTAACGGGCGACGGTCCGCCCCTCGGAATCCAGCAGGTAGGAGCGGTTGGCGAGCCGCCCGTCGCCGGCCCGCGCTGCGATCGACCCGACCAGGATCGTCGCGCGGTGGCGCCGCGCCAGGCCGGCCATCGCCTCCAGGAACCGCGCCGGCTCGCCGGCGTCGACATGGGCCTGGAAGGCGGCCGAGTCGGGGGCCAGGAGGTCCGCCGCCTCGGGCAGGGCGATGAACGCGGCCCCCTCCCGGCCGGCCTGGTCCACCAGGGCGGCGGCGGCCTCCCGGTTCGCGGCGGCATCGGGGGTGGCGGTCATCTGGATGCAGGCGCACAGGGTCATGGTCAGCTCTCCGTCTGTCCGCCCACTTTGGCTACTTTATTGGCGTACTTCAAGCCCCGCTTTCCATCCCGTGCCCGGTGGAACCAGGCGGCGCGGTAGCGTCAGGCGCCAACCAGGAAGGCGCGAGTGCATCGGTCGGGGCGACGGCATTGCGAGTTGACGTGAAAATTGGCGCCAATTAGGGTGCTGCACCTCCTGCTGCAAGGGTGCTGGCATGTCGGTGCGCGCGGGCTTCCTGACGGTACACCGCTGGCTGGGCGTCGGCCTGGCGGTGCTCCTCCTCCTCCAGGGCCTCACCGGGGCCGTGCTGGTGTTCCGGAAGGAGGCGAACCTGCTGCTGCACCCGGGAGCGCTGCTGGTGCGGCCGGAGGGCGCGGCGCGGCCGGTGTCCGACCTGCTGGCCCTGGTGGGCGACGCCCATCCGGGCGCCACCGTCGCCCGCATCGAATATCCCGCCTCCCCGGACCAGGCCTTCCTGTTCCGCCTGCAGCAGGACGGCGCCCTCCGCCTCGCCGCGGTCGATCCGTACCGGGCGACGGTCCTCCGCAGCGCCGGCCTCGCGGGATGGCCGGTCGAGCTGCTGTACCAGTGGCACGACAATTTCCTGGCGGGCGCGCCGGGCCTGACCCTGGTCGGATTCCTCGGGCTGGGCCTGCTCCTGATGACGGTGTCGGGGCCGGTCCTCTGGTGGCCGGGGCGGCGCCGGCTGGGACAGGGGTTCCGGCCGGTGCTGGGGGTGGGAAGCTACCGCGCCGTCCTCGACCTCCACCGCATCGGCGGCGTGCTGCTGGCGCTTCTGCTTGCCGGCAGCGCCGTGACCGGGATCGGCATGGCGTGGCGGGGCAGCCTGCTGGCGGCGCTGTCCCCGCTGATGCCCACCGCCGCCGCGCCTGCACCCGCCGTGGCGGAGCGCCCGGACCGGGCCCTGCTGCCGCTCGACGCGGTCGTCGCGGCGGTGCGGGGGGAGGCTGGCGGCCTGCCCGTCCGCAACGTCCGCTTTCCCGGCGGCCACAGCCGGGTGGTCCTGGTCTTCCTGGAGGACGCGGGGGCGGGGAGACCGCGGGCCGTCCGGCAGGTCTGGGCGGACGGCTACACCGGCGCGGTGCTCGCCACCTATGGCGCCGGGTCGGCCGCCCCGGGCAACGCGTTCCTCGACTGGATGCTGCCGCTCCATGCGGAGATCGCCGCCGGCCTGCCGGGGAGGCTGCTGGTACTGGCGGGCGGGCTGGCGCTGGCGGCGCTGGCCGGCAGCGGCGTGTGGATCTGGTGGCGCAAGCGCGGCTTCCGCCGGTCGCTTGCGGCCAAGCGGGCGGCGGCGGTCTCCGCCCCCTGACGTTTCCCGGGCGGCGATTGGGGTAATGTTGAGGGGCTGGACCGCCTGTTCCCGGCCGGCCCGCCCCTGCGGACCTTTCCGGACGAAGCGGTGACGGGAGTGGAGTTCGGCCGCTGCCTATCGCACTTCAGGTTGGGTCCGCCTTGAGTCGGCCCGGTTCAGCCGGTTCCGCGCCGGGTTCGTCACGGCCGGAAGAGACGCTCCGGCGGCAGGGCGACGGTCACCGTGGTGCCGGCGCCGGCGGCGCTCTCGATGGTGAGCGTCCCGCCGTGCCGCTCGACCAGGCTGCGGGCGATGTAGAGCCCCATGCCGGTGCCGGCGTGCCGCCGGGCCAGCACGTTGCCGGCGACCTGGGTGAAGGGCCGGCCGAGGTCGGGGATGCGCTCTGGCGGGATGCCGATGCCGGTGTCGCTCACGGTGATGGTGGCGCCGCGCACGGTCACCTCCACGCGCCCGCCGGCCGGCGTGAACTTGATGGCGTTGCCCACGAGGTTCAGGAGGATCTGGCGCAGCCGCAGCCGGTCGCCGCGGACTGCCGGCGCCGGGTCGGGAACCTCCGCGGCGACCAGGATGCCGGCCTCCTCCGCCGGCCGGGCGAGCGCGCGGCGGACGTCGCGCACCAGATGGTCGAGCGGCACCGGCTCCTCGTGCAGCTCGATACGGCCGGCCTCGATGCGGGCCATGTCCAGCACGTCGTCGACCAGCCTCAGCAGCATCCGCCCGCTGTCCAGGATGTCGCCCGCATACTCCCGGTACCGCGGCGAGCCGATCGGGCCGTAGAGTTCCTGGCTGAGGATCTCGCTGAACCCGATGACGGCGTTCAGCGGCGTGCGCAGCTCGTGGCTGACCGAGGCCAGGAATGCCGACTTGGCGGCACTCGCCGCCTGCAGCACGTCGTTGGCGGCGCGCAGCCGCTCCTCCGCCAGGCGGCGCTCGTGGATGTCGACCATCGACCCGACATAGCCGAGGAACGCGCCGGCCTCGTCGAACCGGGGCGCGGCCGTGTCGAGCGACCACCGGTAGGTGCCGTCCGCCCCGCGCACCCGGTACTCGGAGCGGAACTCCACCCGGGCCGCGTTGGCCTCCAGGAAGATACGCCCGACCGCGTCCCGCTCGTCGGGATGCACGGTGTCCAGCCACCCCAGCCCCAGCGCCTGCTCCGCCGGCATGCCCGTCCGCTCGGTCCAGCGCCGGCTGATATAGGTGCAGTCGCCCCGGGGGTCCGTGACCCAGACGACCTCGGGCGCGTGGTCGGCCATGTCGCGGAAGCGCGCCTCCGTCTCGCGCAGCGCCTCCTCGGTGCGCCGGCGCTCCGCCAGCTCCCGCTGCAGCGCCTTGAACAGGCGTGCATTGTCGATCGCCACGGCGGCCTGGGACGCCAGGGCCAGCACGATGCGCTCCGCCGTCTCGTCGAACACGTCCGGCTCCGCGTGGCCGAAGAACAGCGCGCCCTGCACCTCGCCGGTGCGGGCGACGACGGGCAGCGCCAGGTAGCTGCGCACCGGGGGATGGCCGTCCGGCATGCCCCGGTGCGGGGCGTTGCGGCCGTAGCGCGGGTCCTGGGTGATGTCGCCGGAGCGCACCACCGCCTCGCCCCGCAGGGTCGGCCCGAACACCTCGGTCATCCGCGGCATGGGGAACCGGTCGAACGCCGCGTGCGGCATGCCGGACAGGGTGTAGAGGGACAGCGCCTGCCCCTCGTCGTCGACGACGCTGTAGAAGAAGGCGCCAAACTGCGCGCCGGTGACCTCGACCGCGGCGTCGGTGATGGCCTGCAGGAGCCGCTCCAGGTCCAGCTCCGCCGCGAGCAGCGTTCCGGTCCGGTTCAGGATCTCCAGCCGCCGCGCCTCCGCCCGGGGCGCCGCGGCGTCGCCGGCCGTCTCCGCCAGCGTGGCGCACCAGCCGGCCGCGGCGCCGTCCGGGCCGCGGTGCGGCACGATCTGCGCCAGGAAGGGCCGCGCCGTGCCGTCCTTCCCGCGCAGCCGGACCACCCGGTCGAACGGCGTTCCGGCCGCGAGGCAGCGGCCCCAGACTTCGGCCGCCGCGGTCGCGTCCCCCGGCTCCAGCAGGGAGGTCCAGCCGCCCGTGGCGGCCAGCGCCTCCGCCCCGGCGCCGGTATGCTCGACCCAGCGGCGGCTGCACCAGACGATGGCGCCGCGTGCGTCGGCCAGCCAGGCGAGGGGCGCCATCCGGTCCAGGAACTCCCGCAGCCCCTCTGCCTCCGTGCCGGTCCCGTCCCTGTCCATGATCCCGCCGGGGGCCGTCATTCCATCGCCTCATCCTCTCCGGGCTTCCACCGGTCCGGGAGCTTTCCCGGTGCGCGCCGCGTGTCAGGTGCACGGATTGCATCAGCTTTCGATGAAGATACCCTTTCCGGGCCCCGGCCGCTCAAGGGAAGTCCGCCGCCCCTGGGGATCGGGGGCGCCGCCACAATCCCGGCCGGCGCAGGGCTGACGGGCGGGCGGCGCGGCTGGTGGGCGGAGGCGGCGCCCGTACTTCCCGGGGGTAGCCGCCGCGCGGTCGCGGCGGCAGCCAACGGAGGCAAATCCATGCGCACCCTCATCCCCGCCGCCCTTATCCTCTCCACCCTTCTGTCCCCGGTCGCCGCCACCGCCGCCACCGCCGACGTCACCGGGCGCTGGCGCGTGCTCGAGCCGGTCGCGGCCACGCAGGACGTGACCTGGCTGGAGCTTTCCCAGGAGGACGGCCGGCTGGTCGGCATCCTGGCCGACGGCAGCGGCCGCCGGCCGGTCGCCGGCCGCGCGGACGCCTCGGGCCAGCTGTCGCTCCAGGTCGCGGACGGCCGCCTCATCTCCCTGAAGCAGCAGGGCTCCGGCCTGCGCGGCACCATCCGGGCGCCGGGCAGCACCGGTGCCGAGGTGCGCGCCGTGCGCGGCGACGCTGACCCGGTCGCCGTGGCCCCGGTCGCCGTGGCCGGGCGTTGAGTCACCGTCGGCACCGCCACCCGGCGGGCCGCCGGCGCGGGGGCTTCCTCCCGAGTCGCGCCCCGGTGCCAGCCGCGGCCTCGGGCGTGGCCGGCCGGGCCCGGATTTCTTGAACGCCGGTTACGCCAGCCCGCTCATGGACCTAGGGCGAAAGAAGGTAACTCATTGAATTGACTAGTGTCTGCTGTACGAGCAGGGTCTTGGGCGAGGGGCGGTCCCACGGCATGCCGCCGAGGCTGCCGCAACCAAGGATACCAAACCCTGATGTCATCGCAGACCTACGTCGTCGCCGGCGACGCCGCCTTGCTGATCAATGCCGACGGCAGCCGGAAGTACCTCCACTACGTCGACAGCAACATCGTCTCCAAGGTCCTCACCGGCGCCGTGACCACGGACGGGACGGCCGACGCCGTGTACCAGTACGGCTGGGGCGGCTTCGCGCTGGTGGACTACAGGCCCGACGGCACCCTGTCCCACATCGGGCTGAACCCGGCCCTGCCGCTCCCGCGGCTGTCCGGCGACTACGCCCTGACGCTCGACGGCACCGCCGACGTCATGGGCGGCGACGGCGCGGAGGTCATCTTCCGCCTGGACTACGGGCTGGACGCCGACCGCGGCACGATCCACTACGCCTACGACCATGCGACCGGCGCAGTGAAGACCCTCCTCACCGCCGCCGGCGGCGCCGAGGTGCAGGGCTTCGGCGACCTGGACGGCAACGGCAAGGCCGACGTCGTCTACACCGACGCCGCGGGCGGGCTGCACGTGCAGCTCGACGGCGGCCGCGACGTGGCGCTGTCGCAGGTCACCGCCGACCCGGCGGTCAGCGTCGCCGCCGTCGCCGACTTCCACGACGACGGGGCCGGGCTGGACGAGGTGCTGTTCTTCAACCGGGACACCCGCGCCTTCGACGTGTGGGTGAAGGGCCCCGCGGGTGCCGACTCCGGTGCCATGGGCGGCGTCGACTACCTGAAGACCGTCTTCACCCTGCCGGACGCCTGGTCCTTCCTGGGCGCGGGCGACTATGACGGCGACGGCACGGCCGACCTGCTGATCGGCCTGGTGAGCGACACCGGCCGCCACGCGGCGGGCGCCCGCTCCCCGCTGGCGTTCTGGAGCGTCGGGCAGGAGACGCTGGTCGAGCTGGGCGCCCACGAGGCCGGCCTCATCGCCGGTCCCATCGAGGTGGCCGGGACCGACGGCGGCCGGCTGATGCCGGGCGCGGTCGTTCCGGTCGGCGTCGACCCCGGGCTGGTCTGAGCGGGCGGGAGCAGGCGGCGGTCCGCCGCCGCCTGCGGCCCGGACAAGCAGGCCGGACAAGCAGGCGGGACATTGGGCAAACCGTTCCGGACGATCTGCAATGCGCGGCCGGTGCATCCTGCCCCTGCGACCTGTCCCCGGTTCCCCCCGCGCGGCAGGCGCGATGCGGCGTCCCCTTCCATCGGCGCCGCGGCCTGCGGCCGGCCGTCTCCATGCGGCCGGCCGCCTCTTCGGTCGGAGCCCTTAGGCAGAGATGGACAAGGGCGTGAGGACGATGCAGCAGAACCCGGGCGGCCGCCGCGGCCGCCCACCCCAGTATGACCGGCCCCTGGCCGTCGACGCGGCGCTGGCGGTATTCTGGCGCAAGGGATTCCGCGCCACCTCGATCGAGGACATCCAGGCGGCGACCGGGATGGGACCGGCCAGCCTCTACGGGGCCTTCGGCGACAAGGGCCGCCTCTACCTGCAGTGCGTCGACCGCTACCTCGCCGCGCGCGGGCGCATCGTCGGGCACATCCTGGACCGCGCGCCGACCGCCCGCCGGGCCACCGAGGACCTGCTGAACTGGGCGCTCCGGCTGCTGGCGGTGGAGGAGGCGTCGCTGCTGCAGCGGCTGGTCGCCCCGTACCGGCTGGCCGACGGCCCCGACGGCCCGGAAGGGGCCGCCGCCGTCTCCGCCCTCGCCGGGCAGGCCGGCACGCTGCTGGCGGCACGGCTGGAGCGCGGGGCCGCCGCGGGGGAGCTGCCGCCCGGCGAGGACATCCGGGTGCTGGCCTGCTTCTTCTCCTCCATCCTGGACCAGCTGGTCGAGCTGTCCCGGGGCGGCGCGTCGGCCGCCACGCTCTGCGGCGCGGTGTCGCTGGCCCTGCGGGCCTGGCCGGCGCAGGACCCGGTCACAGGATAAGCCACCTGCCCGCCACCCCTTCGGCGGCGCCGCGGGACGGGTTAGCATGGGGTGCCGGCGCGGACCGCCCGTGCCGCACCGAGAAGGAGGCGCCTCCCGTGTCGACCATCCTGCAGCGGATCGGCGTGGAGCTGCCGATCATCCAGGCCCCCATGGCGGGAACCTCCACGCCCGCCCTCGCCGCCGCGGTGACCGAGGCCGGCGCCCTGGGGTCGATTGCGGTTGGCGCGGTGGACGCCGCGGGCGCCGCCGCCATGATCGCGGCGCTGAAGGCGCTGACCTCGGGCCCCTTCAACGTGAACGTCTTCTGCCACCGGCCCGCGGCCCGCGACGCCCGGCGCGAGGAGGCGTGGCTGGCGGCGATGCGGCCGGTCTTCGCCCGCTACGGCGCCGAGCCGCCGGCGGCGCTGCGGGAGATCTACACCAGCTTCCTCGCCGACGGGGCCATGCTGGAGCTGCTGCTGGAGACGCGCCCGGCGGTCGTCAGCTTCCATTTCGGCCTGCCGCCGGCCGATGCCGTGGCGCGGCTGAAGCAAGCGGGCATCCTGCTCCTGGCCTCCGCGACCTCGCCGGAGGAGGCCCGGCGGGTGGAGGCGGCCGGCATCGACGCCGTCGTGGCGCAGGGCTATGAGGCCGGCGGCCACCGGGGCGTCTTCGATCCCGGGGCGCCCGACGCGCGGCTGGGCACCATGGCCCTCACCCGGCTGCTGGCGCGGAGCCTGTCCATCCCGGTCGTCGCCGCCGGGGGCATCATGGACGGCGCCGGCATCGCCGCCGCTCTGGCGCTGGGGGCGACGGCCGCCCAGCTGGGAACCGCCTTCATCGGCTGCCCGGAATCGAGCGCCGACCAGCACCACCGCGCCGCCCTGGCCGGCCCGGGCGCCGCTGCGACGGAGATGACCGCGCTGATCTCCGGCCGGCCGGCGCGCTGCCTGTCCAACCGCTTCACCGCGCTGGAGGAGGCCGAGCTGCGGGGCGTGTCGCCGCCCGCCTACCCCGTCGCCTACGACGCCGGCAAGGCGCTGGCCGCGGCGGCCCGGGCGCGGGGCGAAGGCGGCTTCGGCGCGCAGTGGGCGGGCCAGGGCGCCCCGCTTGCCCGGTTCCTCCCCGCGGCGGAGCTGGTCCGCCTGCTGGCGGAGGAATGGTGCGCCGCCAAGCCGTGATGCGGAAACGGGAAACGGCGCCGCGAGGGCGCCGTTGCCGTTCGGACCGGTACGGTCGGGAAGGCGTCAGGAGGTGCGGGCGGCTTCGCGGCGGCGGAACTCGTCCACCGGCAGGCCGCTACGGCCCCAGTTCCCCAGCTCCACCTCCTGGATGGTGACGAAGGTGGAGTCGAGCGGCTTGCCCAGCACGTCCAGCAGCAGCTGGCTGACGCCCTCGATCAGCTGGGCCTTCTCCTCGCTCGTGGCGGCGGAGCGGCCGGGCGCGGAGCCTTCGCGGGTGATCATGATGTTGACGATCGGCATGACGGGTCTCCTTGGCGTAAGGAATTGGGGGATAGGGGATTGCGGGCGGAAGGGGCGCCGGGAGGGCGCCCCGGCCCTGACGCTCACCAGTGGCCGGCCGCCTGGCCGCCGTCGACGTGCAGGATCTCGCCGGTCACGAAGCCGGCCTTCTCCAGGAACAGGACGGCGTCGACCGCCTCCGACACCTCGCCGATGCGGCCCAGCGGATGGAGCGTGCTCAGCGCGGCATGGGTCTCCGGCGCGTGCATCGGCGTCTTGATGATGCCCAGCGCCACCGCGTTCACGCGGATGCCGCGGCCGGCATACTCGATCGCCAGCGACTTGGTGGCGCCGTTCAGCCCGCCCTTGGTCAGCGAGGCCAGCACCGCCGGCACGCCGTTGATCGGCTGGTCGACCAGGCTGGTGGAGATCTGCACCACGTGGCCCGAACCCTGCGCCTCCATCTGGCGGATCGCCTGCTGGGTCACGAAGAAGAAGCCGGCCAGGTTGGTGCCGATGTTGGCGTTCCAATCCTCCAGCGTGAAGCCGGTGAAGGGCTTGGCGGTGAAGATGCCGGCATTGTTGACCAGCGTGTCGACCCGGCCGAACCGCTCCACGGCGGTGGCGATCAGGCGCTCGGCCACCTCGGGGCTGCTGATGTCGCCGGCCACGGTCGCCACGTTCGGGTCGCCGGACGGCGGGATTGAGCGGGAGTTGGCGACCACCCTGTAGCCGGCGGCGACGTACGCCTTGACCAGCTCGGCGCCGATGCCCTGGGACGCGCCGGTGATGACGGCGACCTTCGTGTGCGTGCTCATGTGACTGCTCCTTCCAGTGTCTGGGGCGCCGCCGGATCGGCCTTGCGCCAACAGGTAAGAAGGTGCATCAGGCCGACCGGCGGGTGAATGCACGCTGGACGGTGCACACTGTAACGCTGCGCGGTATAATCGGCGGCGAAATCCAAGCGGCGGGAGGGGGCGTTGGACCGTATCGACGCGATGAAGGTCTTCGTCACGGCGCTGGACGAGGGGAGCTTGGCCGCGGCCGGCCGCGCGCTCCGTCGGTCGCCGGCCGCCGTCGGCCGCGCCATCGCCTTCCTGGAGGCGCATGTGGGGGTGGAGCTGCTGCACCGGACCACCCGCTCCATCCGGCTGAGCGAGGCGGGGCAGCGCTACGCCGCCGCCTGCCGCCGCATCCTGACGGAGCTGGAGGAGGCCGACATCCTGGCGGTGGGGGAACGGTCGGCGCCGCGCGGCATGCTGACGCTCTCCGCGCCGCCGGTCGCCGGGGACGAGATCCTGCGGCCCATCGTGGAGGAGTTCCTGGGGCTCTACCCCGAGGTGACCGCGCGCCTGCTGCTGCTGGACCGCCCGGTCAACCTGGTGGAGGAGGGGGTGGACGTGGCCCTGCGCGTAGGCCCGCTGCCGGACTCCTCGATGGTGGCGACCCGCGTCGGCGGCACCATCCGCCGCGTGGTGGTGGCGTCGCCCGGCTATCTCGCTGATATGCCGCCGCTGGCGGAGCCGGGCGACCTGGCGCAGCACCGGATCGTCGCCTTCAGCAATTTCGGCATCGATTCCTGGGTTTTCCCGCCGACGGCCGGGTCCGGCGTGCCGCGCAGCGTCCACTTCGCGCCGCGGCTGACGGTGAACACGGTGCGCGCGGCCGTGTCCGCCGCCACGGCCGGCATCGGCGTGACCCGGCTCTACTCCTACCACGTGGCAGAGGGGGTGCGGTCGGGCCGGCTGAAGGTGGTTCTCGCCGACGCCGAGCCTGCGCCGCTGCCGGTCCACCTGCTGACGCCGCCCGGCCGCGCCTCGGTGCCGAAGGTGCGGGCCTTCCTGGACCTCGCGGCACCGCGCATGCGCGCCGCCTTCTCCCGCCTGGCGGTGGAGGCGCAGGCCCTGGACTGACCGGCGCCTCCGGATTCCTCAGAAGCGTGTCAGCCAGCGCACCAGCCTGCGCGTGCGGTCGCTGAACAGGCTGGGCGTGAAGAAGGTGCCGGCGGCGCGCTTGCTCACCTCGCCCAGGGTCGGGTAGGGGGCGATCATGTCGGTGAAGGCCTTGACCTTGAGGCCGCTGGAGATGGCGAGCGCCCAGGGCTGGATCAGGTCGCCCGCGTGCGGGGCGGCGATGCCGGCGCCGAGGATCCTGCCCTTGCGGTCCAGGACCACCTTGGCGAGCCCGTCCGTCCGGCGCTCCGCCTGGGCGCGGTCGTTCTCGTGCAGCGGCCATTCGGCGGTGCGCACGTCGCCGTGCGCCTCCCGGGCCGCCGCCTCGGTCAGCCCGACCTGGGCCAGCTCGGGGTCGATGTAGGTGACCCAGGGCAGGGCCTTGTAGTCAACCTTTGCGGGCAGGCGGAACAGGGCGGACTTCACCACGATCCCGGCATGGTAGCCGGCCACATGGGTGAACTGCGGCCCCCCGGCGACGTCGCCGATGGCGTAGACGCGGCGGTTGCGGGTGCGCAGGCCGGCGTCGACGGTGACGCCCCGTGCCGTGTAGGCGATCCCCGCCGCCTCCAGGCCCAGCCCCTCGACGTTGGGGCGGCGGCCGGCGGCGACCAGCAGGTGGGTGCCGGCCAGGCGCTCCTCGCCCCCCGCCCCGCCCCTCAGCACCACGACAGGGCCGGGCTCGACGCGCAGGATCTCGGCCCCCTCGCGCAAATCCAGCCCCTCCGCCAGCAGGGCGCGGCGGGCGACGCGGACCAGGTCCGGATCATCCTTGGGCAGGATGGTCCCGCGCTCCAGGACAGTCACCCGGGAGCCGAGGCGCCGGTGGGCCTGCGCCATCTCCAGCCCGATCGGCCCGCCGCCGACGACGATCAGGTGCGCGGGCAGCTCGGTCAGGTCGAACAGGCTCTCGTTCGTCAGGTAGGGGACACGGTCCAGGCCCGGGATCGGGGGCACGGCGGCGCGGCTGCCGGTGGCGATCACGAAGCGGCGCGCCGTCACGACGGTGCCGTCCTCCGCCTCCACCCGGTCGGGCCCGGTGAAGCGCGCGGCCTGGCCGATGACGCGGACGCCGAGGCCGGTGAAGCGCTCCACCGAGTCGTTGGGCTCGATCGCCGCGATGACGCCCCGCACATGGTCGTGGACGCGGGCGTAGTCGACCACGGGCTCGCCCGTGGTGACGCCGAACTTCCCGGCCGTGCGGACCGCGTGGGCGGCCTTGCCGGCGGCGATGAGAGCCTTGGAGGGCACGCAGCCGGTGTTCAGGCAGTCGCCGCCCATGCGGTGCCGCTCGAACAGCACGACCTTCTGGCCCAGGCGGGCGGCGCCGGCGGCCACGGACAGGCCGCCCGAACCGGCGCCGATGATGGCGAGGTCGGCGGTGAGGATCTCAGCCATGACCCGCCTCCGCCGTGCGCCGGAACCGCTTCGCCAGGACGGGAAGCAGGGAGATCGCGGCCAGCCCCAGCAGGGGCAGCAGCACGCTGGCGGAGAAGATGACCCCCAGGTCCGGCGTGCCGCCCCGGTCCAGCACCGCCCCCAGCCCGTTGCCGACGGAGGCGTAGACGAGCGTGCCGGGGATGATGCCGAGGAAGGTGCCGGCCACGAAGGTGGACAGCCGCACCCCCAGGAAGGCCGGGACCAGGTTCACCAGCCAGAACGGGAAGGCCGGGACGAGGCGCAGGAACAGCAGGTAGGAGAGCGCGTCCCGGCGCAGCCCCTCCTCCAGCCGTGCCATCCAGGGGCCGGCCCTGGCGCGCAGCAGGTCGCCCAGCGCCGTGCGGGCGGCCAGGAACAGCAGCGTGGCGCCCAGCGTCGCCCCGGCGACGGTGTAGAGCGTGCCGGCGGCGACGCCGAACAGCAGCCCGCCCGCCA
>DASPKT010000142.1:0-11216 GCA_035627915.1 Azospirillaceae bacterium
CCCGCCAGGTTGGCGCGGGCGCCGCTGCGCCCTGCCGCCTCCACCCAGACCGCGTGCGCCGCCACCGCCTCCGGCACCGGCATGTCGCCGGGCGCCTGGCCCGGCAGGACGGCGCCCTGGCGCTGCAGGTGCATGATCGCGCCGACGTCCAGCACGGCGCCCAGGAAGTTCGCTCCCTCCGCCGTGCTGTCGTGCAGGACGGCGTCGGTCAGCACCGCGCCGGCGAAGTTCGCCTCGCCCAGCTGGGTGCTGGCGAGGTTGGCGCCCTCCAGGTTGGCGCCCTTGAAGCTGGCGCCGCGCAGGTCGGCGCCGCGCAGGTCGACGTGGCGCAGGTTGGCGTCCGTGAAGTCCGCCTTCAGCACCACGGCGCCGTTCATCTTGGCGTCGGAGAAGTCCGCCGCGGCGGCGATGGCGGCGGTCAGGTTGGGCACCCGCCCGTCGAAGCTGTCGGGCAGCGGCTTGCCGCCGCGGTAGACCGCCAGCACCGCCTCGCGCATGTCGGCGTCGCGCAGGCGCGCCCGGGTCAGGTCGGCGCCGCGCAGGCTGATGCCGCGCATGTCGGTCTTGCTGAGGTCGGCGTGCTGCAGGTTGGCGAGCCGCAGGTCGGTCGCGAACAGGGTGGCGCCGCGCAGCCGGGTCTTCACCAGCTGCGCCTGGTCGAGCCGGCTGCCCGTCAGGTCGGCGTCGCTGAGGTTCAGGTTGGACAGCACGGCGCCGCGCAGGTCGCACAGCACGAAGGCGGCGCGATGGCCGCCCGGCCGGCCCTCCAGCAGCCGCTCGTGCTTGCGCGCGGCCTCCAGCACCTCCGTCGGGGTCAGCCGGCGCCAGGCGAAGCTCTCGTTGTAACTGCGGCTTTCGGCCATCATACCGGTCGGGGCTGCACCCCCGCGGTCCCGGGAGCCCGCCGATAGTGGCATTCCTTAACGGCGCGTGAACAGCTATGCGTCGGGTCAGGGTGCGGTGCCGGGCGCCATGGCGCGGCCGTCCCCTTCCCTACCCCACGAACTTCCGGCAGTTCTCCACCATGGTCGTGTAGAGGGTGCGGATCAGGTCGGAGGGGCGCAGGCGGCCGAAGGGGATGTTCTCCACCGCGTATTCCACCAGCAGCTCGGGCGGGCGCACCGGCACGACCTCGTACCCGGCCTTGCGCAGCCCCTCGATCACGGCGTTGGCCTGCTTGGTGTAGTTCTCGTTGAAGATCGTCCGGTCCGCCTTCTTGATGGACTGGGCGATGGTCTCGACGATGGACGGCAAGGAAGGCGGCCCCTGTCAGCGC
The DNA here is from genome assembly GCA_035627915.1 of Azospirillaceae bacterium. Taxonomy (GTDB): domain Bacteria; phylum Pseudomonadota; class Alphaproteobacteria; order Azospirillales; family Azospirillaceae; genus DASPKT01. Next base: position 1,277 of record DASPKT010000142.1, read on the forward strand.
TGCGGCTCGGCCGCCATGCCGGTCCCGGGCACGCCGGCCCGGCGCAGCTCGCCCTCCAGCCGCCCGGCCAGGAACAGGAACAGCATGCGGAAGTCGCTGACCAGCGACCACAGCGGGTAGGTGAAGGTGGCGGGGCGGTTGTGCTCGACGAAGGCGTGGCTGGCCCAGGCGAAGGCGTAGCCGCACAGCGGCATGCCCAGCAGCCACCACAGGTTCCCGGTCGCCAGCCCGTAGGCGACGCAGGCCAGGCCCAGCGAGGTCCCGACATAATGCCAGACGCGGGTGCCGGGCCTGGCATGCTCCCTGAGGTAGAAGGGCCAGAACTCGGCATAGGTGGAATAGAGCCGCTCCGCCATTCGCGCATCCCTCCCGTGTGCCCCGCCGCGCGCCCCGCGCGGCCGCGGCGCCTTGCCAAGCCGGCCCGCGATCAATAAGTCATGGGTCCCGCCGGCCCTTGTCAAGCCGCGCGCACGTAAGTCTAACCGTCAGTTGGGAACAGTCGCCATGGGCTACAAGGTCGCCGTCGTGGGAGCCACCGGCAATGTCGGCCGGGAAATCCTCCAGATCCTCGCCGATCGCGAGTTCCCCGTCAGCGACGTCGTCGCGCTGGCCTCGGAACGCTCCGCCGGCAACGAGGTGTCGTTCGGCGAGGACGACGTGCTGAGGGTCAATGACCTTTCCAGCTTCGACTTCCGCGGCACCGACATCGTCCTGTCGTCCGCCGGCGCCAAGGCGTCCGCCGGCTTCGCGTCCAGGGCCGCCGCGTCGGGCGCCGTCGTCATCGACAACACCAGCCACTTCCGCATGGACCCCGACGTGCCGCTGGTCGTGCCGGAGGTGAACCCGCAGGCGATCGCGGGCTACACGAAGAAGGGCATCATCGCCAACCCCAACTGCTCCACCATCCAGATGGTGGTGGCGCTGAAGCCGCTGCACGATCTGGCCACCGTGCGCCGCGTCGTCGTCTCGACCTACCAGTCGGTGTCCGGGGCCGGCAAGGAGGCGATGGACGAGCTGTTCACCCAGACCCGCGCCATCTACGTCAACGATCCCGTGGAGAAGCAGCGCTTCACCAAGCAGATCGCCTTCAACGTCATCCCCCACATCGACAGCTTCATGGACGACGGCTCCACCAAGGAGGAGTGGAAGATGATGGTGGAGACCAAGAAGATCCTCGACCCCTCGATCAAGGTCACCGCCACCTGCGTGCGGGTGCCGGTCTTCATCGGCCATTCCGAGTCGATCAACGTGGAGTTCGCCAACCCGGTCAGCGCCGAGCAGGCCCGCGCCGCGCTGCGCCGCGCCCCCGGCGTCTCGGTCATCGACCACCGCGCCGACGAGGGCTACGTGACCCCGGTGGAGAGCGCCGGCGACGACCTGGTCTTCGTCAGCCGCCTGCGCGAGGACCACACGGTGGAGAACGGGCTGAACCTCTGGGTGGTCAGCGACAACCTGCGCAAGGGTGCCGCCCTGAACGCCGTCCAGATCGCCGAGCACCTGATCCGCGGGCCGCTGAAGCGCTGAGGCGGGACGGCCAGGCGACAGGCGGGATGGTGCGGCTGTGAGCTTGTGCGTGCTTCGACAGGCTCTGCATGAGGGACGTTCGTGCCAGGCCCGGTGTAGCCGGGGAACGGCTAGGCTCCGCAGGAGGCAGCCGTCTCCCCGGGGAGCATCTCAACGCCCCTCAGCCTGAGCCTGTCGAAGGCCGCACGACGCCGCCGCTGCCCCCTCCTCCGGAGCAGCCGGACGCTCCACGGGTCGGAGGGCTTCGGAGTTCCGATGATACCCTTTCCGTCACCCCGGCGTACGCCGGGGTCCAGGGGCCCCAGGCGCTGCGGCAAGCTGCCCTGGATTCCGGCTTCCGCCGGAATGACGACCACGAAGAACTGAGGGCCGGGCCTGCCCGCCCCCTCAGGACCCCAGCGTCACCGCCAGGTCGCACTTCAGCGAGCCGTAGCCGCGGTTGAAGAAGCGCACCATCAGGCCCTGGGCGTCCTTGACGGGCAGGGTCAGGACCTGGCCCGGCGGCAGGTCCAGGGTGCGGCCGGTGCTGGCGCTGGTCGACTCGGTGGCGCTGTATTCCAGCACGCAGCGGCGGTTGCCCTCGTTCGCGAAGCTGGCGGTGCCGGGGCCGGCGATGCGGAAGGCGTAGGAGCGGCCCCGCTCGAAGTCGACGCGGCCCTTGCAGGGGGCGGTGCTGTCCACCGCGCACTCGTACTCCGCCAGGCGCGGGTCGGCCTTCTGGGCGGCCGGCACCGGGTCGGCCGACTGCAGCAGCTGCGGCCGGCGGGCCTCGGCCAGCGCCGTCCCCGCGGCGGCGCCCAGCAGCAGCACCCCCGCCAGGGAGGCCACGGCGGCGGCAGGAAGAAGCGGGCGGGTCATCGGGCGTCTCCGGGCAAAGGCGGGGGATGCGGGGCGGGCTCTCCCCTACCGATAGACCGGCGCCGCCACCGGGGGCAAGGGACCAGCGTCGGCCTGCGGTCCCTCAGCGCATCCGGGCCTCAGCGCACCCGGGCGACGGGGAAGGCCCGGTCCGGCCGCACCAGCCGGTCCTGCGCCGCCACCAGCGCCAGTTCGCGCGTGCCGGCGCGGCGCGTCTCGTCGAACACGGCCCAGATGGCGGCCGCCGCGTGCGACAGGGCGGCCGGCGGCTCCCCCGTCTCCAGCAGCTTCGCCAGGAACAGCGCCGCCACCGCGTCGCCGGCCCCGTTCGGCAGCGGGTCGAGCGGGACGATGGGCGTCGCCACCAACCAGGAGCCTTCCGCCGTGTCCAGCAGCATCTCGATGGTGTCCGGCTCGGCTTCTGCGCGGGCGAGGCTGGTCACCAGCACGATGCGGGGGCCGAGCGCGCGGGCGGCGGCGGCGGCGCGCAGCGCGCCGTCAAGGTCGGTCACCGCGGCGCCGGTCAGGAACTCCAGCTCGAACTGGTTCGGGGTGACCACGTCGGCCGCCGGCACCGCCCGGTCGCGCATGAAGTCCGGGATGCCCGGCCGCACGAAGAAGCCGCGGCCGACGTCGCCCATCACGGGGTCGCAGCAATAGATCGCCCCCGGCCGCGCCGCCCGCACCTTGGCGACCGCGTCCAGCACCGCCTCGCCCAGCAGCGCGTCGCCCATGTAGCCCGACAGCACCGCGTCGGTGCGGGCCAGCGCGCCGCGCGCCTCCACCCCGCGCACGATCTCGGCGATGTGCTCGGGCGGGAAGACGGTGCCGGTCCAGCTGCCGTAGCCGGTGTGGTTGGAGAACTGCACCGTGTTCACGGCGATGGTCTCGAACCCCAGCCGCTCCAGCGGGAAGACGGCGGCGCGGTTGCCGACATGGCCGAAGGCGACGTGGCTCTGGATCGAAAGGATGGTGCGCATCGACGTCCGGGCAGCGACAGTTTCGAACCTTCTCACCCGCCAGACTAGCGCCTATGCTGCGCCGCGGGAAGAACCGCAACGGAAGGGAGAACAGTCCCCATGGCCGCCAGTCACCGCCCCCGCCGCTCCGTCCTCTACATGCCGGGGGCCAACGCCCGGGCGCTCGACAAGGCGCGCACGCTGGCGGCCGACGCGCTGATCCTGGACCTGGAGGACAGCTGCGCCCCCGACGCCAAGGAGACCGCGCGCGCCCAGGTGACGGAGGCGGTGCGCCAGGGCGGCTACGGCCCGCGCGAGCTGATCGTGCGGGTGAACGGGCTGGACACCCCCTGGGGCCATGCCGACCTGGTGGCCGCCGCCACGTCGGGCGCCGACGCCGTGCTGATCCCCAAGGTCGAGTCGGCCGAGGCGGTGCGCCAGGCGGAGCGGGTGCTGGCCGCCGCCGGCGCGCCGGACGGGCTGGCGCTGTGGGTCATGATGGAGACGGCGCTCGGCATGCTGAACGCCAAGGAGATCGCCGGCGCCTCGCCGCGGCTGGCCGGCTTCGTCATGGGCACCTCCGACCTCGCCAAGGAGCTGCACGCCGCGCACACGGCGCTGCGCCTGCCCATGGTCACGGCGCTGGGCCTCAGCCTGCTGGCGGCGCGCGCCTACGGTCTCGCCATCCTGGACGGGGTGTACCTGGACCTCGACGACGCCGAGGGGTTCGATGCCTCCTGCCGCCAGGGGGCGGAGCTGGGCTTCGACGGCAAGACCCTGATCCACCCCAAGCAGCTGGACGCCGCCAACCGCGCCTTCGCCCCCACCGAGGCGGAACTGGCCCAGGCCGCCCGCATCATCGCCGCCCACGCCGAGGCCGCCGCCGCCGGCAAGGGCGTCGTGCTGGTGGACGGCAAGCTGGTGGAGAACCTCCACGTCGAGAACGCCCGCCGCCTGGTGGCGCTGGGCGAGGCGATCCGGGCGATGGAGGCGGGCTGAGGGCCACCGGCGGCCGCAACCCCTCACCCTCCCAGGCCTGACGGCCTGGGCCCCTCCCTCTCCCTCGAGGGGGCGAGGGGATTTAGGCCGCGCTTCCTTCCCCTCGCCCCTTGGGGGAGAGGGAGGGGCCCGCCGCGGAGCGGTGGGAGGGTGAGGGGTACTCGCTGCTCCGCTCCTCACCGCCCGCCCGCCACCGCCCCCGCGAACGCCTCCGCCGAGACCGCCAAATTCCGCGGGCCGCCGTCCTTGAGCGTGGTGCCGATGTGCAGCCCGACGACGGCCATCCCCTCCCCTTCGCCGTCCAGCAGGGCGGAGCCGCTGTCGCCGCGGGTGGCGTCGCAGTCGTGCAGCAGCAGGCCGGGCACGGCGCCGGTGAGGCCGCAGCCCGACGCGCGGGTCGGCAGGTGCGCGCGGTCCTGGCTGTAGCCGGCGCGCACCAGCCCGCCCCGGCCCCGCGCCGCCGCGGCCTGCTCCACGGACAAGGCGCGCACCTTCAGCGGGCGGATGCCGGCGTCCCGTTCCAGCGTGACCACGGCCCAGTCGGCGGCCGGGCCCGGCCCCTGCCCCGTGACGAAGGACACGGCGCGGGCGTGCACGCCGTACTCGCCGCGGCGGTAGCCGGCGACGAAGTGGACGGTGTGCGGCGGCAGCGGCGCGCCGGTGCGGGGATGGCGCAGGCAATGCGCGGCGGTGAGCACCTGGCGCTTGCCCACCAGCGTGCCGGTGCAGAAGCCGCCGACCTCCCGGTTGACCCGGCCGATGGCGGTCCAGGGCCAGGCGTCCGGCTCGAACGGCACCCGGTCGTCGGCGCCGAAGATGCCGGGCAGGAGGGGCCGCGCCGGCTCGGCTGCGGCCAATGCGGCAGGCGAAAGGGCGAGCAGAAGGGCGAGACGTCGAAGCGCGCGCATGGCCCCGACCCTAGGCCGCTTCCGCCCCGGCGCGCCAGGGGCAAGGAGGGGGCGGGCGCTGTCGTCTTACCCCGCCGCCCGCCCCTTGCCCGGCCCCGCCGCAGGCGCTAGCCTCCCCGTTGTGCAGCGCAAAATGCGCGCGGGGAAACAGGGGGAGAACCATGGGCGGCAAGACCGGCGGCAGCGGCAAGACCAATCCCGGCAACTACTTCGAGGATTTCCGGCTGGGGCAGGAGCTGGTCCACGCCACCCCCCGCACGGTGACGGAGGGCGACGTGGCGCTGTACGTGGCGCTGACCGGCTCGCGCTTCGCCCTGCACTCCGCCGACAGCTTCGGGGAGGCGCTGGGGCTGGGCGGCGCCACGGTGGACGACCTGCTGACCTTCCACGTGGTGTTCGGCAAGACCGTGCCGGACGTCAGCCTGAACGCGGTCGCCAACCTGGGTTACGCCGCCGGCCGCTTCGGTGCGCCGGTCTTCCCCGGCGACACGCTGTCCTCGCGCTCGACCGTGGTCGGGCTGAAGGAGAACTCCAACGGCAAGACCGGCACCGTCTATGTCCACACCGTCGGCACCAACCAGATGGGCGACACGGTGCTGGACTATGTCCGCTGGGTGATGGTCAACAAGCGCGACGAGGCCGCCCCGGCGCCCGACGCGCACGTGCCCGACCTGCCGGACGCGGTCGATCCCGCGACCTTCGTGCTGCCGGCCGGCCTCGACCTCTCCGGCTACGACGCGGTCGCCGCCGGCTCGCCGCATTTGTGGGACGACTATGCCGCGGGCGAGCGGATCGACCATGTCGACGGCATGACCATCGAGGAGGCGGAGCACCAGATGGCCACCCGCCTCTACCAGAACACGGCCAAGGTCCATTTCAACCAGCACACCCAGAAGGACAGCCGCTTCGGCCGCCGGCTGATCTATGGCGGGCACGTCATCAGCCTGGCCCGCGCGCTCAGCTTCAACGGCCTCGCCAACGCCTTCCGCATCGCCGCCATCAACGGCGGCCGCCACGTCGCCCCGACCTTCGCCGGCGACACGATCCATGCCTGGACGGAGGTTCTGGACAAGCGTCCCCTGCCCGGCCGCGCCGACCTGGGTGCGCTGCGCCTGCGCACCTTCGCCGCCAAGGACCGCGCCTGCGCCGACTTCCCCGGCCAGGACGCGGCCGGCAAGTACGACCCGTCGGTGGTGCTGGACTTCGACTACTGGGTGCTGATGCCGCGGCGGTAATGGTAGGCGTAGGCGTCGCGGAAGCCCAGCCGGGCGTAGACCCGCAGGGCGGGGGCGTTGGCGGCGGCGACCTGGAGGTAGGCGCGATCCGCCCCCATCGCCCGCGCCCCCGCCATCACGGCGGCGACCGCGCGCCCGGCATGGCCGCGGCCGCGCAGGTCCGGCCGCGCCGCCACCTTGAACACGCCGACCCAGCCGCGGTCCACCACCCCCAGCGCCAGCGCCGCCGGCGTGCCGTCCCCGGCCAGCGCCGCGGCGTAGAGGGTGGGCGGGGAGATGGCGGCCAGGATGCCGCGCATGGCCGGCCGCTCCGCCTCCGGCACCTCGACCATGCCGAGATAGGCGGATATCCAGCCCTCCTCCAAGGCCGGCGCCAGGGTCGTGCCCTCCGGCGCCGCGATGCCGCCGAGGCCGGCCGCCTGCACCAGGGTCGGCTGGTAGCGGTCGTAGCCGCGGCGGTCCAGCTCCTCCTCCAGCCCGTCGGGGGCGAGCGGCGTGATGCGGAAGACGGGGCGCAGGCCCTGCCGCCGGTACGCCGCCTCGGCATGGTCGACGCGGGGGCCGAGCGGCCCCTGCCCCGGCGCCAGGAAGCTGACCGCGTTGGCGCGGCCGGTGTGGCCGCCGGCGAAGCGCAGCACCCAGCCGTCGTCGTAGGCCGTGCGCAGGGCCGGCCAGGCGGTCAGGCAGAGCTCCTCGAGGCGGCGGATCATGGAAGGCGACCGGAGTGTCGGCGACGGCCCGCCAGTGTAGGGCCGGGGCCGGCCGGAACCAAGCCCGCCGCGGCGCAGCAACGCACCCCCGGCGGCGCCCCCCAAGCCCATGGCGCATCAACCGCTTGGACGCATGCCGCAGGGGCGTCCACGCCCGTTGACGCACGGGGGGTATGGGCGTAATTCACTGCGCTGACGAAAAGTATCACACCGCCCGTGGCGGGTTTTCCCGCCCGCCCCAGCCGACGCCCCATCAGCGAGGACGCGCGAATCATGACGGACACGCCAGCGCCGCACCGGCAACGGCCCCTCTCCCCCCACCTGCAGGTCTACCGGCTGCCGATGCCGGCGCTGACCTCGATCACCCACCGCGTCACCGGCGTCGGCCTGACCGCCGGCACCCTGCTGTGGGCCTGGTGGATCATCGCCGCGGCCGCGGGGCCGGAGGCGTTCGAGACGGCGCAGGGCTTCATCGGCTCGCCGCTGGGCCTGCTGCTGATGTTCGGCTGGAGCTGGGCGCTCTGGTACCACCTGCTGAACGGTATCCGCCACCTGGTGTGGGACGCCGGGCGGGCGCTGGAGCTGGGCGAGGCCTACCGTGGCGGCTACATGGTGATCGGCGGCTCCATCGGGCTGACCCTGGTCACCTGGCTGGCGGCGTACGTGCTGTAAGGGAGCGAGGACCATGGGTGCCAACCTGCCCGAGCAGGGCTACCGTACCGCCCTCGGCCGCGTCCGCGGCCTGGGCTCCGCCAAGTCGGGGGCCGAGCACTGGCTCTCATACCGGCTGTTCTCCGCCGCCATGGTGCCGCTGACCATCTGGTTCGTGGTGTCCGTCGTCGGCATGGTCGGCGCCGACCACGCGACCATGGTCGCCTGGCTGAAGAGCCCGCTGAACGCCGTGCTGCTGCTGGTCACCATCGGCGTGACCTTCCACCACGCCGCCTACGGCATGCAGGAGGTCTACGAGGACTACGTCCACGGCAAGATGGCCCGCGTGCTCGCCATCGCGCTCACCAAGGGCGCCGCCCTGCTGCTGGCGCTCGCCTGCGGCTTCGCCGTGCTGAAGATCGCGTTCGGCGCCTGAGGAACAAGACCATGGCCACCTCCTACCAGATCATCGACCACTACTACGACGTCGTCGTCGTGGGCGCCGGCGGCGCCGGCCTGCGCGCCACCTTCGGCATGGCCGAGAAGGGGCTGAAGACCGCCTGCATCACCAAGGTGTTCCCGACCCGCAGCCACACCGTGGCGGCGCAGGGCGGCATCTCGGCCGCGCTGGGCAACATGGGCGAGGACGACTGGCGCTGGCACATGTACGACACCGTGAAGGGGTCGGACTGGCTGGGCGACCAGGACGCCATCGAGTACATGTGCCGCGAGGCCATCCCCGCCATCATCGAGCTGGAGCACTACGGCGTGCCCTTCTCGCGCACGGCGGAGGGCAAGATCTACCAGCGCGCCTTCGGCGGCATGACCACCCGCTTCGGCGAGGGCCGCGCCTACCGCACCTGCGCCGCCGCCGACCGCACCGGCCACGCCATCCTGCACACGCTCTACCAGCAGAGCCTGAAGCACGAGGCGGAGTTCTTCGTCGAGTACTTCGCGCTCGACCTGCTGATGTCGGACGACGGTTCGTGCCTGGGCGTGCTGGCGCTGAACATGGACGACGGCACGCTGCACCGCTTCCACGGCCACCAGACCGTGCTGGCGACGGGCGGCTACGGCCGCGCCTACTTCTCCTGCACGTCGGCCCACACCTCCACCGGCGACGGCGGCGGCATGGTGCTGCGCGCCGGCCTGCCGATGCAGGACATGGAGTTCGTGCAGTTCCACCCGACCGGCATCTACGGCTCCGGCTGCCTCATCACCGAGGGCGTGCGCGGCGAGGGCGGGTACCTCACCAACAGCAACGGCGAGCGCTTCATGGAGCGCTACGCGCCGTCGGCCAAGGACCTGGCCAGCCGCGACGTGGTCAGCCGCTCCATGACCATCGAGATCCGCGAGGGCCGCGGGGTGGGGCCCGAGAAGGACCACATCCACCTGCACCTGGAGCACCTGGACCCCGCGATCATCCACGAGCGGCTGCCCGGCATCGCCGAGACCGCCAAGATCTTCGCCGGCGTCGACGTGACCAAGGAGCCGATCCCGGTCCTGCCGACCGTGCACTACAACATGGGCGGCATCCCGACCAACTACCACGGCGAGGTGGTGTGCCCGCGCGACGGCAACCCCGACGCCGTGGTGCCCGGCCTGATGGCGATCGGCGAGGCCGCCTGCGTGTCGGTGCACGGCGCCAACCGCCTCGGCTCCAACTCGCTGCTCGACCTCGTGGTGTTCGGCCGCGCCGCCGCCCACCGCGCCGGCGAGACGGTGCGCCCCGGTGCGCCCCACCGCGACATGCCGGCCGCGGCGACGGAGAAGGCGCTGGAGCGCCTGGACCGCCACCGCCACGCCAAGGGCGACATCCGCGTCGCCCACCTGCGGCTGGAGATGCAGAAGATCATGCAGAACAACTGCGCCGTCTTCCGCACCGGCGAGGTGCTGAACGAGGGCGTGGCCCTGATGAAGCAGGTGTGGGCGAAGCGCCCGCACATCCAGGTCACCGACCGCTCGCTGGTCTGGAACTCCGACCTGGTGGAGGCGCTGGAGCTGGACAACCTGATGGTCCAGGCCGTCGCCACCATCAACTCCGCCGCCGCCCGCGAGGAGAGCCGCGGCGCCCACGCCCGCGAGGACTTCCCCGA
>DASPKT010000143.1:0-2342 GCA_035627915.1 Azospirillaceae bacterium
CCTTCAGGTCGGCGATCTTCTCCACCCCCGTGCCGGGATGGGCGATCAGCACCTGCGGGTCCTTCTGCATGAAGGCGGCGACGGCCTTCACCGGCGCCCCCTCCTGGGCGAGGTTCATGACGATGAAGCTGTTGGAGCCCATGCCCAGGTCGACCGCGCCGGCGGCGAGCAGCTGGGGCACGTTCGATCCCGGGCCGCCCTGCACGATCTCCACCTTCAGCCCGCGCCTGGCGTACTCGCCCGAGGCCAGCGCCTGGTAGAAGCCGCCCTGCTCGGCCTGCGCCCGCCAATCGGTGGCGAAGCGGATGACGGTGGTTCCGTCCGGCGCCCTGGCGGCCCCGTCCTTCGGTCCCGGCGAGCATGCGGCCAGCAACGCGGCCGCGGCCAGCACCAGGTTACGCAAGAGCTTCATCGCATCCCCTCGACGTGGAGGCGGCGACGTTAGGGCGCTGCGGCGGCGCTTCCAAGGGGCGGAGATCCTCCCCCAGCGCGAAGCGCGATGCGGGGGAGGTGGATCGGCGCGAAGCGACCAGACGGAGGGGGTTTCACCCGCGGACAGGCAGGGGGCGAGGACGCTCCTGGTCGCCGTCGCCGACAGCGCCCCCTCATCGCGCGGCGCGCCGGAGAACGCCCCATAGCAAGAGGGCGGCGCTCCGGTTGCCCGGGGCGTCGCCCTCTCATCCAGATCCGTTGGGGGACCTGTGCCAGGGAGGCCACCATCAGGTCCGGTTCGGGTCGCCCCGTCGTTTCCTGATGCCGATGTCTTGCGTTCGGTTGGTCCCGGGTTGCCCCGGTCCCTGGCCTTGGCAGAGACACTCCGCTCGCTTGTTTCGGGGTCCGCTGTTGCCAGCTTCTCCGTCCGCCGCGCCGCAGTTCCTCTCGGCAAGAGGACGGTGCGCCTGAAGCATTTGTGACGCAAGCGGGCGATTCGGCCGGTGTGTGGGCCAGCCGTCAAAAGCCTGTGAAGGATGTGTTAACAACTGAGGCTTGCATTTGGATTCATGCAGCAGAGTCAGTTGTATAACGATATCCACAGGAAAGCGTGGCGCGGCGGTCAGCGGCCTGATTCCAGCGCCTCGCGCCGCTCGGCGAGCGCCAGCCATTCCTCCTCCGCCTGCGCCAGCTGCGATCGGGCCGCCGCCAGGGCGCCGCTGAGGCGCTCGAAGCCTGCGGGGTCGCGGGCGTAAAGGCCGGGATCGGCCAGCTCCGCCTCCAGCGCGGCGATCCGGCCGGGCAGTTCGGCGACCAGCCGTTCCAGCTCCTCCAGCCGCCGCTGGTCCTTGTAGGAGAGCTTGGCGGCGGGCGGCGCGGGCGCGCGGCGCGGCTCCGCGGCCCTGTCCGGCGCGCGCCTGGCCTGGACGCTCCGGGCCTGGACGCTCCGGGCCGGCGCGCCGAAGAAGCCGGGGTTCTGGCTCACGAAGTCCTGCCAGCCGCCGGGCGTCTCCACGGCCCGCCCGGTCCCGTCCAGCCCGATGGTGGAGGTGGCCAGCCGGTCGATGAAGTCGCGGTCGTGGCTGACCAGGACGAGCGTGCCGTCGTAGTCGGCCAGCAGGTCCTCGAGCAGGTCCAGGGTGTCCATGTCCAGGTCGTTGGTGGGCTCGTCCAGCACCAGCACGTTCGACGGCCGGGCGAGGGCGCGGGCGAGCAGCAGGCGGTTGCGCTCCCCGCCCGACAGGGTTCGCACGGGCTGGCGCAGCTGGCTGTCCTTGAACAGGAAGTCCCGGGCGTAGCCCGCGTAGTGCATGGGCCGGCCGCGCACCATCACCTGGTCGCCGCCGTTCGGCGTCAGCACGTCCTTCAGGGTCATGTCGGCATCGAGCGCCGCACGGGCCTGGTCGATGTAGGCGATCTCCAGATTGGCGCCCAGCTTCACCTCGCCGGCGTCGGGCGCCAGCTCGCCGAGCAGCAGCTTGACGAGCGTCGTCTTGCCCGCGCCGTTCGGTCCCACGATCGCCACCCGGTCGCCCCGGATGATGCGGGTCGAGAAGGGCTTGAGGATCACCCGCTCGCCGAACGCCTTGGAGATCCCGCGGGCCTCGGCCACGCGCTGGCCGGAAGCGCCCGAGCTGGCCAGCCCCATGTTCAGCTGCCCCCGCTGGTCCTTCAGCCACTGGGCCTTGGCGTCGCGCATGGCGTTCAGCCGGCGCAGGCGCCCTTCGTTGCGGGTCCGCCGCGCGGTCACGCCGCGGGCCAGCCAGTGCATCTCCTTGCGGATGGTGACCTCGAGGCGGCGCGCCTCCTCGGCCTCCTGCGCGTCGATCTTCTCGGCCCAGGCGTCGAAGGCGGAGAAGCCGGCGTCCAGGCGGCGCACCTGGCGGTGCTCCAGCCAGAAGCAGCGCTGC
>DASPKT010000144.1:0-3009 GCA_035627915.1 Azospirillaceae bacterium
GGCCTGCCTGGGCGGGGTCGGGCTGGCGCTCATGTCGGGCTGGAACTGCGCCGAGGATCTGGAGGCCGGCCGGCTGGTGGCCCTCGACCTTGAGGACGGCGGGCCCGTCGATCTCGCCATCTGGGCCGTCCACCCCAGTGCCCGGTTCGTCCCGCCGAAGCTGCGCGTGTCCGTCGCCGCCCTGGAACGCACCCTGGCGGCCTCCCCGCTGGCCTGCGCGGGCACGCCGCCGGGCAGCGGGTAACGCGAGGACCAGCGGGCAGCGCTGGGGCCGGCGGGTGGCGCTGGGGCCATTGCCCCACCGGCCCACCCCCGGACCGGCCCTTGCCCGGGCGCGCGCGGGCCGGCTAGCAAGCCCGTCCCCTGACGCCCAAGGAGTCCGACCGGATGAGCCTCCGCGCCGCCCTCGCCGCCGCAGCCCTGGTCCTGTCGCTTGCCCCCGCCGCCGGCGCCGTGACCGACACGCCGGAGGCGGCGTTCGAGCGGTACCGGGCCAAGATCAACAGCCACGACTTCGACCTCCTGGCCGAGGACGTGATCGCGCCCGACGCGCTGTTCGTCTTCACCGAGAAGACCCACCGCGGCCTGGACGCCGTGCGCGCCGCCTTCGCCGCGACCTGGTCCGTCATCCCGGACGAGGTCTACACCATGGACCAGGCGGAGTGGCTGGCGCGCGACGCCAACACCGCCCTGGTGGTCTTCCGCTACAGCTACCGGGGCACGATGAAGGACGGCAAGGTCCTGTCCGGCGGCGGCAACGGCACCAACCTCTACACCCGCACCCCGCAGGGCTGGCGCCTCAGCTACGAGCATTTGTCGCACGACCCCAAGCCCAAGGCGCCGTGACGCATTCCACGGCCGTGGCCTTACCGCCTGGGGGCGTCGGCCGCTTCCCGCCCGCTCAGTCCACCGTCCAGCGGCTGAAGCGGGGGAAGGGCGGCAACCCGTTGTCGCCCATGTGGCTGAACATGCCGCCGAAGCCGGTGAGACCGACCTCGGCCAGGGCGAGGATGCCGTAATGGGTGCCGCTCTCGATCCAGGCCTGCATGGGATGCGTGCCCTCGAACTGCTGGTGCTTGTGGGTGCCGGGGAAGAAGACAGCGCCCGGCGACACGCCGATGTGGCGGGCGGCGCCGTAGGACCAAGCCTGCGCCATCATCTCGCCCATGGCGACCGCCTTCGCCAGCTTCGGGTCGGGGGCGCCGGCCGCCGTCTCCTCCGCCAGGACCGCCTCCACGCTCGCCTGCAGGTCCCGCCCCAGCCGCGGCCAGTGGCGGCGCGGGATGATGGCGATGTGCCCGGCCTCGTGCAGCAGGTCGCCCGACCCGATCAGGGTCTCCGGATCGACGTGGATCACGCCGCCCTGCACGTTCGTGCCCGGCAGCAGGCCGTGCCTGCCCAGCTCGCCGAACTCCACGCCGATGCCGATGCCGCGCACGAAGTCCACGATGGGCTCCAGCGCCTCGGGGTGATACATCCGCCGACTCCGCCAATGCGAATTCCGGGGCGATGATCCCCAATCACGTGCGGGGAAACAAGCTGTACGACGGGTGATGCCCGGCCCGGTCCCGGTGGCACCGGTCTATTTCACAGTGCATCGGCTGTGGTTCCCGTCGCAATCCCGTTGACAGCACCGGCGGGCGCGCCATTCTCTGGGGCGCGACCCGACGGCGATGGCGGCATGGCATGATTGCGAGCGGCACGACTTCCTGGACCGAGACGGCCGACGCGGTCATCCGCCTGGGCCGCTTCTGCGCCGCCCGCGGCTGGGTCCCGGCCACCGCGGGCAACTTCTCCGTCCGCGCGCCCTCCGGCCGCATCGCCATCACCGCGTCGGGCACCGACAAGGGGGCGCTGCGCCAGGGCGACGTGCTGGAGGCGGAGGTCGGCGCGCCGCCGCCGCCGGGCTCCTCCGCCGAGACGCCGATCCACCTGGCCCTCTACGCCGCCGACCCCGCGGTCGGCGCGGTGGTGCACATGCACAGCCCCCATTCCACCCTCCTCTCCCGCCTCCTGGAGCCGGAGGGGGCGGTGGTGCTGGCGGGGTACGAGCTGCTGAAGGCGCTGCACCCGATCCGCACGCATGAGGTCTCGGTGTCGGTCCCGGTCTACGCCAACGACCAGGACACCACGCGGCTGGCGGCGCGCGCCGCGGCCGATCTGGGCCGGCCCGGCCTCGCCCCCGCCTTCCTGATCGCCGGCCACGGCCTTACCGCCTGGGGGCGCGACGCGGAAGAGGCCTTGCGGCATGCCGAGGCGCTTGATTTCCTCTTCGGGATCGAGCTGGAGATGAGGAGGCTCACGCGATGACCCGCCTGACCGTCTATGCCGACGGCGACCCCGCCGTCGCCCTGCTGGACACCGACGACCCCGCCCGCATCGCGGACGCGCTGGCGCCCATCGGCGTCGCGTTCGAGCGGTGGCAGGCCTCCGCCCCGCTGGCGGCCGACGCCGACGCGGAGGCCGTGCTGGCGGCCTACGCGCCGGAGGTGGCGCGGCTGAAGCAGGCCGGCGGCTACACGACCGTGGACGTGGCCCGCGTCACCCCCGCCACGCCCAACCTGGAGGCGGTGCGCACCAAGTTCCTGGACGAGCACACGCACGGCGAGGACGAGGTGCGCTTCTTCGTGGAGGGCAGCGGCGCCTTCTACCTGCACCGCGACGGCAAGGTGTTCCAGGTGGTCTGCCACGCCGGCGACCTGCTGTCGGTGCCGGCCGGCATCCCGCACTGGTTCGACATGGGGCCGCAGCCCCGCTTCACCGCCATCCGCTTCTTCCGCACGCCGGAGGGCTGGGTCGCCAGCTTCACCGGCGACGGCATCGCGAAGCGCTTCCCGCTGTACGAGGCCGCGTGACCGTCCGCACCATCGTCCTCGACATCGAGGGCACCATCACCGACGTGGCCTTCGTCACCTCGGTGCTGTTCCCCTTCGCCCGCCGGGCCCTGCCGGACTTCGTGCGCGCCCATGGCGCCGAGCCGGAGGTCGCCGCCGCGCTGGCGGCGGTGGC
>DASPKT010000145.1:0-24737 GCA_035627915.1 Azospirillaceae bacterium
TGACCAGGCCCTGCAGCCCGGCCGCCAGCTTCTTGGACAGGATGGAGGCGGTGATGAGGTCGATGCTCTCCACCGTCGCGGTCACGTCGCGGATGGCGTAGAGCCGCCGGTCGGCCGGCGCCAGCTCGCCCGTGGCGCCGATGATGGCGGCGCCCGCCTCCCGCACCACCCGGCGGAAGGTGGCGAGGTCGGGCTGGGTCGCGTAGCCCGGGATGGCGTCCATCTTGTCCAGCGTGCCGCCGGTGTGGCCGAGGCCGCGCCCCGCCAGCATCGGCACGTAGCCGCCGCAGGCCGCCACCAGGGGCGCCAGCACCAGGCTGACCTTGTCGCCGACCCCGCCGGTGGAGTGCTTGTCGAGGATGGGGCCGGGCAGGTTCTCCCCGCCCCATTCCAGCACCGTGCCGGAGCGGGTCATGGCGCGGGTCAGCGCCACCCGCTCCTCCATGTCCATGCCGCGGAAGAAGACCGCCATGGCGAAGGCGGCGGCCTGACCCTCGGTCACGCTGCCGTCGGTCAGGCCGCGGATGAAGGCGGCGATGTCGGCCTCGGCCAGCCGGCCGCCGTCGCGCTTGGCGCGGATGATCTCCTGCGGGAGCATCGTATCGTTCCTCAGTAGGTGCTGCGGGCGGTGCCGCCGGGGCCGAAGCCCAGTTCCTTGAGCAGCGCGTCCAGCAGGCCGGAGGCGCCGAAGCGGAAGGTCGCGGGCGTGGCCCAGTAGGGGCCGCAGATCTCGTCCGCCAGCGCCAGGTACTGCTGCGCGCCGGCGATGTCGCGCACGCCGCCCGACGCCTTGAAGCCGACCGGGCGGGGGGCTCCCTTGCACGCCTCCAGCAGGATGCGCGCGGCGCCGGGCGTGGCTCCGGCCGGCACCTTGCCGGTGGAGGTCTTCAGGAAGTCGGCCCCCGCCTCCACCGCGATGGCGGCGGCGCGCTCGACCAGGACCGGCTTGGCGAGCGCGCCGGTCTCCAGGATGACCTTCATGGTGGTCGGCCCGCACGCCTCGCGGCAGGCGGCCAGCAGCTCGCGCGCGCGCGACCCGGTGCCGCGCATCACGTCGGCGTAGTCCATGACGACGTCGATCTCGTCGGCGCCGTCGGCCAGCGCGGCGCGGATCTCCTCCGCCACCCGCTCCGGGGGGAAGCTGCCGCCGGGGAAGTTCACCACCGTGGCGACGCGGATGCCGTCCCCTGCCAGCAGGCGCCTGGCCTGGGCCACGAAGGCCGGCCACAGGCAGACGGCGGCGACGCGGCCGGCGGGGGTGGAGGCCCGCTCGCACAGCGCCTCGGTGGAGGCCTCGTCGTCGCCGTCGTTCAGGCTGGTCAGGTCCAGCAGCGGCAGGGCGCGCACGGCCACGGCCGAGGCGTCGAAGGGGAGGTCGTCAGAAGCCAAGGTTGTCGGGCCCGAAGGAGGCGGGCAGCAGCTCCGCCATGGTGAAGCGCGCCCGCGTGCCGTCCGGCCCGCAGACATGGATGACGGTGTCCGGCCCCGCGAACTCGCGCAGCCGCTGGCGGCAGCCGCCGCAGGGGGTGCAGAGCAGCCCGTCGCCCGGCTCGCCGCCGATGACGACGACCTCGGCGATGCGCGTCTCGCCCGCCGCCACCATCATGCCGATGGCGCTGGCCTCGGCGCACTGGCCCTGGGGATAGGCGGCGTTCTCCACGTTGCAGGCGGCATAGATGCCGCCGCCGGCCCCGCGCAGCGCGGACCCCACCTTGAAGCGCGAATAGGGCGCGTGCGCCCGCTGGCGCACCGCCAGCGCCGCCTCGAACAGGTCCCCCGGTGCCTCGCCCGCCATGCCGATCCCTCCAGATGCCGTCAGCGGGTCAGGATAGGGGCCGCCCGCGCGGGACGCCACTGGCTTGTGGGCGGGGGAGGGAGCAGGTGCAGGCCGCGCAGCTGCCGCCGGGCGCCCGGCCGGCTGAATCCCGGCGTTGCGGCAAACGGCCCCTGGATTCCGGCTTCCGCCGGAATGACGGACGGAGAGAACCGCAAAAGGCTCACCAAGCTCAAATGCGAGAGGCCGGAGAGCTTCGCATCGTAGGAAATCTCGATTTCCCTTCTCCGTCACCCCGGCGAAAGCCGGGGTCCAGGGGCCACGGGCGCTACGGCAAACGGCTCCTGGATTCCGGCTTTCACCGGAATGACGGACAGACTGAAAAAGGTAGGCGCAAAGGGCCCACCGGCCGGTGCGCGGCCTGCGCCGGTCCCTAGGAGCCCGGCCGCC
The DNA here is from genome assembly GCA_035627915.1 of Azospirillaceae bacterium. Classification (GTDB taxonomy): domain Bacteria; phylum Pseudomonadota; class Alphaproteobacteria; order Azospirillales; family Azospirillaceae; genus DASPKT01. Next base: position 2,225 of record DASPKT010000145.1, read on the forward strand.
GCACCGGCTTTCCCGCGATCTTGGTGGAGAGCAGCAGGGTGGACTGGGTGGCGCCGAAGGGGGCCAGCGCGGTTATGACGCGGTCCAGGTGCTGCACCGTGGTGGCGCCCACCTTCAGGACGTAGCTGTCCTCGCCCGTCACCTCGTGGCACTCCACCACCTCCGGGGTGGCGGCGGCGTGCGCCTCGATGGCGGCGTCGCGGCCGGGGAAGGCGCGGATGCGCACGAAGGCCCAGAAGCGGAAGCCCAGGCGCGCCCGGTCCACCTCGGCCCGGTAGCCGGTGATGAGCCCCGCCGCCTCCAGCCGCCGCACCCGGTCGGCCACGGCCGGGCCGGACAGCCCGACCAGCCGCGCCAGCTCCGTGTAGCTGAGCCGCCCGTCGCGCTGCAGCGCCTCCAGCAGCGTCCAGCCCACCTCGTCCAGCGGCGCCGCCGCCTGATCCCGCGATTCCCCCATGGCGCCGCACTGTAATCGGCGCTAAGCCTTTGCGCCACGTCAGGGTGACCGGAGCCGTTCCGCGTTGATCGAAGAGTTGAGCGTGCTGGGGCGCGGCATCGTCCTCGGCCTCGCCATCGCCGCCCCCATCGGGCCCATCGGCCTGCTGTGCATCCGCCGCACGGTGGAGCGCGGGGTCGTCGTCGGGGTGGCGACGGGGCTGGGCTCCGCCTTCGTGGACGGGCTGTTCGGCGCCATCGCCGCCTTCGGCGTCAGCCAGGTCATCGACGCGCTGATGGGCCACGTGAAGGAGCTGCGGCTGCTGGGCGGGCTGTTCCTGCTGGGCGCCGCGCTGCACGGCTTCCTGCGCGACCCCGAGCCGATGGCGGAGGAGCCGCCGGCCCGCGACCTCGCCGGGGCGGTTGCCAGCGGCGTGCTGCTGACGGTCACCAACCCCGTCACCATAATGGGCATCATCGCCGTCGTGGTGGGCTTCGGCGGCAGGCTGGACCACCAGGGCGCGGCCACCCTGACGGTCGGGATATTCCTCGGCTCGCTGCTCTGGTGGGCCATCCTGTGCGGCGGCATCTCGGCCGTCCGGCACAAGTTCACCCCGCGCACGGTCCACTGGATCAACCGCGGCACCGCGGCCGTCCTGGCCGCCATCGGGGCCTGGGCGCTGGTCAGCGCCTTCGGCCCCTGGACCGCCTGAGCGGAGGAGGGGCGCCATGACCGGCGGGACCGCATCGACGGAAGGGCTGAGGGCCGCGGGCGCCCTTCGCCAGGAACTGGGCCGCGGGCTGGACCGGCTGCCGGACGACCGCGCCGCGGCCGACCTCGTGCAGGGATTGGCGCTGCACCTGCGGCAGGCGATGGCGGAGACGCCCTCCCTGCGCGGAGCGGTGGAGGCCGCCGTCGCCGCGGCGCCCCCGCCGGCGACGCCGGCGGGCCGGGTCGCCGAACAGCTCCTGAGGGCGATGCTGCTGGGCGACGCGGCGGCGCCGACCCGGGCCATCGACCTCACCGCGGAGGCGCTGCGCGCCGGCGCCCCCGACATGCCGCTGGCGCGCGCCCAGTACATCTTCCAGGGCGTCAACTACGCGCTCTGGTCGAACGGCTTCCGCACCGCCGACCCGGGGGCCCACGACCTCGCCATGCGCCGGCTCTGGCAGGCCATCGTGGACGGCTTCCGGGCGGCGATGCCGGCGCCCCGCGCGCCTATCCCCGCTTTCGCCCGGCGCGACGACCTGGTGGTGCTGCTGACCGGCCAGTTCATGCACGCCATCCACCAGCCCTCCGTCGACATACTGGAGTTCGCCCACATCCTGATGACCCGCCTTGGCCGGCGGGTGGTGCTGGTCAACACGGCGGACGGGCCGGTCGAGGTGGGCTTCCCGCTGCTCTCCGACTACCGCAGCAACGTCGACGACCGGCTGCTGAAGATCCGCAACCTCTCCTTCCACGAGGTGAAGATCCCCTTCGTCCACCTGACCCCCGGCACCACCACGCCGGCCGAGGCGGCGGACGTGCTGGACTTCGTCGCGGAGCTGCGCCCGGGCCTCGTCATGAGCTTCGGCACGGCCAGCCCGGTGGCCGATCTCTGCCGCGACCTCACCGACGTGGTGGCGATCCCGTTCGGGACCTACCTGCCGGTGGCGCAGCCCACCTATTTCGGCCTGCCGCGCCCGGCATCGCCCTCCGACCGGCCGGCGCTGGAACTGGCGGGCGTGCCGCCGGAGCGGGTGATCCCCATCTTCTACGGCTATTCCCTGCCGGAGACGGGGCAGCCCGCCCGCCGGGCAGAATTGGGCGTGCCCGAGGACGCGCTGGTCGCCGCCGTCATCGGCCTGCGCCTCGACAGCGAGGTGACGGACGGCTTCGCGGCGACGCTGGAGGGGCTGCTGCGCGACGAGCCCCGGCTGTTCTTCCTGTTCGTCGGCCCCTTCGAGGCCTACGGGGGGCTAGCGGCGCGGTTCCCCCTGCTGGCCTCGCGGGCCCGCGCCATCGGCCTGCAGCACGACGTGCGGGCGGTGCTGAAGGCGTGCGACCTCTACCTGAACCCGCCGCGCGGCGGCGGCGGCGCCTCGGCGGCCTATGCGCTGGCGGAGGGGGTGCCGGCCTTCACCCTGCCCTGGGGCGACGTGTCGGTGGTCGCCGGCCCGGACTTCCACCTGAAGGACCTCAAGGACTTCGCCGCCGTCGCGCGGGTGCTGGGCGGATCGGAGGCGTCGCGCGCCGACTGGTCCCGCCGCGCCCGCGACCGCTACGCCGCCATCTCCTCGCGCGAGGAGATGCTGCGCATGGTGCTGGACGGGGTGAAGGCGCGGCGGGGGTAGGGGGCGGGGGTTTCAGGCAGCGGGGGCGTGGTGCGGCCTTCGACAGGCTCAGGCTGAGGGACGTATTGCTGCTCCCTTGGTTTCCGCCGGGCCTGGCATCCACCCGTCCTCATGCTGACCCTGTCGAAGCACGCACCCCCTCGCAGCCTCACCAGTCCCCGGACACACGAAAGCCGCCCGGAGGGCTCCCCCCCGGACGGCTTCCTTCGACATGGCCGGCCCCCGGCGCGTCAGGCGGCCTGGGCGGTGACGCCGGTGGCCGACAGGGCCTGCTCGGCATCCAGCACGGTGGCGGCGGCGTGGATGACCGCGGCGATGCGGACGGCGTCCTGCACGGCCTCCCTGGTGGCGCCCTTGGAGATCACCTCGTGCTCGTGGCTCTCGATGCACATGCCGCAGCCGTTGACGGCGGACACGGCCAGCGACCACAGCTCGAAGTCGACGCGGTCGACGCCCGGGTTGCCGATGACGTTCATGCGCAGCCGGGCCGGCAGCTGGCCGTAGCCGCGGTCGCCGCTCAGGTGCACGAAGCGGTAGTAGACATTGTTCATCGCCATGACGGCGGCGGCGGCCTTGGCGGCGTTCAGCGCGGCCGGCTCCAGCGCGGCGGCGGCGTCGGCCACGACGGCGCGGGTCACCTCGTCGTTGCGCGCGGCGATGGCGGCGGCGACGGCGGCGCCCCAGGCCTGCTGCGGCGTCAGGTTGGCGGAGGTCAGCACGCTGCCGAGGTTCAGCCGGATGTCCTTGGCGTAGTCGGGAAGGCGGGCCTTCAGGGCGTCGATCGACATGGGATGGCTCCTGGTGGGATGGCTGGGGGAGGGGGGGTGACGGGCACCCGCCGGGGGGCGGCGGGTGCCCGTCCGCACCGCAGGCTCAAGGCCGCGGGCCCTCCCTCTGAGGGGGGCGCCGCCCGGGAGGGGGCCTGGGCGGCGCGGGAGGGGGCCCGGCGGGCCTCAGGCCGCCTGCAGGGTCTGCTCGCCCTTCTGCCAGTTGCAGGGGCACAGCTCGTCGGTCTGCAGCGCGTCCAGGGTGCGCAGCACCTCCTGCACGTTGCGGCCGACCGACAGGTCGTGGACCGAGGCGAAGCGGATGATGCCCTCGGGATCGACGATGAAGGTGGCGCGCAGCGCGACGCCCTCGGCCTTGTCGAGGATGCCCAGCTCGGTGGACAGCTCGCGCTTGATGTCCGCCAGCATCGGGAAGGGCAGGTCCTTCAGGTCGGCGTGGTTCTGGCGCCAGGCCAGGTGCACGAACTCGCTGTCGGTGGAGGCGCCCAGCACCTGGGCGTCGCGGTCGGCGAACTCGCCGTTCAGCTTGCCGAAGGCGGCGATCTCGGTCGGGCAGACGAAGGTGAAGTCCTTCGGCCAGAAGAACACGACCAGCCACTTGCCCTTGTAGGTGGCGTTGTCGATCTGGGTGAAGGCGGTCTTCGGATCGGTGGTGACGACGGCCTTGAGGTCGAAGGCCGGGAACTTGTCGCCAACGGTCAGCATGTCAGTATCTCCGCTTCTTGCTATTTGTACGGTCGGCCGCGACGCCGGACGGCGCCGCGGAAGGGACCCGGCCGCGGGGTGCCGCCGGTCATTGGAATTGATCTAAAGATGTGGATATCCCATTGATTGGTCCAATCGTTTATTCCGACCACACCGATAGGAAAGACCGATGGCAGCTCCGGTGACCCTGCGCCAGCTCCGCTACCTCGTGGCGGTGGCGGACACGCTGCACTTCGGCCGTGCCGCCCAGGCCAGCCATGTCAGCCAGCCCAGCCTGTCCGCCCAGATCCAGCAGCTGGAGGAGGCCTTGGGCATCACCCTGTTCGAGCGCACGCAGCGCCGGGTCCTGCCGACCCCTGCGGGGGAGGAGGCGGTGCGCCGCGCCCGCGCCATCCTGGCGGCGGTGGAGGATTTGGCCGACAGCGCCAAGGCCGCCGGCCGGCCGCTGGCGGGGGAGTTGCGTCTGGGCGTCATCCCCACGGTGGGGCCGTTCCTGCTGCCGCGGGCGCTGCCGGGGCTGCGCCGGTCCTACCCGGACCTGCGGCTGTACCTGCGCGAGGACCTGACCGACCGGCTGCTGGAGCGGCTGCGCGCCGGCGAGCTGGACGCCTGCCTGCTGGCGCTGCCGCTGGACGAGGGCGGCTTCGCCTGCGAGACCCTGTACGACGAGCCGTTCCTGGTGGCGCTTCCGCCCGGCCACCCGCTGGCATCCCGTGAGCAGGTGCGCGAGGCGGACCTGGCGGAGGAGCGGCTGCTGCTGCTGGAGGACGGGCACTGCTTCCGGGAGCAGGCGCTGAAGGTCTGCCGACTGGGCGCCCGGGCCGAGCGCGACAGCGTCGCCGCCACCTCGCTGTCCACCCTGTGCGAGATGGTGGCGGGGCGGATCGGCGTGACGCTGCTGCCGGCGCTGGCCTCGACCGCGCTGACCGCCCCCGGCCAGATCGAGGTGCGCCCCTTCCCCGACCCGGCGCCGACCCGCCGCATCGGCCTCGCCTGGCGCAAGGCCAGCGCCCGCGAGGACGACCTCCGCCGCCTCGCCGCCCACCTGCGCGCCAACCTGCCGGAGGGGGCGCTGGCGGTGTGAGCGGCGGTTCCGGCGCATTGATTTCAGGGCGTCGGCATCCTAGTATATCCCTGACGTATATCCCCGGGGGTCGCGATGGTGAGGTCGACCGTTTTCACCACCAACAAGTCGCAGGCAGTCCGGCTGCCGAAGCCTGTCGCCTTGCCGGAAAACGTCCGCCAAGTGGACATCACGGTCGTTGGGCGCAGCCGGCTCATCAGTCCGGCAGGGGAGCCCTGGGATTCCTTCTTTGACGGCCCCAGGGTTTCGGATGACTTCATGGAGGATCGGGCGCAGCCGGTGCCGCAGGGGCGCGAGCAATTCTGATGCTCCGCTATATGCTGGACACTAATATATGTATCTATCTAATTAAAAATAGGCCGCCCGAACTGCGCGCCAAATTCAATGAGCTATCGGGGCAGATTTGCATCTCCTCGGTCGTCATGGGCGAGCTCATCTATGGCGCTGAAAAATCCTCCAGGCCAGCATCGAACATCGAGACGGTCGAGTCCTTTGCCGCCCGGCTGGAGGTCTTGCCCTTCGATGTGCCGGCCGCAGGCCAATTCGGGCAGATCAGGGCGGAACTGGAGCGGGCCGGACGGCCGATCGGCAGCTATGACCTGATGATCGCCGGGCATGCAAGGAGCCTGGGATTGGTCCTGGTGACCAACAACATGCGCGAGTTCGAGCGGGTCCCGGGCCTACGGCTGGAGAACTGGGCCGCCTGATCCGCGCGGGAACGCCCCCTCAGTAATCCCACTCGAACTGCACGCCGACCTCGCTGTCGCGGCCGACCTCGCCGCGGAGCTTGATGGTGTCGGTGGCCTCGTACTCGGCGGTGACCTTGCTCTGGCCGGTGCCGAGTTCGTTCTCCACCCCGACATAGAGGTCGCTGCCGACGTAGCGGCCGGCGGCGACGGTGCCGGGGCCCTCGCCGCTCTCGCTGCCCTTGAACTCCAGCCGGTCGACGCCCAGCGAGCGCTTCACCTTGTCCATCACGCCGGGCCCGCTGCCGAGGAAGCCGGTCAGCTGGGCGGCACTCTGCGCCAGCTGCACCGCCTCCAGCGCCGACAGCTCGCCGATGGAGCGGTCGAACAGGATGCGGGCCAGGATCTCGTCCTCCGGCACCGGCGGTTCGGAGGACAGCTCCAGCTTCGGCTCCGACGGGCGGCCGGTGATGTTGACCAGCGCCACGAAGCCCGTCCGCTCGCGCCGCGCCTGGATGTCCAGCAGGGGGTCGGTGGTGCCGTCGAAGGTGACGCTGGCCTTGGCCAGCTCGAACGTCTCGCCCAGCGCCGACAGCTCGCCCTTGACCAGCGACACCTCGCCGGTCACGGCGGGCTCGTCCGTCGTGCCGGCGACGTCCAGGTCCGCCTTGAACTCGGCGTCCAGCCCGCGGCCCTGGACGTAGATCTGGTTCTCCGCCTCGACAGCGACCGCCAGCGCGATGACCATGCCCGGCGCCTCCTGCTCGGCCAGGGCCACCATGGTCTGCTCGGGGTCGACCGGGACGCCGTTGCGCACCGCCACCACCTGCAGGTCGGCCACCTGCGGCGGCAGCTTCTCCGGGATGCCGATATAGGCCTTGCGCACCCGCACGCGGCCCGCCAGGGAGGCGCGCTCGAAGCTGCCGTTGAAGGAGAGGTCGGCGTCGGCCCAGGCCTGGGCGGGGTCCATGCGGACCAGCCGGGCGTTGGTGGCCGACACCGTCATCTCGATCTGGCGGTCGCCCCAGGCCGGGTCCAGACGGATGGCGCCGCCGACGGCGACGCGGCCGCCGCCGGGCGTCGTGCCCTCGAACCGCTGGATGCTGAGCCCCTCCTGGCTGCCGGACAGGCGCGCCTCGATGGACTCGACGACGGTGCCGAGCATCTGGTTCTCGTACCGGCCCTTGTCGATGGCGACGGTGCCGGCCAGGCCCGGCTTGTCCACCGTGCCGGAGAGGGCGAGGTCGACCGACAGCGCGCCGGCCACCCGGTCGCCGCTGGCGGCCAGCAGGTCGTTCAACGCCGCCATGTCCATCCGGCCCTTCACCCCGCCGGCCAGCAGGCCACCCGGCGGCACGGCGGGGGCGGCGGCGCCGGCCTCCAGGACCAGCGGCGCCTCCACCCGCGCGGTCAGGTCCACGTTGCCGCGGCGGCCCTCCGCCCGGGCGGTCGCCTGCATCCGGCCGCCGCGCCAGGCGGCGGTCAGCCGCCCGTCCACCCCGGCGTCGGGGCCGAGGCCGACGCCGTCGGCGCGCAGGGCCGTCAGGGTCAGCGTCAGGTCGCCGCGCGGGTCGGCGCGGCTGCCGGCCAGGCTGGCGGTGCCGTTGACCTCCCCCTGCAGGGCCAGCGTCGGGTCGACCAGCCGCACCAGCGACATCGGCACCCGCGACAGCTCCGCCCGCCCGGAGAGGTCGTCGCCGTCCAGCGCCGCGTCCAGCGCGATGCGGGCCTGCCCGGTGGCCAGCCGCAGCCCCTCCACCCGCACGCCCTTCGGCCCGCTGGCGAACAGGGCCCGGCCGGTCTGGCGCAGGGCGGTGCCGTCGTACTGCCCCTCCAGCCGGGTCAGCAAGATGCTGTCGCCCTTGTCGGTGGAGGACAGGGTGCCGGCGGCGTCCAGGCGCAGCGGCTTGCCCATCTCCCCGCCCAGCCCCAGGGTGAAGCGCGCCTCCGACAGCGGGCCCGCCACGGTGGCGGTCACCCCGTCCAGCCGCCCGCCGCCGACCAGCGCCCGCGCCACCTCCAGCCGCGCGTCCAGCTTCGGCGCCTTCAGCGCGTCGTCGGCCCGGGCGCGCAGGCTCAGGCGCTCCACCGCCTGCTTGACGCCGTCGGGCAGGGTCTGCACCAGGTCGCGCACGGTCAGGTCCAGCGCCGCCGACTGCCGGCCCTTGGGCGCCTCCAGCCGCAGGTCGGCGCTGGCGCGGCCGTCCAGGTCCTGGCCCGCCAGCGCGCCCAAGGGGCCCAGGTCCGGCAGGTCCGCCCGCAGCCGGCCGGTCGCCGTCGTCGCGGCGAGGTCGGCGTCCAGCGCGCCGGTGATCCTGTTGTTGGCGAGCGCGAAGACGAGGTCGCGCACCGACAGCCGGTCGCCCTTCCGGTCCAGCTTCGCCGCCAGGGTCAGCGGCCGTCCCTCCACCGTGGCGCGGCCGTCCAGCGTGCCCCGCGGGCTGGCCGGCAGCCCCTGGAGGTCGGCGACGATGCGGGTCGGCCCGAAATCCTCCTCCTGCACCCGCATGCCGTCGGACGTCAGCGTCGCGGTGGCGGCGAGGTCGGCTGTGGGGCCGCGCGCCGCCACCTCCAGCCGCGCCGCACCGGCCAGCGGCGTGCCCACGGCGATGCCCAGCGGCGCCAGGTCCGCGACCCTGCCGTCCAGCCGGGCGGTCAGCGCCTCGCCCTTCAGCGTCGCCTCGCCCGTCGCCGCCAGGTTGGCGCCGGTCAGCGCCAGGTCGCGCACCCGCGTCTCCTCCCCCTGGCGAGCCACCTTGGCGGTGAGGCGGGCGGTGCCGCCCAGCAGCGCGTCGGCGGCCGGGATGCCGGTGGCGAGCCTGCCGGCGTCGGCCCGCAGCGAGGCGTCCAGGTCCTCCCCGCGCTTGGCGAGCGTCGCCTCCACCTTGGCCTCCCCCTTCAGGCCGGGCTGGCCCAGCGCCGCGCCCAGGCGGGCCAGCTCGGCCGCGGTGAAGGTCAGGGCGGCGTCGGCGGTGCGGCCCCAGCCGCCCACCGTCGCCTCGCCCGCCAGCTTCGCGGCGAAGGCGTCCAGCGCCAGCCGGTCCAGCCGCACGTCGCCCGTGGTCCGGTTCAGGCTGCCGGCCGCCGCCAGGGTGGGCTTGCCGCCGACCAGCTCCGACAAAGCCGGGTCGGTCGCTCGCACCCCCTCCAGCGCGGCGTTCAGGCTGAAGCCCAGCACGTCGCGCGCCTGCGGGTCGGTGGCGATGTCCAGCGCCAGGCGGTCGGCCGTCACCTGGCCGAAGCCGGCGCCGTCCACCGTCAGCCTTGCGTTCAGCTGCGGCCGGTCCGCCGTGCCGCGCATGGTGCCGGTCAGCGACAGGCTGGTCCAGACCGGTTCCGGCGCCAGCGCGTGCAGCGGGCTGTCGGGCCCCGCCGCCAGGTCGAAGGCCAGGTCCATGGCGCCGTCGGCCAGCCCGTAGCCGCCCCGCGCCGCCAGCCGGCCGGCGGCGGCCTGGACCTGGGCGCGGTCGATCTCCGCCCGCTCCCCCGGGACCAGCGTGCCGGCGGCCTCCACCGTCACGGCGTCGCCGGCCAGCGGGCGCTGCGCCTCCGGCAGCAGGGGCGCGATGGCGCCGCGCGCCTTCAGGTCCAGGGCGTAGCGGCCCTGCAGCGCCCGGATGCCGGCGTCGGCCACGACCGACACCGCCTCTCCGGCGCGGGCCTCCAGCCGGCCCTTCCAGTCCTCCAGCGGCCCGGTCCCGGCCAGCGTGACCGTGACGGGCGGCCGCCCCTCGATGCCCAGCAGCCCGGCGACGACGCCGTTCGCCGGTTCCGCCACGCGCAGGTCCAGGTCCAGGCGGCGGTGCGGGACGAAGGTGGCGTCGAGGTCGGCGCGGCCCGGATGCTCGTCGATGCGGGCGACCGCCAGCCGGGCGGTCCCGCCCAGCTCGCCCGCCGGCAGCACGGCGGAGCCCTCCGCCGCCAGCACCGCCGGGGCGCCGCCCAGCAGTGCGGCACCCAGCTCGATGCGCGGCACCTCCAGCCGGTCGATCTCGACCCCGACGGGCAGGCTGGCGGGGCCGGTCTCCTCCTCCGGCGGCGGGTCCTCCTCCGCGACGGGCGCCCGCTCCACCGCCACCCGGGCGGCGGCGACGCGCTCGAAGGAGACGGTGCGGGCCAGCAGGTCGCGGGCGCGCAGGTTGAGGTCGATGCCCTCCACGGTGAGCCACACGCCCTCGCGGTCGGCCATGGTGAGGCGGTCGACGCGGGGATGGAAGGGCAGGCCGGACAGGCCCTGGATGTCCAGGCCCGGCGACGCGGCCTCGGCCTGCGCCACCACGAAGTCGCGGCCGGCGTCCGTGCGCAGCCAGACCAGCACGCCCGCCACCGCCACCACGATCAGCAGCAGCAGCCCGCCGACGATGCCCAGCGTCCATTTCAGCGCGCGCCGGGCACCGCCGCCGGCACGAGGTCCGTCCGCCTGGGGGGTCCGGTCGTCCACAGCCATGCCGCCCATCCCTCCTCAGAACGCCTGGCCGATGCTGATGTAGAGCTGCCAGGAGCTGTCGCCCCGCCGCTTGTTCAGCGGGAATCCCACGTCGGCGCGCAGCGGGCCCAGCGGCGTGATGTACCGGACACCCAACCCGGCGCCCCAGCGAAGGTTCTCCGAGAAGTCGGGATATTCGGACGTGTAGACGTTGCCGCCGTCCAGGAACGGCACGATGCCGATGTTCTCGGTCACGCGGATGCGCATCTCGGCGCTGACCTCGAACAGGGAGCGGCCGCCCAGCGGGTCGCCCTCGGGATCGCGCGGGCCCACCTCCTGGTAGCCGTAGCCGCGCACGGAGCCGCCGCCGCCGGCATAGAAGCGCTTGTCCGCCGGCACGTTCAGCGTCTTGCCCCCGACGGCCGAGCCGACCGCCAGCCGCGCCGCGGCGACGTAGCGCCCGTCCTCGTCGAAGGGATAGTAGGCGCTGCCCCCCACCCGGCCCAGCACGAAGCTGGAGCTGTCGCCCAGCAGCGCCGTGTAGGGCGTGACCGCGGCGCTCAGCCGGAAGCCGGAGGTCGGGTTCAGCAAATCGTCGCTGTTGTCCCAGTTGATGGTGCCGGGGAAGCCCAGCAGCGTGTTCTGGGTGGTCTGCAGGTTCTCGGTCACCCGCGACTGCTCGAAGGTGATGCCGCCGGAGACCGTCAGGCCCTCCGCCAGCTCGCGCTCGACGATGCCGGTCAGGATCGCCGCCTCGCGGGAGAAGGCCTCGGGGCTTTCCGAGACCAGCAGGGCCGTCAGGATCAGCGACTGGCTGCGGGCCAGGAAGTCGGGCTCGCGGTACTCGCCGGTCAGCCGGTAGTCGAACTCGCCGGGGTCGCCGTAGCCGTCGCGCCCGACGCCCGATATCTCCGCCGCCACCCGCAGCCGCTCCGCCCCGCCCATGAAGTTGCGGTGGCCCCAGTAGGCGTTGGCGCCGAACCCGTCGAAGGTGGAGTAGTTCACCCCGAAGCCGACGAAGCGCCGCTCCCGCTCCGCCACCCGGGCGATGACGGGGACGGTCACCGTGCCGGACTGCGCCGGCGGCGTCTCCGGCAGGCCGAGCCGGATGCTGTTGAAGACGTCCAACTCCGCCAGATTGTCGCGCGTCTCGGTGACGAGGTCGGGCTTGTAGAGGTCGCCCGGCTTCCATTCGGCGCGGCGGGCGGCGGCCTTGGCCTTGACCCGGTCCAGCCCCTCGAACCGGATCTCGCCCAGCCGCGTCTCGGGCCCGGGGTCGGTGACGAAGGTCACGTGCATCTTCTTGGTGGCGGTGTCCACCACCAGCCTCCGGTCCACCACCCGGGCGTAGGCGTAGCCCCGCTCCGCCATGGCGGAGCCGACCTCGTCCTGGGCGTCCAGGATCTCCGGCCCGCGGGCGGGGTCGCCGATCTCCAGCTGGAGCCGCGCCGCCTCGATCGGGCCGCCCGGCATGGGGGCGCCCTCCGGCGTCTCCACCCTGACCTCCTCCAGCGTGTAGCGGGTGCCCGGCACGACGGCGATGCGGGCCTTCGCCGGGCGGGACTCCACGTCCACCTCGATGTCGAGGGTGTGGTCGTGGAAGCCCTCCGAGCGCAGCGCCGCCGCCAGCCGCTCCTGGTCGGCGCGGGCGCGGCTGCGCAGGCCGATGGGGGAGGGGGGCGGCTCCTCGCGCAGGTTCATCAGGGAGGAGACGCCGCCCAGCAGCTCGCGCAGCCAGTATTCCTCGACCCCGTCGATGTCGACCGTGTAGGGGATGCCGCCCGGCTCACCCTCCTTCTGGGTCTCGGCCGGAGGCGGCGGCGCCTCCTGGGCCAGGGCCGGCAGGCCGGCGGCGAGCGCCGTGCCGGCCAGCAGCAGCGCCGCGACGTGGCGGGCCGGGGCTTGCCGGGTACCGGGGGTAAGGGGGGCTGGCGTCATCGGCATCGCGCTGGTGGCGGGTCGGTGCGGGCAGGTCGGTGCGGGCGGGCCGCCGCCGCAGGGTCCACCCCCCGATGGGCCCTGGCGCCGTCCTCCCTGGCGGAGAAACCCCGGGGGGGCCCCGACGTTCCCCTAACGCCGGCTTATAGCGCGGCCTGCGGCCCGGGTAACCCCCTCCTGCGCGGGACGGAGGGGGCGCGGCCTTCCAGAAGGGCCCGCGAATCGCTATATTGCCGTGCAGCAATACCCGGCCGCGAGCCGGGTATTTTTCTTTTTCCGGGCCGTGCCTCCTCCGTTCGAGTCGCCGCCCACCAGGATCGGGACAGGCTTCATGGAACTGCGGAACATCGCCATCATCGCCCACGTCGACCACGGCAAGACCACGCTGGTGGACGTGCTGCTGCGCCAAAGCGGCTCGTTCCGCGAGAACCAGCAGGTGGCCGAGCGCGCCATGGACAGCAACGACCTGGAGCGCGAGCGCGGCATCACCATCCTCGCCAAGTGCACCAGCGTCGTCTGGAACGACACGCGCATCAACATCGTGGACACGCCCGGCCACGCCGACTTCGGCGGCGAGGTGGAGCGCATCCTGAACATGGTGGACGGCGTGCTGCTGCTGGTGGACGCGGCCGAGGGCCCGCTGCCGCAGACCAAGTTCGTGCTGTCCAAGGCCCTGAAGCTGGGCCTGCGCCCGATCGTCCTGATCAACAAGGTGGACCGTCCCGACGCCCGCGCCCACGAGGTGCACGACGAGATCTTCGACCTGTTCGCGGCGCTGGACGCCAACGACCAGCAGCTGGACTTCCCCACCCTGTTCGCCTCGGCCAAGCAGGGCTGGGCGGCGGAGAGCCTTGAGGCCCCGCGCGAGAACATGGAGCCGGTGTTCCAGCTGATCCTGCGCCACGTCCCAGCGCCGAAGGTCGTGGTCGAGGCGCCCTTCACCATGCTGGCGACCACGCTGGAGGCGAACCCCTACCTGGGCCGCCTGCTCACCGGCCGCATCCAGACCGGCGTCGTGAAGCCCAACATGGCGATCAAGGCCATGACCCGCGACGGCAAGCTGATCGAGCAGGGCCGCGTCTCCAAGGTGCTGGCCTTCCGCGGCCTGGAGCGCGTGGGCGTGGACGAGGCGCAGGCCGGCGACATCGTCGCCATCGCGGGCCTGACCAAGGCCACCGTCGCCGACACCATCTGCGAGCCGCAGGTGACGGACGCGCTGCCGGCCCAGCCGATCGACCCGCCGACCCTGGCGATGACCTTCGGCGTCAACGACAGCCCGCTGGCGGGCCGCAAGGGCGACAAGGTCACCAGCCGCATGATCCGCGACCGCCTGATGCGCGAGGCCGAGGGCAACGTCGCGCTGCGGATCACCGAGACCGAGAACGCCGACGCCTACGAGGTCGCCGGCCGCGGCGAGCTGCAGCTGGGCGTGCTGATCGAGACGATGCGCCGCGAGGGCTTCGAGCTGTCGATCTCGCGCCCGCGCGTGCTCTACAAGTCCGATCCGGTGACCGGCCAGCGCATGGAGCCGATCGAGGAGGTCGTCATCGACGTCGACGAGGAGTACTCGGGCGCCGTCGTGCAGAAGATGTCCGAGCGCAAGGCCGAGCTGACCGAGATGAAGCCGTCCGGCGGCGGCAAGAGCCGGCTGGTCTTCCTGGCCCCCTCGCGCGGCCTCATCGGCTACATCGGCGAGTTCCTGACCGACACCCGCGGCACCGGCGTCATGAACCGGCTGTTCCACGGCTACGCCCCGTACAAGGGCCCGATCGCCGCGCGCCACACCGGCGTGCTGATCTCCAACTCCGAGGGCACGGCCGTCGCCTACGCCCTGTGGAACCTGGAGGACCGCGGCCCCATGATGATCGAGCCGGGCGTGCCGGTGTACCAGGGCATGATCGTCGGCGAGCACACCCGCGGCAACGACCTCGAGGTCAACGTGCTGAAGGGCAAGCAGCTCACCAACATCCGCGCCGCCGGCAAGGACGAGGCCGTGCGCCTCACCACGCCGATGGCGATGACGCTGGAGAAGGCGCTGGCCTACATCGCCGACGACGAGCTGGTCGAGGTCACGCCGAAGTCGATCCGCCTGCGCAAGAAGCTGCTGGACCCGAACGAGCGCAAGAAGGCCCAGAAGCAGGCCGAGGCGAGCTGAGGAAGAGCCTTCCCCGAGGGGACGGCGCAAAGGGCGGGGCCGCAGGGCTCCGCCCTTTTTGTTTGGCGGTGGGCGGGGTCCTGCCCCGGCGTCTCCCTCCCTTTTTGATCGTCATTCCCGCGGAGGCGGGAATCCAGGCATTCAGCAGGCACCTCCCCGGTGGAAGGGCGCCGACGTCGCCGCAGGTGCCCCTCCCCGGCCGGATTGCGGGCTGAATACCTGGACCCCCGCCTAGGCGCTTCGCGCCAGCTTCGCAAACGCGGGGGTGACGGTCGAGGGTGGGGGAAGGCGGGTCGGCTTGGCACCCGGCCGTGTCTGTCTTGCTCCATGCGTCCCTTCGTCCCGCCTCCGCGGGGGTGACGGTCGAGGGTGGGCAGCCCATCCCCGCCACCGCCCTCGCCCCTCCCCGCATCCGCGCGAACCCTACCCGCGCAACCACCGAAAGCTGTTGTGCCGCCAGGGGCTTTTGGGCGACCCTTGGGGGGAGTGCGAACGGGTAGGGGAGCCGGCGGGGGAATGGCCCGGGGCCTGGGTGCCACGATCGGGCGCGGCTTGTTGGCGGTCATCGACGCCTTCCTGCCGCCGGACGTCCGCGCCCCGCGCGGCGACGAGCGCGAGCGGCTGCGCTACCGCGGCTTCATCCGCGCCACCCTGCTGATCTTCGTCGGCATGCTGGTCATCATCGCGCTGACCGCGAACGCGCGCGGCTCGGTGCTGCACCCGGAACCGGCGCTGTGGGCGCTCTACGCCCTCATCATGCTGGCCAACCTGGTGCTGGTGCGGTTCAGCGGCCGCGCCTTCCTGGTCAACGTCATCAACAACTTCCTGGGGCTGCTGATGATGGCGGCCCTGCTGCACACGACGGGCGGCGTGTCCTCACCCTACCTGCCGCTGTTCCTGGGCGGCATCGCCGTCACCTCCAACTTCGGCGGCATGCGGCCGATCATGACCGTCATGGGCTGCTTCATCCTGATGGTGAGCGGCGTCTACCTGGCGCAGGTGGAGGGCTGGGGCTGGACGGCGCCGCCGCCGCCGGACCACCGCTTCCGCTTCGGCTTCCTCTTGACGGCGGCCTTCCTGGTGCTGCTGGGCAGCGTGTCGGCCCAGCTGGCGCGCACCCGCGGCAGCACGCTGCTGCGCCGGGCGCGCGACCAGGCGGAGGCGGGGCGGCGGGCGGCGGAGGCCGCGCGCGGCGAGGCGGAGCGGGCGCTGGCCGACCTGCGCGAGGCGCAGCGCCACCTGATCCTGTCGGAGAAGATGGCCTCGCTGGGCGGCCTCGTCGCCGGGGTGGCGCACGAGGTCAACACGCCGGTGGGGCTGGCCGTGACCGGCGCCTCCCAGCTCACCATCGAGACCGACCGGGTGCGGGCGCTGATGGCGGAGGGCAGGCTTAAGCGCTCCGACCTGCAGGAATATCTCGACACGGTGGCGGAGCTGGGCCGGCTGATCCAGGCCAACAGCGGCCGCGCCGCCCGCCTCATCCAGTCCTTCAAGGAGGTGGCGGTCGACCAGTCCAGCGGCGAGCGGCGCGCCTTCGACCTGGCGGCCTACGTGGGCGAGGTGGTGGCGAGCCTCGCCCCGCAGCTGCGCCGCACCGGCCACCGGGTCGCGGTGGAGGTCGGCGAGGGCATCGTGGTGGACGGCTATCCCGGCCCCTTCGCCCAGGTGCTGACCAACCTCGTCATGAACTCCGTCATGCACGGCTACGCAGAGGGGCAGTCCGGCACCTTCACGGTGGCCGCGCGCCGGGTCGGCGACGCGCTGGTGGAGCTGATCTACCGCGACGACGGGCGCGGCATCCCGAAGCCCCTGTGGAACCGCGTCTTCGACCCCTTCTTCACCACCCGGCGCGGGACGGGGGGCAGCGGGCTCGGCCTGCACCTCGTCTACAACATCGTCACCGGCCCCATGGGCGGGCGGGTGGAGGTCGGCGACGCCCCCGGCGGCGGCGCCCGCTTCACCCTGGTCTTCCCCGTCACCGCCCCCCGGCAGGAGGAGCGGCGGGAGGAGGCGGAGGAGCCCGCGGCGGTCCATTAGCGTCCTTCGGGGGAGGTGCATCCCCGTAAGGGCTACCGAGGCGGCGCCGCCCGACCTTGCGCCGCACAATGGAGTCCGCCTAACCTGTCCCTCCCGCCAAGCCGGGCGTCCAAGAACTAAGATCCTTGAGGAGGAAGTGCCATGGTCGATGTCGTCATCACCGGTGCGGCGCGCACGCCGATCGGTGCCTTCAACGGCGCGCTGAGCGGCGTGCCCGCGCACGTTCTCGGCGAGGTCGCCATCCGCGAGGCGCTCTCCCGCTCCCGGGTCGAGGCCGGCGAGGTCAACGAGGTGGTGCTGGGCCAGGTGCTGACCGCCGGCGCCGGCCAGAACCCGGCGCGCCAGGCCGCCATCGCCTGCGGCATCCCGGTCGAGCGCACCGCCTACGGCATCAACCAGCTCTGCGGCTCCGGCCTGCGCACGGTGGCCCTCGGCTACCAGGCGGTGAAGCTGGGCGACGCCGACATCGTGGTCGCCGGCGGCATGGAGAGCATGAGCCTGGCGCCGCATGCCGTGCACCTGCGCAACGGCACCAAGATGGGCGACACGGCCATGGTCGACACCATGATCAAGGACGGCCTGTGGGACGCCTTCAACGGCTACCACATGGGCGGCACGGCCGAGAACGTCGCGGAGAAGTGGCAGATCACCCGCGAGCAGCAGGACGAGTTCGCCGCCGGCAGCCAGAACAAGGCCGAGGCGGCGATGAAGGCGGGCCGCTTCAAGGACGAGATCGCGGCGGTGAAGATCGCCGGCCGCAAGGGCGAGGTCATCGTCGACACCGACGAGTATCCCAAGCACGGCACGACCGTGGAGTCCCTGCAGAAGCTGCGCCCGGCCTTCCGCAAGGACGGCACGGTCACCGCGGGCAACGCGTCGGGCATCAACGACGGCGCCGCGGCGCTGGTGCTGATGAGCGCCGACAACGCCGCCAAGCGCGGCCTCGCGCCCCTGGCCCGCATCGTCTCCTGGGCGACCGTCGGCGTCGACCCGGCGATCATGGGCTCCGGCCCCATCCCGGCCAGCCGCGAGGCGCTGCGCAAGGCCGGCTGGAAGGCCGAGGACCTGGACCTGATCGAGGCCAACGAGGCCTTCGCCGCCCAGGCCTGCGCCGTCAACAAGGACCTGGGCTGGGACACCTCCCGGGTCAACGTCAACGGCGGCGCCATCGCGCTCGGCCACCCGATCGGCGCCAGCGGCGCCCGCGTGCTGGTGACGCTGCTGCACGAGATGCAGAAGCGCGACGCCAAGAAGGGCCTCGCCACCCTCTGCATCGGCGGCGGCATGGGCATCGCCCTCTGCGTCGAGCGCTGATCCCGCAGGCGGGATCATGAGCAGGGGCCGGAGGGGGTAACCCTTCCGGCCCCTTTCTCTTGCGAAAAGGGGTGCCGCTTGCGCGGATGACGTGCACGTAAAGGCCAAGTCCCTGTGGCGCACCGGGCTTGGGTGCCGCTATCATCCCCGTCCGGTCCATAACACACCAATCCGGGGGGAAAAGAATGGCACGAGTGGCACTTGTTACCGGCGGCACCCGCGGCATCGGCGAGGCGATCTCGGTCGGCCTCAAGAACGCCGGCTACACGGTCGCGGCCAACTATGCGGGCAATGACGAGAAGGCGCGGGAATTCACCAGCCGCACCGGGATCAAGGCCTACAAGTTCGACGTCGGCAACTTCGAGGCGGTGACCGCCGCGGTGGCGCAGATCGAGAAGGATCTCGGCCCCGTCGACATCGTCGTCAACAACGCCGGCATCACCCGCGACGGCGTGATGCACCGCATGACCCTCGAGCAGTGGCAGGAGGTCATCCAGACCAACCTGACCTCCTGCTTCAACGTCTGCCGCGCCGTCATCGACGGGATGCGCAACCGCGGCTTCGGCCGCATCGTCAACATCGGCTCCATCAACGGCCAGGCCGGCCAGTACGGCCAGGTGAACTACGCCGCCGCCAAGTCGGGCATCCACGGCTTCACCAAGGCGCTGGCGCAGGAGGGTGCGGCCAAGGGCATCACCGTCAACGCCATCGCGCCCGGCTACATCGACACCGACATGGTGCGCGCGGTGCCGCCGAACGTGCTGGAGAAGATCGTCGCCAAGGTCCCGGTCGGCCGCCTCGGCAAGGCCGAGGAGATCGCCCGCGGCGTGCTGTTCCTGGTCGCCGACGACGCCGGCTTCATCACCGGTTCCACGCTGTCGATCAACGGCGGCCAGCACATGTACTGAGGCGGCACCCCGCCCTCTTCCCCCGCGGGAGAGGGCAGGGGCCCGCGGCGCAGCCGTGGGAGGGGTGAGGGGGCCTTGCAGGGCTCCCCCGCCCCGGCCCGCCGGCTTCACACCCCCTCACCCTCCCATTGCCGAGGCAATGGGTCCCTCCCCCTCCCGCAAGGGGAGAGGGCAGCCAGGCAGAGATGCCCCACGAATACCCCGACCATCCCCGCGTCGGCGTCGGCGTGATCGTCCGCAAGGGCGACGCGGTGCTGCTGGTGCAGCGGGGCAAGCCGCCCGGCCAGGGCGAGTGGAGCCTGCCCGGCGGCAGCCAGGAGCTGGGCGAGACGCTGGCCGAGACGGCGTTGCGCGAAGTGCTGGAGGAGACCGGCATCGTCGCGCGGGCGGCGGGCGTGCTGACCGCCGTGGACAATGTCGAGCGCGACGCGCAGGGCCGCGTGCGCTTCCACTACACCATCGTCGACGTGCTGGCCGACTGGGTCTCCGGGGAGCCGGTGCCGGGCGACGACGCGCTGGCCGCCCGCTGGGCCACGCCGGCGGAGTGGCGCGACTTGGTCGCTTGGCCGCCGCTGCTCGAGGTGCTGGAGCTGGCGCTGCTGCGCCGGGCGGAGGAGGCGCCGGCGGGCGGGTGATATGCCGCCATGCCGCTTGACGCTCGCCGCCGCGCGGGACTTTGCTGCGGCGGTTCCCGCTGCATCCCGTGCCCGTGCCATGACCGCCGCCGTCTCCGCTCCGCCCGCTTCCGTCCGCCGCGCCACGCTGGTGGGGGCCTCCGCCATCCTGATGTGGGCGTCGCTGGCGCTGCTGACCGGCATCGCCGGGCCGGTGCCGCCGTTCCAGCTGGTCGCCATGACCTTCGGGCTGGGCGGGCTGCTGGGCATCGCCGTGCTGGCGCTGGCCGGGCGGCGGCCGCTGGCGGCGCTGCGCCAGCCGCCGCGGGTCTGGCTGCTGGGGGTGGGCGGGCTGTTCGGCTACCACTTCCTCTTCTTCATGGCGCTGCAGACCGCGCCGGCGGCCGAGGCCAACCTCATCAACTATCTCTGGCCGCTGCTGATCGTGCTGTTCGCCGGCCTGCTGCCGGGGGAGCGGCTGGGGCTGCCGCAGCTGGGCGGGGCGGCGCTGGGGCTCCTGGGCACGCTGCTGCTGGTGACCGGCGGGCAGGGGCTGACGGTCAGGGCGGAGTACCTGCCGGGCTACCTGGCGGCCTTCGCCTGCGGCGTCACCTGGGCCGGCTATTCCGTGCTGTCGCGCCGCTTCGGCGAGGTGCCGACGGAGGCGGTGGCCTTCTTCTGCCTGGCGACCTCCGCCCTGGCAGCGCTCTGCCACCTGTCGTTCGAGGCGACCGCCTGGCCGCAGGGGGCCGCCGCCTGGGCCTCGGTGCTGGCGATGGGCGTCGGCCCGGTCGGCGCCGCCTTCTTCGTCTGGGACGTCGGCATGAAGCGCGGCGACATCCACACGCTGGGCGCGCTCAGCTACGCCACGCCGCTGATGTCCACCCTGCTGCTGATCCTGGCCGGCCGGGCCCAGGGCTCCTGGACCGTCTGGGCCGCCTGCGCCCTCATCGTCGGCGGCGCGCTGGTGGCGTCCCGCGGCCTAGCGAAGCGCGGCTGAGCCTCAACCCGCCTCCGGCTCCCCGTCGCGCTCGGCGGCGATGCGGGTGAAGGCGGGCTGGGCGACGGGGGCGACCAAGCGGCGGCGCACCTTGACCGGCTGGCGGCCCGTCGTGGCGTAGATCTGCTTGCTGGCCTCCACGATCTGCACCCCGGCGAAGGTCTTCAGCCAGCGCGAGCCCACCTCCTCCCAGGCGCCGGCGCCGGCCAGCAGGAAGCGGGAATGGACCGGCGGCATGAACAGCGCGCAGGCCTCGCGCTCCGGCACGAACATGTTGGCCTTCAGCGTGCGCCGCAGCTGCGAGGAGGAGAAGGGCGAGCCGTGGCCGAACGGCGTGCGGTCGGTGCGCGCCCAGATGCCGCGCCGGTTCGGCGCCACCGCCATCAGCCGCCCGCCGCCCGCCAGCACCCGCCAGATCTCCCGCATCATGGGGCGCAGGTGCTCGGTGAACTCCAGCGCGTGGACCAGCAGCACCCGGTCGACCGACATGTCGGGCAGCGGCAGCTCCGACTCCTCGCCCAGCGCCACCAGGCCCGGCCCCTCGGGCGGCCAGAAGACGACGCCCTGGCCCGCCGGCATGACCGCCATCACCCGCTCCGCCTCGTCGCGGAAGGGGCGCAGGTAGGGGGTGGCGTAGCCGATGCCCAGCACCCGCTGGCCCGACACGTCGGGCCACAGCTCCCGGATGCGGCGGCGCACCAGCCGGCGCACCACCTGGCCGAGGCCGGTCTCGTAGAACTCCCTGATGTCCACGACGTCGCTGTACATGGGTCCCACGCTAACACGGCCGGTGCCATCCCGCTAACACGGGGGAGGGGCCGCCTGTTGCCGATTTCCGGCGGCCCATGCCCGCCCGGCCCGCTCACGCCTGCGTGAGACGGGCTGGTCAGCGGACGTGCTCCGGTCCATCTTACCGGGAGCGTCCCACCAGACCGGTTGCCATGTCCTCCACCGCCGCTGCCCCGCATCCCGCAGTCCGCCACCTCGACCCCGCGAAGTTCCGCGACCCCGCCGTGACCGCCAAGGGGGAGCCGCGGGCCAGCGTGGCGCTGCGCCGGCTGCGGACGCTCTGGATCAACACCGGGACGCTCTGCAACATCGCCTGCGCCAACTGCTACATCGAGAGCAGCCCGCGCAACGACGCCCTGTCCTACATCACCCGGGCCGAGGCGGCCGCCTACCTGGAGGAGATCGCCGCCGGCGGCTGGGACACCGAGGAGATCGGGCTGACCGGCGGCGAGCCCTTCATGAACCCCGACATCGTCGGCATCCTGGAGGACGTGATGTCCCGGGGCCTGCGCTGCCTGGTGCTGACCAACGCCATGCGGCCGATGCACCGGCACAAGGCGGCGCTGCTGGACCTCAAGGCCCGCTACGGGGCGCTGCTGGCGGTCCGCGTCTCCGTCGACCATTACGGGCAGGCCGTGCACGAGGCGGAGCGGGGCCCGCGCACCTGGAAGCCGATGGTGGACGGGCTCGTCTGGCTGGCCCGCAACGGGTTCGAGCCGGCGGTGGCGGGCCGCGGCCTGTCGGGGGAGGGGCTGGCGGAGATGCGCGCCGGCTACGCCCGGCTGTTCGCCGAGCTGGGCATCTCCCTCGACGTGGACGACCCCGCCCGCCTCGTCCTGTTCCCCGAGATGGACGAGCAGGCCGACGTGCCGGAGATCAGCGTGGGCTGCTGGTCCATCCTGGGCAAGCACCCCGACCAGATGATGTGCGCCACCAGCCGCATGGTGGTGAAGCGCCGGGGGGCCGAGCGGCCCAGCGTCGTCGCCTGCACCCTGCTGCCCTACGACCCGCGCTTCGACCTGGGCCCCACCCTGGAGGGATCGCGGGGACCGGTTCCCCTGAACCACCCGCACTGCGCCAAGTTCTGCGTCCTGGGCGGGGCCAGCTGCAGCGCGTGAGGGGGGGCGGGGACAGGTGCCGCTGCGGCGTGCTGCGTGCTTGGACAGGCTCAGCAACCGTCTTGATTAAGGGTGTGATTGTCTGGCGGGTTCGGCGTCGCGGATGATGGCGTTGAGGATGAGGACGAGCTTGTGCATGACGGCGACGAGGGCGACCTTGGCCGGCTTGCCGGCGGCGC
>DASPKT010000146.1:0-2149 GCA_035627915.1 Azospirillaceae bacterium
CTGGACGAGTCGGACCTGCTGCTGCACGTTCAGCCCGACCCGAACCGCTTCCGCGACCCGGTCACGGCGGCCATGAACAGCCGCCTGGAGACGATCCAGGTGACCGAGCCGACCGCTGCCCTCAACGGCATCTTCGACCGCAACCTGGTGGCGCTGGTCATGGACGGCGAGAAGTTCGTCGGCCTGCTGACCCGCATCGACCTGCTGAACCATCTGCGCCGGCAGATGCGCTGAGGCGGCGACTCATATTTTCCCTCTTCCCTCTCCCGGGGATAGAGGGTGGCCGCGCAGCGGCCGGGTGAGGGGGTGAGAGGGTTCAGGAAGAGGCGCCCGTCCCCGACGGCGGGTGAATGCTCCGCAGGCCCGTACCCCCTCTTCCTGTCCCTCTCCCCCCGGGAGAGGGGACGCTCGAACCAAGGTCCGCCAAGGACCCGAACGAAGAGTATCGATCCATGGACAACCGCCCCCGCAGCAACCAGCTCGGCTTCGGCACCCGGGCCATCCACGTCGGGCAGGAGCCCGACCCGACCACCGGCGCCATCATGGTGCCGATCTACGCGACCAGCACCTACGTCCAGGAGAGCCCGGGCGTCCACAAGGGCTACGAGTACTCGCGCAGCCAGAACCCGACCCGCATGGCCTACGAGCGCTGCATCGCCAGCCTCGAGGGCGGCGCCCGCGGCTACGCCTTCGCCTCCGGCCTGGCGGGCGAGGCGACGGTGCTGGAGCTGCTGGACGCCGGCAGCCACATCGTCTCCATGGACGACCTGTACGGCGGCACCTACCGGCTGCTGGAGCGGGTGCGCAAGCGCAGCCAGAACATCGAGACCAGCTTCGTCGACATGACCGACCTGAAGGCGGTCGAGGCGGCGATCCGGCCCAACACCCGCATGCTGTGGGTGGAGACGCCGACCAACCCGCTGCTGAAGCTGGCCGACCTGGAGGCGCTGGCCGCCATCGCTCGGCGCCACGGCATCATCTCGGTCTGCGACAACACCTTCGCCAGCCCCTGGGTGCAGCGACCGCTGGAGCTGGGCTTCGACATCGTCGTCCACTCCGCCACCAAGTACCTGAACGGCCACTCCGACATGGTCGGCGGCATCGCCGTGGTGCGGGAGGAGGGCGAGATCGCCGACAAGCTGGCGTTCCTGCACAACGCGGTGGGCGCCATCCAGGGCCCGTTCGACAGCTTCCTCGCCAACCGCGGCCTGAAGACGCTGGCGCTGCGCATGGAGCGGCACTGCTCCAACGCGCACGCCATCGCCCAGTGGCTGGAGCGGCACCCGGCGGTGGCGAAGGTCCGCTACCCCGGCCTGGAGAGCCACCCGCAGCATGCGCTGGCGAAGCGCCAGATGCGCGCCTTCGGCGGCATGGTGACGGTCAGCCTGAAGGGCGGTCTGGACGCGGCCCGCCGCACGCTGGAGCGCACCAGGCTGTTCTCCCTGGCGGAGAGCCTGGGCGGCGTGGAGAGCCTGATCGAGCATCCCGCGATCATGACCCACGCCTCCATTCCGGCGGAAATCCGCGCCGCCGCCGGCATCGACGACGGGCTGATCCGCCTGTCGGTCGGCGTGGAGGAGGTCGACGACCTCATCGCCGACCTGGCCGACGCCATCGGCTGAGGGGGTTTTCCCTCTCCCAGGGGGAGAGGGTGGCCCGGAGGGCCGGGAGAGGGGGTAAGACGCTTCAGGAAAGGGCGCCTGTCCTCAACGCCGGTGGGTCGCTCCGCAGGCCCGTACCCCCTCTCCCTGTCCCTCTCCCCCTGGGAGAGGGGACGGTCATTCAGGGCGCGGCATCCGTGGAACGGTTCACAGGCAGGGGCAGGGAGGAACGTCCGCGCGCCGCGCCCTACACCCGCCGCCGCTGCGGCTGCGGCTGCGCCTGCACCTGCGGGGCCGGGACCACGGTGACGTCCAGCTTCTCCGAGATGGTGTGCAGCAGGCGCAGGTTGACGGCGAAGCCGATGGTCAGCAGGCCCAGGAACAGGGCCGCCAGCAGGGCGATGCCGGACAGCGCCAGGCCCGGGATGCCGCCGAGGAAGCCGACGCCGATGGCCGCCAGCACGCCGGTCGCGATCAGGATGTAGCCGAACCAGGACAGGGCCCTGGCGACGGTCAGGGTGAAGGGGCTCATGCGACGTCCTCCGGCT
>DASPKT010000147.1:0-8747 GCA_035627915.1 Azospirillaceae bacterium
GGTCACCATCGACAGCGCCCTGTCGGTACCGGCGGTGTGGGCGGCGGTGGCGTTCCTGTCGCGCACGCTGGCGGCGCTGCCGCTCCACGCCTATCGCCGGACCAAGGACGGGCCGGTCAGGCTGACGGGGAAGATGGAGATCGTCCTCCATGAGAACCCGAACCCGGGCATGGATGCCTTCAAGTTCCGCCAGTACTTCTGGCAGCAGGTGTTCACCGGCGGGCGCGGGCTGGCCTGGATCGAGCGGGCCGGGGCCAACGTCGAGGCGCTGTGGCCGATGGACCCGGCGCGGACCACGGTGGAGCGCCGGGGCCTGAACGTCGTCTACCGCTACGACAACCGGGAGTACCCGGCTGCCGACATCATCGACGTGCCGTTCATGCTGCGGAGCGACGGGCTCCGCCACTATGGCCCCATCGCCATGGCGGCGAAGGCCATCCAGCTGGCGCTGGCGATGAACGACTATGCCAGCCAGTTCTTCGCAGGGGGCGGCGTGCCGCCGCTGGCGATGAGCGGGCCGCTGCCGGCGGGGTCCGAGGCGCTGAAGCGGGCTATGGCCGACGTGCACCGCGCCATCGAGACGGCGAAGCAGAGCGACAAGCCCGTCTTTCCCATGCCCCCGGGCTACGAGCTGAAGCCCGTCGGCTTCGACCCGGAGAAGGGCCAGATGACCGATGCCCGGCGCTTTCAGGTGGAGGAGATCGGGCGCGCCTACCAGCTGCCGCCGGTGTTCCTGCAGGACCTGACGCGGGCCACCTTCAGCAACGCCGAGCAGCAGGACCTGCACTTGGTCAAGCACCTGATCGGCCAGTGGGCGCAGGCGCTGGAAGGCGAGCTGAACCTGAAGCTGTTCGGCCGCCTCAACAACGGACGGTACGTCGAGCACAACCTGGACGGCCTGCTGCGCGGCGACTTCAAGAGCCGCATCGAGGGCATCGTGCGGGCGGTCCAGGGTGGCGTCATGGAACCGAACCGTGGCCGCAACCTGATGGGTTGGCCCAACCACCAGAGCCCCGCGGCCGACCAGCTCTTCATGCAGGGCGCCACGGTGCCGCTCGGCGCGCAGCCAACAGACAATGGAGGGGCGGATGACCCTGGAACGACGGGCGACGGCGAGCCCGCCTGAGGTCCGCGCGGCGGACAAGGGCAAGGTCGCCAAGGGCTATGCGGCGCTGTTCAACAGCCGCACCAGCATCGGCGGCTACTTCTACGAGACGATCGCGCCGGGCGCCTTCACCGATTCCCTGCGCACGGCGGACGTACTGGCCCTGATCGCCCACGACAGCGGCCGGGTCATCGGCCGCAGCAGCGCGGGCACCCTGCGCCTGTCGGAGGACGCCACGGGGCTGTTCGTCGAGATCGACCTGCCGGACACCACGGACGGCCGGGACCTGGCGGTGCAGCTGGAGCGGGGCGACATCAGCGGGATGTCCTTCGGCTTCCGCGTCACCCACGATGAGTGGGACGAGAGCGGGCCGGTGCCGCAGCGCACGATCCACAAGGTGGAGCTGTTCGAAGTCAGCGCCGTCGCCTCCCCCGCCTATCCCGACACCTCGCTGGCCCTGCGCTCGCTGGAAGCAGCGCGCACCGAGGCCAAGCGCAAGAACTTCAGCGCGGCGTCCCGGCGCCTGCGCATGAAGGCCGACCTGGACCTCCGCACGAGGGGCCAGAGTAAAGCCTAGGCGTCCCGCCGAAGCCCAACGAACCCGCCGCCTCCGGGCGGCTTTTTCTTTGGAGAACACCCATGACCCTGAAGGAACTGCGGGACCGCCAGGCGCAGATCGTCGCCGATGCCCGCGAGCGGCTGGACCAGATCAACAAGAACACCGACGAGGCGCGTGCCGCTGAGCTGGAGGCGTCGCACGACAAGGCGATGGCCGAGTACGACCGCCTCGGCAAGCTGATCGAGCGCGAGGAGAAGCAGGCCCAGATGGAGCAGCGGGCCGAGGAGCTGCGCGCCCAGCAGCGCCCGCGCCTGGGCGACGGCGAGACCCGCGGCCAGGACCTTGGCGACAAGCCCGAGTACCGCGGCGTCTTCTACAAGCTGATCGCCAGCGGCGGCGACATCGCCGAGCTGTCGGCGGAGGAGCGGTCCGTCCTCAAGGCCGGTGTCCAGCGCGGCACCGAGTTCCGGACCCAGGTCACCACCAGCAACGGCGCCGGGGCCTACACCGTGCCGACCGAGCTGGCGAACTTCATCATCAAGTCCATGAAGGACTGGGGCCCGATGTACGACGAGGACATCTGCACCCAGATGGTCACGTCGGGCGGCAACCCGATCCCGATCCCGACGGTCGACGACACCAGCGCCACCGCCGAGGCGCACACCGAGGGCACCCCCCTGACCGACGACGGCGGCAAGGACGTGACCTTCGGCCAGAAGATCCTGAATGCCTTCGTCTTCGACACCGAGTTCGTGAAGTTCTCGATGGAGCTGGCGCAGGACAGCATCTTCAACATCGAGGCGCTGCTGGGCGCGCTGCTGGGCGAGCGCCTGGGCCGCATCGCCAACCTGCAGCTGACGACCGGCACCGGCTCCTCCGCCCCGAACGGGATCGTCACGGCTTCCAGCCTGGGCGCCACCGCCGCGGCGACGGCGGCCATCACCTGGGACGAGATCATTGACCTGGAGCACTCGGTCGACCCGGCCTACCGCCGGTCGCCCAAGGCCCGGTTCATGTTCAACGACACCACCCTGAAGGCCGTGCGCAAGCTGAAGGACGGCGACGGCAACTACCTCTGGCAGAACGGCGACGTCCAGAAGGGCGTTCCCGCCAGCTTCAACGGCCGGCCTTACAGCATCAACCAGGCGATGGATAGCCTGGCGGCGGGCAAGAAGGTCATGCTGTTCGGCGACTTCAGCAAGTACTACGTCCGCAAGGTCGGCAACCCGGTCATCGGCGTGCTGCGCGAGCGCTTCTGGCCCGACCTCGGCATCGCCGGCCTGATCCGCTTCGATGGCGAGCTGGGCGACACCGCCGCCGTGAAGCACCTCATCACCGCCGCCAGCTGACGCGTCGGCTTGGCAAGGCGGGCGGCTCCCCCGGGGCCGCCCGCTCTCCAAGCCGACGGAGGGTGTCCAATGAAGCTGAAGATGCTGACCAGCATGTCCGGCGCCGACTTCACGTTGGCGCCGGGCGACGAGACGGAGCGGTTCACTGGTGCCGAGGCCGGCCGGCTGATCGCCGCCGGCTACGCCGTCCCGGTGACGGAGCCCGAGGTGGAGCGTGCCGTGAAGAAGCCCGCCAAGGAGCGGCGCGGCTGATGTGGTACCCGGCCACCATCACCGGCGCTGTCGAGGCCGAGCCCATCACCACGGCGGAGGCGAAGGCGCACCTGCGCGTGGACGGCGCGGCCGAGGATTCGCTGATCGCCGGCCTGGTGGCGGCGGCCCGAGCGCATGCCGAGGCTTACTGCGGCGCGCGGCTGGCGACGCAGACGGTCGCGATGAAGTGCGACGGCTTCGCCGATCTCGGCCGCCTGCCCGAGGCACCAGTCCAGTCGGTCGCATCGGTGACCTATGTCGACACTTCCGGCGACACCCAGACCCTCGCGACCTCGGTATACGAGCTGCGGTCGGACGGGCTGGAGGCGGCGCTGGTGCTGAAGTACGGCCAAGCCTGGCCGGCCACCCGGATGGGCTCCCGCATCACGGTGACGGCGGTGGTGGGGTACGCCACCCTGCCCAAGGACATCCGGCATGCGCTGCTGCTGCTGATCGGGCATTGGTACGTCGCCCGCGAGGCAGTCAACATCGGCAACATCGTCAACGAATTGCCGCTCGGGGTCGCTGCCCTGCTGTGCAACCACCGTCGGGGTGCGTGATGCCCACCACCATCGGCCAGATGCGGGACCGGGTTGCGCTGCAGGTCAAGGCGGCGGTCGCCGCCGGCGGGATTGCCGGGACGGGGTTCAGCGACAGCTTCACTCCGCTGGCGACCGTCTGGGCGCGGGTGGAAGAGTTGTCCGGGGGACGGTACGTCGCCACGGCCGGCAGCAGCGTGCAGACGGCCCCGACGGCCACGCACCGGGTCACGGTGCGCGTCCTGGACGGCTGGCGCACCGTTACGCACCTGGAATATTCGGGGCGTCGGCTGGTGGTGCGGGCCGCCCGGGCGCTGGAGGACCGGGTGTTCGTCGAGTTCCTGGCGGAGGAGGAGCGCGATGGGCTCTGACCCCTCCATCACGGTCGATACAGGCGAGGCCGAACGGGTCCTGGCCGCGCTGTCGAAGCTGCCCCGCGCCGTGCGCCGGCAGGTCGGGGATGCCGTCCGGCAGTCCGCGCAGGACGTGGCGCGCGAGGCGCGCGCCATCCTGCGGTCGGGTCGTGCCAAGGGCGAGCCGTCGGCGCCCGGCCATGCCCCCGCACGTCAGTCCGGGGTACTGGCCCGGTCCATCCGCGTGCGCCGCAGCCGGCGGGACGGACTGGCCTACAGCGTGGCGTCCGAGTTCTACGGCAGGTTCCTGGAGATCGGTGCCGAGCGCGGCGCCAAGGGCGGGCGGCTCGACCCCCGTCCGTTCCTGACCCTTGCCCGGGACCGCCGGGCGGAGACGGCCCGGGCGCGGATCGGCGCCGCCATCCGCGCGGCCTTCGCGGAGGTGGGGGTGGCATGAAGCTGTCCGTCCTGATCGCCCGGCTGCGGGAGGAATGCCCGAGCTTCGTCAACCGCGTAGGCGGCGTCGGGGATCTGGCGGCGGCCCTGGAGCAGGGCGGCGCCGTCGCGACCCCGCACGCCTTCGTCGTCCGGCTGGCGGAGGACATCCAGCCCAGCGTGACGGCCGGCAGCGGGGCGGGTGCGGTGACCCAGCCGTCGGAGGAGTTCTTCGGCGTCGTCGTCTGCGTCGCGAACGGCGCCGACGGGCGCGGCCTGGAGGCCGACGATACGCTGGACGACCTGCGGTCCGAGCTGCTGGCCGCCCTGAAGGGCTGGGCTCCCGACGCGGCCCATGGCCCCCTGGAGTACCGGGGGTTCGAGACCCTGGACATGACCCGCGCCCGGCTGTGGCGGCGGTTCGATTTCTCGTCGCTGCTGGGCGACGTCTGACCCGGGCGCAGCCGCGCCCGCCTGCCTACGGAGAGAGACATGACCGACACCCACCGGCGGCGCGCGGCGCCGCCGCCGCGCTCCGCCGCGTCCGACGACGACCCGAAGCCGCGGCCGGCGGCCCCCAAGGTGCTGCCCCGGGACCCCGACCCCGCGGGTCCGGCGGAGCCGGCCAAGAAGTCCATCAAGGCGAAGGAGTAACCCCAGATGTCGCAGTACCGCACGCAGAACCGCGTCGTCCTCGCCAAGGTGGAGACGTCGTCCGGCACCGACGCCAGCCCGGCCGTGGGCAGCGATGCCTTCAAGTGCATCGGTCCCGCCTGGTCCGGCGGCCCCGAGAGCATCGCCAACGACCAGGAGGTCACCGGCGCGCTCGACACCGGCGGTCCCATCGTGGGCGGCGGCGGCGCCAGCTTCAGCGCCCAGGTCAACGTCAAGGGGCCGGGCACGGCCGGCGAGGCGCCGGAGTTCGGGGCCCTGCTGCGCAGCGCCGGCCTGGCGCAGACCCTGACCGCCGCCGACGTCACCGGCACCGCGCAGGCGGGCGGTGCGGCGACCATCACGCTGGCGTCCGGCGCCTCCGCGGTGAACGACGCCTACGCCGGCATGGTCATCGAGACGACCGCCGGCACCGGCTCCGGCCAGACCCGCGTCATCCACGACTATGTGGGCGGCACCAAGGTGGCGAGCGTCTTCCCGGACTGGTCCACCCAGCCGGATGCCACGACCACCTACGCGATCCGGGCCAATGCCCTGTACGTGCCGGCGTCCACCAGCCTGAAGACGGTGTCGCTGTACGACTACATGCGGCGGTCCGACGGCGGCAACGCCCGGCTGCGCAAGCTGCTGGGGGCCGCGTCGAGCATGACCGCGACGCTTCCGGTCCGGGGTATCCCGACGTTCGACTTCCAGCTCCAGGGCAAGTTCGTCACGCCGACGGACGTCTCCGACCCCGGCAATCCGACCCTGGATACCACCGTCGCCCGGCCCGTGATGGCGGTGGACTGCTCGCTCGGCGGGACCGCGACCAAGTTCAACCAGGTGACCTTCGACCTGGGCAACCAGGTCGCGCAGGCGGACGACCCCTCCGACGACTACGGCATCGACGTCGCCGGCATCGTGCGGCGCACGATCACCGGCCGCATCAACCCGCCGCTTGACCTGCTGTCGGTCCGCAACGTCTGGCAGGACTTCCTGGACGGCACCGAGCGGAAGCTGTGGATCAGCTGGGGCTCCGTGGCGGGCAACCGGGTGTCCATCCTGTTCCCGCGCGTCCGCTTCACCGGCCAGGAGAACGAGGACGTCAACGGCTTCGGCCACGAGGGCATCCCGTTCGCCGCGCTGGGCGAGGACAGCGGCATCTACATCTGCTTCTGGTGAGCCTGATGAAGTTCGCGCAAGCCGGGGAGATCATCCCCTTCACCCCCGACGACCAGTCCGCCCTCGCGGAGGGTCGTCGTGTCGTCTATCAGATCCGGGTGCCGTCGGTGTCGGAGGAGGCGCGCTATGAGCGCCTCGTCGCCGAGGCCGGCGGCCGCCAGTGGACCCTGCCGCAACTCCTGGTCACGCTGGTGGAAGGCGTCAAGGCCATCCTGCCGGACCCCGACGATGCCGAACGCGCGGCCATCCTGGCCGAGATCGACGGCATCCGCGGGCGTCTGATCGAGGCTGGGGAGCGCGTGAAGGTGGCGCGGGCGGACTGGCTGCGGGCCACGCCACCGGACGCGGCGGCGCTTCAGCCGATGGCGGAGGCGCTGGCGGCGTGGTCCGCCGCCGTCGCCGATCCCCGCCTGCTCGAGCTGATCGAGATCGTCTCGGCCCACCATCCCCGCCTGGCCGGGATGGCGGCGGACAACCGGACCTGGCCGCTGGTCCGGGGTGCCGTGGCCGCCCGCCTCTACGTCGTCGGCTGGGAGGGCCTGCCGCACGCCTGCAGGACCGGACTGACCGGCCTGAAGGAGGAGAGCGTCCGCGCCATCCCGCCGGCGCACCGGGAGGCCATCGGCCATTTCGTGGACGGGCTCTTCGGGCCCACGGAGGTGGAGGCAAAAAACTCCGAATCGCCGTCTGGTACTGTCTCAGGGGAGACAGCTTCGCCGGCGGCGAGCTCCACGACCTGACCAACCCCCTGGAGGGTGATGCCTGGGAGTCGGAGGCGCTGGACCTGCTGCTGCGGGTTCATCCGGCGCATCTGATCGACGCCGACGACCGGGCGCTGCTGCACGCCTGGATCGAATGGCGCGGCGGCGGCATGGCCCGCGGCGCCCTGCCGTTCGGCGGCGGGTCACTGGATCAGCCGGCCTGCGTGATGGCGTCGCTAAGGCTGATGGAGGAGGCCGCCGGCAAGCTGAAACCGGCGGAGAAGGGAGACCGGTAGGGGGTGCCGGCGCGGCACCCCCTGCGGGTTCGTCAGGTGGCCGGGTTCTGCCGCTCCCGGAAGGCCCGGATGGCTTCGCGCCGGCGCTCCGCCTCGGCTTCGGTCGGGGCCAGCTCGGGGCTGACGCCGTCGTCCTGCGCCGTCCGGGCGGCAGGACTGCCCGCAGCGACCTCACGCCAGCCGCGGCGAAGATACATGCCGCGCAGGATGGCGGGCGCGCAGAGCGCGATGATGATCCAGGCGAGGAAGCCCAGGATGCCGAAGCTGATCGAGCCCAACGCGAGCACGACCAGGAACGACAGGACGGCGGCGCCCCAGGCGCCGCGGAACATGAAATAGAAGCAGCCGAACAGCAGCGTCCAGAGGACGGACAGCCCGGAAACCTCCTCCCGGTACCCGTTCATCGGGTTCTCGAATACGGCCATGGCTCCCTGCCTTGGTTGGGAGGGAGGCCCTGTCGGCCGCGCCCTCCGGTTTAGTCGCATTCGGAAAATAGCAGCGGAACGGGTACCTGACCATGGCGACCAACAGCAGTCCCTTCACCATCGCCATCCGGGTCAAGGACCTGGAGACCGCGCAGGCGGCCCTGCGCGCCTTCGGGAAGGAGGGCGAGTCGGCCCTGCGGCGCATCGAGCGCGCGGCCTCGGTGGAGGCGCTGAAGCAGAAGCTCCGCCCGGCACTGGACGAGGTGCGGGGCGGGGTGGAGGGGCTGTCGGGACGCCTGGGCCCGCTCGGCTCCGGGCTGGCGGCGCTGGGTCCGGCCGGCCTTGCCGCGGCTGCGGGGCTGGCGGTGCTGACCGGCGGACTGACGGCGGCGGTACAGGCGGCGGGCCAGATGCAGAAGCTGGAGGCGACGCTGCGCGTCGTCTCCGGCAGCGCCCGGCTGGCGTCGGAGGATTTCGCCAGGCTCAAGGAATTCGCCGTCCAGACGCCCGTCTCCATCGAGGGGGCGACCGAGGCCTTCATCAAGCTGAGAGCCCTTGGACTGGAGGCGTCCATCCCGGCGCTGCGCAGCTACGGCAACACCGCGGCGGCGCTGGGCAAGGACATCACCATGTTCATCGAGGCGGTCGCCGACGCCGCCACGGGCGAGTTCGAGCGCCTGAAGGAATTCGGCATCAAGGCCGCCAACGAGGGGGAGACGGTCCGCTTCACCTTCCAGGGGGTCACCCGCGAGGTGGCGAACGATGCCCGCTCCATCCAGGCGTACCTGCTGGAGATCGGGAACACCAAGTTCGCCAGCGGCCTTGACGAGCAGAGCCGGACCCTGGGCGGGGCGACCGACCGGCTGGCCGACAGCTGGACCGTCCTGCTGGAGACTATCG
>DASPKT010000148.1:0-3863 GCA_035627915.1 Azospirillaceae bacterium
CCACCATGCTCCGACCGTTATCCGCGTCCGATGCGGGAACCGGCATCGCTGTTGCCTCCGACATGTCCAGAAAAATTGAACCATCTTCCGGAATGCCTGTCCAGGGTACCGCTTCGGGCTGAACGGCCCGAAGGGTGACGACGAACCGGTGCTGCGGCCTATGGTTCCCCCGTGGTACAGGGCTGGCCTGCCAGCGACGTGTCGATGGCGCGGAGCAGGTCGGCGATGCGGTATGGCTTCGACAGCACCTGCACCCCCGGCGCGCTGGCGATGTCCTCGCTGTAGCCTGTCGTCAGGATGATGGGGATGTTGGGGAAGCGCGTCCGGATCCAGGAAGCGAGATCGACGCCGCTCAGCCCCCCGGGCATAACCACATCGCTGAAGACCAAGTCGAAGGTCGTCCGGCTCAGCCGGGCCATCGCCTCGCCGGCGGTGACCACCTGCTCCAGGTTGTACCCGGCCTCCGCCAGGGCGTCGCCGACGGTGGTGGCGACGATGGGGTCGTCCTCCACCATGAGGATGCGGCCCTGGCGGGGACCATGGCCGGCCTCGGAGGCGGTCCCCTCGATGGCGACGTGTCCGCTCTCGGCGCGCCGCAGCAGGATCATCACCGTCGTCCCCCGGTCCGGCGCGGACTCGATCCAGGCCGTGCCGCCGGACTGCACGGCGAGCCCGTAAACCTGGGACAGGCCGAGCCCCGTCCCCTTGCCCACCTCCTTGGTCGTGAAGAACGGATCGAAGGCCCGCGCGATCACCTCCGGGGCCATCCCGCACCCCGTATCGGCGACGGAGACCTGGACGAACTCCCCGGGCAGGCCGACAGGGTCGCCGGCGGGCCGGACCATGTTTCGGGCGGCGATGGTGACGGTTCCGCCGCCTGGCATCGCATCCCGCGCATTCACGACGAGGTTGATCAGCGCCATCTCGAACTGGAGCGGATCGACCATGGCCGGCCAGAGCCCCGGCGACAGGTCCAGGTTCAGCCGGATGTCCGCCCGCAGCGCGCGGTTCAGCAGGTCGCTCATCGCATGGATGCGGTCCCGGACGGCGACCGGTTCGGGATGGAGAACCTGGCGGCGGGCGAAGGTCAGCAGCTGCTGGACCAGCTTGGTGCCCCTGTCGACGGCCTGGAACCCCGCCTCGATGATGGGCCGCACGCCGGCGTCGCCGACGGCGCGCCGCTCGATCATGTGGAGACAGCCGGCCAGGGCCTGGAGCAGGTTGTTGAAGTCGTGCGCGACGCCGCCGGTCAACTGGCCCAGCGCCTCTGTCTTCTGCGCCTGCAGCAGGGCGTCCTGGACCCGCTGCCGCTCCGCGACCTCCAGGCGCACGCGTTCCTCCAGCGAGGCGTTCAGGGCCCTCAGGGTCTCCTCCGCAGTCTTCAGGTCGTGGATGTCCGTGTCCGTCCCGAACCAGCCCGTGATGCGGCCGGCCTTGTCGCGCAGCGGCAACGCGCGGGCCACGTACCAGCGGTAGACACCGTCGTGGCGGCGGAACCGGATTTCCATGCTGTAGGGCTCGCCGGAGCCCAGCGCCTTCGACCACGCAGTTTCAACGGCCGCGGCGTCGTCCGGATGCACGGCCCTGGTCCAGCCGTCGGGCATGGCGTTCTCCGGCGTCTGGCCGGAATACTCGTACCAGCGGTCGTTCAGGTAGGTGATGCCGCCGTCGGGACCGGCGAGCCAGACCAGGGACGGCACCAGGTTGGCCAGGGTCCGGAACCGCTCCTCGCTGGACTTCAGGCGGTCCTCGATCTCCTTGTGGTCTGTGATGTCGATGACGGAGCCGACGTAGCCGAGGAAGGTCCCTTCGGCCGAGAACCTGGGCGTCGCCGCGTCGATCACCCAGCGGTAGGTGCCGTCGGACCGCCTCAGGCGGTACTCGGTCCGGAAGGGGCCCTGGCGGCGGTTCGCCTCCAGGAACTCCCGCTCGGCCGCCGGCCGGTCCTCCGGATGCGTCGCGTCCAGCCATCCCAGCCCCAGCCCCTCTCCCGGCTGCTGCCCGGTGAATGCGTGCCAGAGCCGGTTCAGGTAGAGGCACTGTCCGTCCGGGTCCGTGACCCAGACCATGACCGGCGCGCCGTCCGCCATGTCGCGGAACCGCGCCTCGCTTTCCACGAGGGCGGCCTCGGCCGTCCTGAGGTCGGTGATGTCGATGTCGGCGCCCAGAACGCGCACGACCCGGCCGCCCTCGTCCGTCTCCGGCTGGTAGCGGCTGAGGATGGCGCGGACGCTGCCGTCCGGCAGCACGGCCCGGAACTCGTGATACGCCGCCTGACCGTCCGCCAGCGCTCTCAGGGCATTGGCCTCGGCCGATGCCCGGTCGTCAGGATGGACCAGGGAGAGCCAGCTTTCCAGGGTCGTCGTCCAGGTCTCCGGGTCGCGACCGTAGAGTCTGTAGGTGTAAGGCGACCAGAAGGTCCGGGCCTGGGCGACGTCGTACTCCCAGGAGCCGACCTTTCCTGCCTCCTGGGCCAGCCGCAGCCGCTTCTCGCCCTCCCGCAGCGCCTGCTCCGCCGCCCGGCGCG
This sequence comes from Azospirillaceae bacterium, assembly GCA_035627915.1. Taxonomy (GTDB): domain Bacteria; phylum Pseudomonadota; class Alphaproteobacteria; order Azospirillales; family Azospirillaceae; genus DASPKT01. The sequence goes on from DASPKT010000148.1 coordinate 2,528, forward strand.
CGTCGATGTCGATGAAGGTGCAGACGATGGCGTCGGTGGCCTCTCCCGACAGGCTCACCGGGGCGGCGTTGACCGACAGTTGCGTGACCCGGCCGTCGCCGCGGCGGTACAGGTACTCCAGCTGCTGGACGCTCCTGCCGGTGAGGAGCGCCTGGGCCGTTGCATATTCATGCGGGGCGAACGGACGTCCGTCGGGGTGGATGCCGCCATAGAGGCCGTACTCCTCGTGCCCCCGGGCCGGGATGACCGAGTGGCCGAGGATCGCCTCGGCCTGCCTGTTGTAGGTGAGGATGCGTCCTGACGGGGCCTCGGCCACGATCAGCCCGACGGGCGTGTTCTCGATGATCTGCTCCAGCCGGGTCCGTTCGTCCCGCAGTTCCCGTTCCAGCTGGGCGCGCTCCTCCTCCACCCGCTTCTGGTCGGTGACGTCGAGGGCGGTGACGGTCAGGCCGCAGACCAGGCCGTCCCCGTCCCGAAGCGGTTCCGCCATCAGCTCGTACCAGCGGGTCCGGCCGGCATGGGAGAAGGCGATCTCGCTCTGCGCCGACATGCCTCTGTCCAGGACCCCCTGCTTGAAGCGGATCAGCTCGGCCACCGCCTCCGGTTCCGCGACCTCGTCGTCGCGGCGGCCGATCAGCCGCTCCGCGGAGAAGTCCGGGTGCGGGTTGGCAATCCAGGTGTATCGGAGGTCCAGGTCGCAGTTATAGACCATGAGCCTCGAATGGCGGAGCGTCGCCTGTAGCCGTACGGCGTCCAGGCAGCCCGCCGTGCCGGCCGGCGCAGACGGTCCGCCTCCGGTTCCCACCCGGGTGACCGGGGCGGCCAAGCGGTGTTCCGCGTCGTGGATCAAGGGAGCATCTGGTCTGTTGGAGCGGCCTCCCGACCTCTACCACCCTTCTCCGGGCGAAGCCGCCCCTCCAAGAGTGGTATCGCCGCCCGTAGCCGCCCGCCGATTGACCGGACGGCTTGCACACCGAAGCCGTAGGCTGGCGCCCCGTGCGGATCCCGGCTTGGCATCCCGGTCCCATCGGCCCTAGGCTGCGGCCGGACCGATGAGGACGGCCGCGGCCGCGGGGGAGACGATGAACAAGCCGGTGGAACCGCTGGACCTCAGCATCTGCGACCGCGAGCCCATCCACATTCCGGGGGCCGTACAGCCGCACGGCGTGCTCTTCGCACTGCGCGATCCAGATCTGACGGTAAGCCAAGTGAGCGCGAGTCTCGCGCCGCTGCTGGGGCTCTCGCCGGCGGAGGTGCTGGAGCGTCCCGTCTCGGAGCTCTTGGATGCGGGGAGCTTCGCCACGCTGCAAGCAGCGCTCTCAGGAAGCTTCGATGA